>NZ_CBFHHX010000005.1:0-124817 GCF_965655845.1 Candidatus Salinivivens marinus
ATTCCGTAGAGAAGGGCACATTCCCACGCGTTACTCACCCGTCCGCCGCTCATCCCGAAGGATGCGCTCGACTTGCATGTATAAGGCCTGCCGCCAGCGTTCGTTCTGAGCCAGGATCAAACTCTCAAGTTGAAAGCATATCACTATGCTATCCTTGACGTTCGAACCTCTGCACATCACTTGATTGGCTGTTCAAACCAATCAAAACTGTTTGTTGCATCAGTATCAAAAGATACCGAAAGCCGACAAACAGTGAAGCTGACACTACATTATCGGATTAAATCCTAGTAGCGCGATATGCAAAGGCTGATCCATCGATCAACGAACCAAACTGCCCGCATATCTCTTCAGTGTTCCATCAATGTCAAATATCGTTCCAGACAAAAAAAACGATTGCGCCAACATAACTAGGCACCAAACCGCTCCTCAAATCTAGATTTTACGCTCTAAAAATTATAACTCTATTTAGAGCGACCAAATGTATCGTTAAAAACACCCAGTGAAGGGGCTTCTAGACACAATGAATTAGAGTCGCAAGCCCTAATTTAGCAAAAAAGCAATTTTTAATTAAAAATCTGCTTAATTTTGCTGATGCAGTAAAATTTCAACAATAATTTACCATAAAAACATTAGCTAAACCAGTTAAATTACTAATCTAACATTTTGTAAAATCTCAAAAATCAATGAAGAACCACTGAATCAGGTTTTACATTCTGTCTAGAAGATGCGTACTCACCTATGAGCAATCCTTCAGGACCATTAGTAACCTCGATCACCTTACCTTCCGAAATCTTCCCTGCAAGGATCAACTCAGCTATTGGGTTTTGTAAGTAGGTCTGAATAACGCGTTTTAAGGGTCTTGCGCCATATATTGGATCGTACCCCTGCTGAGCAATCCAATCTCTTGCCCCCGCCCCTAACTCAATTTTTAAATTAAGAGAGGAAATACGATCGTGAAGTATTTTAAGTTGAATATCCACAATTCTAGACATGTGCTCTTTTGACAACCGATTGAAAATGATAGTTTCATCAAGCCTGTTTATAAACTCAGGTTTAAAATGGGATCGCACCGCGTCCATCACGTTTGCTTTTGCAATTTCAATGTTTTGAAGAGTTTTTGGATCGCTCAGAGCTTGTGCGCCTAAGTTCGATGTAAGGATAATTATTGTCTGTTTGAAATCAACAACTCTCCCGTGGCCATCGGTCAAGATACCGTCGTCTAATACTTGAAGGAGAATATTAAAAACATCTGGATGTGCCTTTTCCACCTCATCAAAAAGGACTACTTGGTATGGCCTCCGCCGAACAGCCTCAGTTAACACACCTCCCTCATCGTAACCAACATATCCAGGAGGCGCGCCAATCAATCTAGATACTGAATGTTTTTCCATATACTCTGACATATCAATGCGCACCATGGCATTATCATCATCAAACAAAAATTCTGCTATGGCTTTCGTTAATTCTGTTTTTCCAACACCAGTAGGTCCTAAAAACAAAAAAGAACCTAATGGTTGCTTTTCGTCATTTAGGCCAGCTCTTGCTCGTCTCACTGCATTAGCCAGAGCATGAACAGCTTCTTCCTGCCCAACAACTCTAGCCTCGAGATGATCTTCCATTTTAAGTAACTTCTCTCTCTCACCTTCAAGCATTTTAGATGTTGGTACGCCAGTCCAACGCTCAACAACTTGAGCAATTTGCTCTAGGGCTACAGCCTCCTTTATAATTTCGCCCCCACCGTCTTCGACTTCAACCAGATTCAATTCTTTTTCAAGTTGAGGTATAACTCCATACGACAGCTCACCAGCCTTTGCGAGATTTCCATCTCGCTTTGCAGCATCCAGCTCCGCTCTCGCAGTTTCTAATTTTTCCTTGATTACCCTTGCATTGGCCAAGTTATCTCGCTCTGCTTGCCATTGGGCAGTCAAAACAGAGCTATTCTCTTGTAATTTACCAAGAGATTCTTCAAGCCGTGTCAGCCTTTCAGTTGACGCCTTATCACTTTCCAATCTAAGGGCTTCGATTTCTATTTGCTTTTGCATTATTTCTCGGTCAAGCGCATCTAGATCTTCGGGTTTACTATCAACTTCCATCCTCAAACGACTTGCAGCCTCATCTACTAAATCAATCGCTTTATCAGGGAGAAACCTATCGGTAATATATCTATTCGATAGCGTGGCCGCAGCCACCAAAGAACTATCAGTAATTCTAACCCCATGGTGAAGTTCATACTTTTCCTTGATCCCACGCAAAATCGATATCGTATCCTCAACCGTAGGCTCAGCGACAATAACTGGTTGGAAACGACGCGCCAAAGCTGCATCTTTCTCTACATACTTACGATACTCATCAAGGGTAGTTGCCCCTATACAATGCAATTCGCCTCGTGCTAAAGCAGGCTTAATCAAATTCGCCGCATCCATGGCTCCATCGGTTTTCCCAGCGCCAACTAACATATGCATTTCGTCTACAAAAAGTATCACCTCGCCTAATGAAGCTGACATCTCACTTAGGATGCCTTTTAAACGCTCTTCAAACTCTCCTCTAAATTTTGCACCTGCTATCAAAGCTCCCATATCCAGAGCTAAAAGCTTTTTATTTTTTAAACTTTCTGGCACGTCACCATTTATTATTCTTAGGGCCATTCCCTCTGCTATCGCTGTCTTGCCAACACCAGGGTCCCCGATTAAGACTGGATTATTCTTAGTACGCCGGCTTAAAACCTGCATTGAACGTCTAATTTCATCATCTCGACCAATGATCGGATCTATTTTACCGTCTTTGGCGGCTTGAGTGAGATCTGTCGTATATTTTTTTAAAGCCTCGAAACTATCTTCAGCATTTGCACTTTCAACAGTACGGCCTTTTCTCAAGTCAGAGATCGCCATTTCCAAGGCTGTCATTGAAACACCTGATCTATCCAAAATATTTTTTACATCTGATTTTACGGTTGCTAGGGCACACAATATCCGTTCCAAGGATACGAATTTATCAGCATTTTTTTTGGCAAGTGCTTGTGACTGTTCTAAAACACGCAAAGTCTGCGTATCAAAGAACATTTGTGAATTTTCAGATTTAATTTTTGGAACTTTACCGAGCAATAGATCTATTTCTACCAATATTTTGTGCGAGTCTACACCAATCTTTTTTAGCAAATTTTTTGCAAAATCTTGCTCATCTTCAAGAATAACTTTTAAAAGATGTTGGGGCAAAATTCGCTGATGTTCTGCAGCTAGCGCTGCCGCTTGCGCTGCTTGTATAAATTCACGCGACCGCTCAGTGAATTTTTCTAAATTCATCTCAAACTCCTTTTGAAGCGCCAGCCAATTCCAGATCTCCTTACAATGAAGCAAGAACTATTTTGGCCTCCTTTTATATGTGGTTAGGTGCCTCGTGATTTTCAAGAACTCTCGTTTTAAATTACTCTTAACTTAAATAAACTCATAAATGGTTGACCAAATTCCTTGTCATATAGATAAGGGAAAATTAATTAATAGGTGAAAGAACTGACAATGCCAGATGATAGACTAATTGTTGCGTTAGACGTCCAAAATGTAATTGCTGGATTAGAATTAGTTAAGCAACTAGATACAGCTGTATCATTTTATAAAATTGGCTTGGGAATGTTAACTTCAGGAGGCCTTGCACTCGCTAATGAACTAAAGGGCGAATATGGCAAACGCATTTTCCTAGATCTGAAATTATTTGATATCGGCGCGACTATCGAGGCCGCAGTTAAGGGAATATCAAAATTTGATATAGATTTCCTAACCGTCCATGGGGACCCGAGCGTGGTAACCGCTGCCAAGAACGGTGCGGCTGGATCTAATCTAAAAATACTAGCAGTGACCATTTTAACGTCGTTAGACAGAAAAGATTTGGATGCTTCCATGATCAAAAATGGAGACATTAAGGATTTAGTTTCTGAAAGAGCGTCGAGAGCTTTTGAAGCGGGTGCCGATGGTGTTATCGCATCTCCGCAGGAATGTATAAGCATACGTGATCTTCCAAATTCAAAAAATAAGTTAATTATTACGCCTGGAATTAGACCTGTAGGAACAGAATTCGGTGATCAGAAACGAGTTTCTACTCCAAGGGAAGCGATATTAAATGGCGCAGATCACATAGTTGTTGGTCGTCCGATTGTGAATGCTAAAAACAAAAAGCTTGCCGCTGTCAAAATACTTGACGATATACGGCAGCTCTAAATTTACCCAAACTATAAACTTTGAAGCCCATAAGCCAATATTTTTTGACAAAAGCTGAAGTTAGTTATCCCTGGCGAGCTTTAAAACGGCGCTGGGTTTTGTTAATAACATAAACTCGGCCTTTACGCCTTACCACACGGCAATCACGATGGCGCTGCTTTAATGAGCGAAGTGAATTTTTAACCTTCATAAGGCCTCTCCTTAAACTCAGACGCGCAAAAGCGCCAATCTAACCCCACAAAGTGGGTACTGCGTGGTGGGCGGTACTGGGATCGAACCAGTGACCCCTACGATGTCAACGTAGTGCTCTACCGCTGAGCTAACCGCCCAAAATGCGGCGGGGGTCCCGCGCCGGTGGGAGGTCTATAAAAAGTTTTACAAGTTTGTTCAAGGGGTTTTCGATTCAAAAATTACGAGCTAAGGTCTAATTATGAAGTATAGAAGTTTAGAAACAAAACCTTACAAACTGATAGAGCCTGTAGCTCTGCTTTCTGGAATAGTCGTTGCGTCTCCGCACTCAGGCCGAAACTATCTATCATCAGTTAAAGAGCAGTCTATCCTTGACCCTACAACGTTGCGAAGTTCCGAAGACGCCTTTGTAGATGAGCTTATGGATTTTGCTCCAGCCCTAGGCATTCCTCTAATTTGTTCAGAAATACCAAGAGCTTTCGTAGATTTAAACAGAGCAAGAGATGAACTGGACCCAGCAATAATAGAAGGAATCAAACCTAACAGACAAAATCCTCGTGTCATATCTGGATTGGGTGTTATCCCAAGAGTAGTTGCAAATGGGAAAGAAATTTACTCAGGAAAGCTATCCAAAGAAGCAGCTATTGAGCGATTAGAGAACTTCTGGGATCCCTATCATTCTAAACTTGCAGAATTATTAGATCGAGCTCGACAGCAATTTGGGTATTCCATTTTAATCGATACACATTCTATGCCACATGAGGCAATTTTGAATGCATCTTCTAGTTTTCGCACCAGTCAAATAGTACTAGGCGACAGATATGGAGCTACATGTGCTCCCGAAATTATTAACGATTTGATCAAGTTAATATCTAAGAATGGTCTGCGCGCCAGTCGCAATGTTCCATTTTCTGGCGCCTACATTGTTCAAAAATATGGGAGTCCTGGAGTAAACCGTCATGCGATCCAACTAGAAATTGATCGATCAATTTATATGGATGAACGCAAAATCCAAAAATTAGAGAAATTTCACGAACTTAAGAATAAGTTGCAAAGTATCATGCGAGATTTTTCACAAATCCATACCTGTTTAACTTCAATTGCTGCAGAGTAATTTATCTTAAACTTCTGCCCTTAATAATCGCGTTACCACCAAATTTTTTACGAATTTGATCACTCGCAAGCTCCGCCCGTTCTCTATTCGTTGAATGTGGGTCTAGTAAATCGCCAGTCAAATCTGCATACTTCTGATCACACAGATCCATCAATGTAACACCAAGCAATCTAAATCGTACTTCTTTTATTTCATTTTTTAATAAGGGCTCCAAGGCGTTAAATAATCTATCAGCAATATTAGTAGGCTCTTTGAAAGTTAATCTTCGAGTAATCAATCGGTGTTTGTTAGTTTTTAGCTTCAGCACTCCTACCTTACCAGCTATTTCGCGAGACTTTGCCCTATCTGAAACCTTTTCACACATACGCCATAAGTGACCAATTAAAATACTGATCTGGCCAACATCGTTTCCAAAGGTTGTCTCGTTCGAAATAGATTTTATCGATCTTTCCGGCAAAACGCGTCGATTATCTTTGCCAGACGCCAAAGCCTTTAATCTTTTGCCAGAGGAGCCAAACTTTCTTACAAAATCATTCTCATCCCATCGTTTCAGATCGTTGAGATTTTTAATCCCCATTGCCGCAAGCTTCTCTTTAGTTCCAGCGCCGACACCCCACAAAATATTTACCGGTTTGGTAGATAGGAATTTTTCTGTTTCAAATTTGCCAATTATGGAAAACCCGCTTGGCTTATCAAGGTCTGAGGCTACTTTTGCCAAAAATTTATTGTGCGAAAGCCCAACTGACCCTGTCAACCCGAGCTCATTCTTCAGTCTGCTAGTGAGTTCTGCAAGCAAGACGGCAGGTGGCTTTTTGTGAAGCCTTTCAGTGCCAGTTAAATCTAAGAAAGCCTCGTCTAAAGAAATAGGCTCGACGGCAGGTGTCAACTCAAGCATCATTTTTCTTATCTGCAGACTGATTTCTGCATATAGTTTCATTCTTGGTCTTAATATAACAGCATCTGGACACAATTTTAATGCACGATACATAGGCATTGCTGAATGGACGCCACGGATACGTGCAATATAGCAAGCGGTGGAAACAACACCACGCCTACCCCCGCCAATTATAACAGGCTTATCGATCAACTCAGGTCGATCTCTTTTCTCAACAGAAGCATAAAATGAATCGCAATCCATGTGAGCAATATTTAGGGAGAGCAGTTCAGGGTGCGAGATAATTATTGGAGAACGGCAATTGGGGCATCGTTCCAATTTTTCAAAAAGCCTAAAACACTTTCGACAAAGTTTTTGATTTTCCAATAAGAAACCTAATCAAACAAAAATATTACTATATCTTAAACCGTTGAGTCAGTGCCAAGGCTAGTATGTTATAAGAAGAGTAAAACTAAAATTACTATTTGTCTCGCCACTTATTAACTATAGGATAACGCCTATCCAACCAAAAAGCACGTTGTGATAAACGCGTACCAGGAGCCGACTGAAACCTCTTGTGCTCACTATCATAGAGTAACTTCTCAACTTTGCTTACGTCACTTTTATTGTAACCTGCTTTCAAACAATCACTCGTCGACCCATCCTCATCAACCAAAATAGTTAGAATTGCGTCTAAAACTGGATAATCAGGTAAACTATCACTGTCCTTTTGATTTGGACGCAATTCAGCTGTGGGGGCTTTGGTTATGATGCTGTCCGGAATTAAAGAACCGGGCGGCCCTTTCATCCAGGGTCTATGGTTTTTATTCCGCCATTTAGAAATTTCAAACACTTTTGTTTTATAGAGATCTTTTATTGGGTTAAACCCACCCGCCATGTCACCATAAATTGTCGAGTAACCGACACTTACTTCCGATTTATTCCCAGTTGTTAACAACATCTCGCCAAACTTATTTGAAACAGCCATTAGCAATAAGCCACGAAGCCGTGACTGAATATTTTCCTCAGTAAGATCAATTTTACGACCCTCAAACGTACTAGATAGCGTTTTATCAATAGCCGTAAGACTATCATTTATTGGTAAAGTATCAGATTTACAGCCTAAATTGTCTACAAGATCGGTAGCATCAATTAGCGAGGTCTGCGAAGTGTATGGGGATGGCAACATAATCGATCGCACATTTGCCGATCCTATTGCATCGGAAGCAATTACCGCAACAAGGGCACTATCGATACCCCCTGAGAGCCCAAGTACCACCTTTTCAAAACCCGATTTTTTACAATAGTCCCGCAAGCCCATGACCATAGCATGATAATCCAACTCCTTGTCACAAGGAACTTTGGCTAATTCACCTTTAATTATATTCCAACCCATATCGGATTCCTCAAGGACTATATGCTCTAAGGCTTCTTCAAATAAAGGTAGTTTGATTGCCAAGCGCCCGCCTCGGTTCAAGGCGAAAGTGCCGCCATCAAAAACTTGATCATCCTGTGCGCCAACCATATTCAAATAGATCAAAGGTAGATTTGTTTCTACTACTCTAGCGACCATTTTGTTTAATCGAACATCATTTTTGCCATTATAATAAGGCGATCCATTGGGCACTAGCAGAAGTTGTGCGCCCGTTTCTGATAATGTTTCTGATACGTCAGAATGCCAAGCATCCTCACATATTGGACTTCCAATTCTAATTGGACCGATCTGATAGGGTCCTGATATTTCTCCCTCATCAAAAATTCTTTTTTCATCAAAGACGTTTTGATTTGGCAAATGATGCTTCATGATTATATTAGCAACATTACCATCGGCTAAGATATAATAGGCATTATAAAGCTTTCCTTTAAGATAGGCTGGGCCACCAATCGCTATAGCAGGTCCATTTTTGCAGGTTTTTGCCAATTTTAAAATTTGATCTTGTGCTGCTTTGAAAAAAGAAGGTTTCTTTATCAGATCCTGAGTATTGTAACCCGTAATAAATAATTCAGTAAATGCTATAAGATCGCTACCCATCTTTTGTGCTTGGTCCCACGCTTCAATAGCAACTTTGTAGTTGCCCTCGAGATCTCCCACCGTAGGGTTTAACTGGGCTAAAGTAATTTGAAATTTATTTGCCATCAATTCGCTCACTACCGAAACATGATCTATTTATCTAACAGGAAAAACAAATAGTAAAAGTTAAGAATGCAAATATTGATTATATCAGGCTTATCTACATTAATTTAAAAATCTAATGTTAAAAGCATTTTAGACAATTTGAAAAGATCGCATGTAAATACTTTCGACATTTTCAATTTGAGACCTACCTATCAGCTATGGAAGAAAAAGAAAAAGCCTCAGTAGACTGGTATAAAATAATAACAATGATGGAGAAAACTCTCCTCGTTATTATCGCTTTTCTCACAACTTATGCCGTAGTAGTTGAAATAATTACTGTCGTTTCTATCCGCGCTGTCAAGTTAACAGACCTATTACTATTATTTATCTACGCGGAAGTTTTAGGAATGGTAGCTGCTTTTTACAAATTCCGCAAAATCCCTATAACAGTACCGATTTTCATAGCTATAACGGCTCTCTGCAGATTAATTATTTTGCAGGGCAAGGGTATAAATACGGTAGATCTACTGTATGAAAGTGGGGCGATATTACTGCTGGCACTATCCGCTCTGGCGATCCGTTGGAACTTAATAAATTTAGTGCGTCCTAAAGGTGAAGCAGACAGAGAAACTGAGTAACAGTATTAGACACCAATTACACCACTGAGTGTAATTTCTCGGTCACCATTTTACTTCTATATTTTACTAATAAAATACATATCATTTTGCACTGCAAACAATAGCTTTTGATAACTAATCGCTTACAGTTTAAATTACATTATTGCTAAATGATTAATTTCGATTTTAAAACGATTTTCAGGTGTGGTACGTCACTACAGCTGGTATGACAAATGTACCAATATTCTAATCTGTAGACTAAAATAAAAACTTTTTAAACAGTAACAAGCCCATAAGAAAGCAATCAGATGGCAACTCCAAATAAAATTGATGACAGCACTCAATATTGGGCTGACATTTTAAGCAAAAACTGGGGTGTAAAGGCAAAGCTAACCAGGTTAGACGGCGAATACGATTTAAATTTTTTAGCGATTAACGCATCAAAAAAACCTTTAATCTTTAAAGTTATGCGTGAAAATTGCCCTGAATGGCTAGTTAAATCACAAATTTCAGCGATGCAGCACATAGAAAAAATTGCGAATTTGCCGACCACACCTACAGTTTTTTTGAGCCTTAATGGACAGAGCTGTATAGAGGTTGCTGACAAAACCGGAAATTTGCGATACGTTTGGACTTTAGAGTATATTCCGGGAAAGTGTTTAGCAAAGTTACATTCAAAACCGCCCAGTTTAATAAAAGAAATTGGTGAAGCGCTGGGTGCAACTACAAAAGCGTTGAGCAATTATAAAAATAAAAAGCTTGATAGAAACTTTAAGTGGAATCTTCTACAATCTGGGTGGATAGATGATCAGCTAACTTGTATTAAAAATAAAAAACGCTACGAGCTAATTAAAAATATTTCAGTCAATTTCAATAGACGCTTACCTGAGCTGAAATCGTTAAATCGACAAGTCATACAAAATGATCCAAATGATTATAATATCATAATTGCTGGTGATTATGACGAGCAAAAAACAGTGTCGGGCATAATTGATTTTGGGGATATGTGTGTCGCACCCCGTGTCTGTGAAGTTGCCATAGCTGGAGCATACATTGTCCTAGACTCTCCTAGCCCCGAAAAATCCTTAGTTGCGTTGGTATCTGGGTTTAACCAGACGTGCCCCCTGACAAAACTAGAGATTGACATTATTTGGGACCTGCTATTGATGCGTCTAGCAGTTAGCGTCGTAAATTCTACAATGTTAGCATTAGAATTTCCGAATGACCCATATGTAACTGTATCACAAAAGCCTGCCTGGGATTTTCTTGAAAACCATAAAATAAACGCGGAACTTCTTAAATGTCGACTTAGAAAAGCTTGCGGCCAGGAATTTGTACCCAATGAAAGAAGAATACGATCTTGGATTTATAAAAATTGTGGTAACTTTGCCCAGGTTATTGGAAAGCCACTGGCAAGTGTACCTTTGGTATCTTTGGCAGTTGAAAATTCTTCTATTCCAAAGAATCCCTTCAAATTATCAAGGCAAGAGGCAAAAGAAATTGGCTCTGCTGAAACGTGCGAAAATGAAATATGTCTGGGATATTATAACGAACCAAGACTAATTTATACCGCTCAAGAATTTAGCTTTGGACCTTACAAAGCGAGCGAGCGACGTACGGTGCATCTCGGAGTTGATATTTTTGCACCTGCAGCAACGCCTGTTTTTGCACCTCTGGATGGAGAAATTTTAGCCATAGAAAATCGCGAAAACGCACTTGACTACGGTGGGATGATAATTCTCAAACATAAAACTGATTGTAACGATGTTTTTTACACCTTGTATGGGCATCTGGATCCAAATTTTCCCAAGCAATATAAAGTCGGCACAAAAATAAAAAAAGGAAAACAATTCTGTGTTTTAGGCGACATTGGTGTAAATGGAGGCTGGGCCCCTCATTTACATTTTCAAGTTGCACTGACCATTAATGGCCTTGAAAACGACTGGCCAGGAGTGACAGATCCTGATGACCTAGGATTCTTTAATGCTATCTGCCCCAACCCCGCAGCAATTTTAAATTTAACCGATGAACGTGTCGAATTTAGACCGATACAGAAAGCTGAAATATATGCCAAGCGAAAAGAAAAATTCGCCGGCAACTTGGAGCTTTCATATGATGATCCAATTTTGTTTTTAAGGGGCTGGAAAACTCATCTATTCGATGAATGGGGCAGACCGTATCTAGATGCTTATAATAATGTTCCTCATGTTGGACATTCACATCCTAGAATACAAAATATAGCATCTGAACAACTTAGAAAGCTTAACTCCAATACAAGATATCTACACCCTTACCAATCAGATTTAGCAGAAACTATTCTGTCAAAATTACCAGAAAGTTTTAAGGTTT
This sequence comes from Candidatus Salinivivens marinus, assembly GCF_965655845.1. Classification (NCBI taxonomy): domain Bacteria; kingdom Pseudomonadati; phylum Pseudomonadota; class Alphaproteobacteria; order Rhodobacterales; family Paracoccaceae; genus Candidatus Salinivivens; species Candidatus Salinivivens marinus. The sequence continues at coordinate 11,468 of NZ_CBFHHX010000005.1, forward strand.
GCTTTTTCGTCAATTCTGGCTCAGAAGCTAACGAGTTAGCTCTGCGTCTGGCTCGGGAACATACAAAAGCAAAAGGTATGATCACCACAGATCATGGCTATTTTGGAAATACCACCGGTGCTATCGATTTATCAGCTTACAAATTTAATAAACCAAATGGCGTAGGACAACCCGACTGGCTTGAGTTGGTAGAAATACCAGATGACTATCGAGGTACCTACAAAAGAGATGATCCTAACTGTGGAGCAAAATTTGCTAATCAAATAAATCATGCAATAGAAGTTTTGAAATCAAAAAATCAAAAATTATGCGGGTTTATTGCAGAAACGTTTCCGTCAGTTGGGGGACAAATTATTACACCGCCAGGTTATTTGGAAGCAGTTTATAGACAAATACGAGAACATGGTGGGGTTTGTATAGCGGATGAAGTGCAAACTGGGTTAGGACGCCTTGGGGATTACTATTTTGGCTTTGAATATCAAGAAGTTTGCCCCGATATCGTTGTACTTGGCAAACCGATTGGAAACGGTCATCCCATTGGAGTTGTTGCTACTAACGAGGAAATTGCAAATAATTTTGATAACGGAATTGAATTTTTTTCTACGTTTGGAGGTTCGACATTATCATGCGCGATTGCAAATGAGGTAATAAAAGTAGTTGATCAGGAGGCGCTTCAGGCCAATGCAAAAAAAATGGGGGCAAAACTTAAAACAGGGCTAAAAAATCTTAAGGATAAATATCAATCGATTGGAGACGTACGGGGTATGGGCCTCTTCGTAGGCATCGAGCTCATCGACGAAACTGGTAAAGAAAATACGCGATTATGTAGTTTCGTCAAAAATCGCATGCGCGATTTCAGGATCCTAATTGGGAGTGAAGGCCCGATGGATAATGTCTTAAAAATTCGTCCGCCATTATCCATCGAAATAGGAGATATCGATATGATAATTGAAACACTCGATATTATTTTCGAGGAAGCTACCTGCTAATCAAACTGTCAAGGCTCAATAATCAGATTTGTTGACAAAATGGTTTGCGATTGCGACCTTTCCAGAAGTTGGGAAAATAGGAGTCACAAATGAAAGTATTTTTTCTTTGAGCATATAGTGCGGCTGGGATGCAGGGCATGATGAATAGCACCTATGCCGCCAGAGTTTCAGCTGTAATGAAAATGGTTGAGAAGGTAGGTGGAAAACTCGGGACTGTGACGTATCTACAGGGTCCTTTCGATGTCATTGCGGATATCGAGGTCGATGATTATGAAACCGCTTCTGGTTTACATGCAACTATGATGCTTTCTGGAGGTTGGGATGAACTACTAATACTGCCAGAAATGAACGTAGATAAGGCAATAAGTGCAGCAAAAACTGCTGGGGGCTATCCGATGCCCGGGCAGGAATAACCAAACACCACATTATTTTTACTGTTAAGTTGGATGACGGTGTACTTGGACCACGCAGCATTTTAAGGTCATCTTCTGTAGTGTCGGTTCAGCAGAGGCCGTCATCCACAACCGAACGATAACATAAAATTTAAAAAAGCTAAATAATTAGGTTACAAAAATTTGTTTTTGGTACGCACGCGAAAAAATCGCTTAGCAATATTTACGAAAGCAATCAAAAAACTAACTTTCCCAAAGAGTGATATAATTAGAATTTACTTTTTTTATGAAACCACACAGCAATAACAAAGCCAAATTTAAAGGAAAAAAAGCGCCTTTATTCTTTGCTTGCCTGTACCTATTACTTTGTTTTGTAAGTATTTTCTCCATCGATCCAGTTTTATGGTTTTTAAAATATGCGGCACTATTTGGAGTGCTAACAGCCGTTTTACTGATAGCTTATATTATCCGTACCGATGAACTTTGAAAATTTTTTTAAACTAAAGTAGCCGCTCATCGAATAAGGATTTTACTCCAATGCGTGCTAAGCGTATATACCAAAATGAATTTGCTAACACCGATTTAGGAAGGAAACTGAGTTGGATAACTCGAGCTTGCAAGCCATAAGTATTAAATCGATAGAAAGGCGCTATTCGGAGCTATCAGCGTCAATATTGCATACTCCAACTATTAGACTCTCATCGCCCCTTTTAAGTAATCTTATTAAAGAAAGCGAGCTGTATATGAAACTTGAATGCTTTCAGCATTCAGGAACATTTAAAGCCAGAGGTGCCCTCTCGGCAACCAAACAAATTACCGAGGAAGATAAGAAGTTTGGGATCACAGCTGCAAGTGCTGGAAATCACGCTATCGCCGCTGCATGGGCTGCAAAAGTTGAAAAATTATCTGCTAAAGTGGTCATGCAGACATCAGCAAACCCGTTTCGTGTGTCACTTGCGGAAACGTTTGGTGCTGAAATAATTATGAAAGAAGGTGGTGTGGCGACTTTTGCAGAGGCAGATAGACTAATGCGGGAGGAAAATAGAACATTCATCCATCCATTTGAAGGCATTAACACAACATTGGGAGCAGCTGGTGTCGGTTTAGAGCTAATAGACGATCATACTGATTTGGATGCGGTCGTTGTAGCGGTGGGGGGTGGTGGACTGATGTCTGGAGTTGCAGCGGCAGTTAAACTTAAAAATCGAAACTGTGAAGTTTATGCTGTTGAGCCAATCGGTGCAAATAGCATGTCACAATCTATAAAAGTAGGGAAGCCCGTTACTTTGAACAAAATTGATACCATCGCCGATAGTCTCGCACCGCCGATGGCACTTCCCTTTAGCTATTCTGTTTGTGAAAAATTTGTCGATCAATTTGTGACGGTAACAGATGATCAAATTTGTGCAGGTTTATCCCTATTACAAGAGGAAGCTAAGCTTGCAGTTGAGCCAGCTGCTGGTGCTGTTGTCGCTGCGGCTATCTGGCCTTTAAACAAAAAATTAATTGGAAAAAAAATTGGATTAGTTATCTGCGGAGCTAATATTGATGCGCAAAGTTACCAGAGATACTTAATTAGAGGAGCTCATATCATGAGAAAAGCGGTGAATTAAATCTAATATGTTCTACAATTTCTCGAACATAATTGTTACTTCTCCTAACGGAACTCCAAACTTTGACATGTAAGCTTTATTAAGCATTCTATCTTTAGATATGAGCCACATATAGTCATCAAAAGTCACACGCATGGTGCCGTCTGGAACCGGTAGATCAATAGTATAGTTCCAATAGAACGTGTCTCCATTCTCTAAGCCTTTGGCCTCGCCAATAACTCCATCTGCTGTGCCGCTCCAACCTTGTTCTCCCACTTTTTTAAGATACCAAATTCTTTGATCAGTTGTTCCATCTGAATATTCAAAATCTTCAGTTAATTTAAGATTAGATCCGTCCCACTCACCAGTCATATCCACTACAAAACGCCGGCTCACATTTCCAAGAACATCCTGAAATTGCCCATAAGCTACCAAATCACCAACCAAAAACTTTTCTAAGTCTAATTGCACATCAGATAGCTTCGGATCATCTATAGAAGGCTTTAACCCACAGCCTGAAATAAATAATAACAACACAACGGTAGCGAGATACTTCATAATTAAAATCCTGTTTGTGAGATTTCAGTAAAAATAAAAAAATGCGTAACAGCCAGTTCCAAGCCTTCACTATATCGGTCAAAAATAGTACGAGAAAAGCATTATTCAATTTTTATGAAAACAGTTTATGATACTTTTTGAAATTTACATGTGCTGTCCATTTCCAGGCACCTACTCAAATGAAAAAGCGCCTGCAAATTTTAGTGGGGTAATTCATGGCAAATATTCGTAAAGCAAATATAAGTGATGCTAATTTTTGCGCAGAAATCGTTCACTCATGGGTCCAGACCACATCGTGGATGCCAAATCGCTTCACATTAGCAGAACTTGAAACATTAATAGAAGAGGGAATGCCAAAGAGAGATATATGGGTAGTGGGTGATCCAATTTTTGCTTATCTATCATTTGACAGACCCAATAATTCAATTGCGGCATTATATAGCAAAAACCCCGGCCAAGGTTATGGGAAACGATTAATTAATCATATTAAATGCCACTCATCATTCCTTCAATTGTGGAGCCATTCTTTTAATTTAAAAGCTCACAAATTTTATATGCGAGAGGGTTTTGTAAAAAAAGAATTTAATCAACTTGGAGCAGATGGAATCCCAGAAATTCGCTTTGAATGGAAACGGTAACGTGCAACGAATAAATTTGTAAAAATGGAGACTAGTTATTCTACTTGGACACTTAAAGATTACTTATGTCACTCTGACTTTTTTTATCATGCATATTTGTATATTTGGTAAGCTAATCGGCGAGGAAACCGCTGAAACCTTTACAATCGCAGAACCTCCCATCTGCTATAACAATTTAGGTGAGAAAGTTAATTTTTTACAAAAGAATAACCCAAATTCCGAGGTTGCCGCCGGAATGGCAATAAGAGGTCCTGACAGAAAACCTATAATCTATCGCTTCAACTATGAAAAATCACCTCCAGAATTTCAAATTTTCGTGGACTACCATGAATGTGCTCACCATCAAATAGGCCATGTAGATCAACCTCATCCTCCAAGAAATAGCTACGAACATTTAATGAATGAAAGTATAGCAGACTGTTTAGCAATTTTACGTATGCGAGATGAATGGATGAGGAAAACTCTTGATTATGAAATATTTATAAATACTTTAGTTAAAGACATGGAGTTCATTGGTTTTCCTGAAATAAGTATCACAAGTCGGTTATCTAATATAGAAAACTGCTATTTTAATTACGGTCCAGCAGGTGACTTTTTGGAAGGTATCCTTTTGGGAAAAGGTAGTAATTAAAATCAAAACTCACTGTAGAGACTATTTGGAGCTATAATATTGCAGCAGATACAAGAAAACCTTTTCGTTATTTTGTCTCTATTAATATTTGGGTCAGCAGCTTTTATACTATTCAAGCGTTTTGGCAAACCTGATCAATCCCAAAATCAGATTATTAACAGCGATGAAGTGTTCTCTGAATTATCCAAATCAAAAGAAGAAGCGGCAAAATTTACTGCTTTAGCGCAAGAACGAAAGTTTGAAGTTGAACAACTAAAACGTGAGCTTACAGATCTTCGAGAAAGAATTGATGAACAAAACATACAATTGCGCGAACATTCCAACACAATAGCAAAAATTCATGCACAACGTGAAGCGGAAAACAATGCGGCGAATGAAAAAATAGAAATGCTCTCCAAAGTTAGGACTGATATGGAAGTCCAGTTTAAGGAATTGGCAGAAAATGCCCTAAAGGCACAAGGAGAAAGCTTTTCTAAAGCAAATATAGAAAAACTTGAAGCAACTCTTACACCTCTTAAAGAACATGTAGGACATTTCGAAAAAGAGCTTCGACAAGTTCATGAAGAAACAGTGAAAGACCGTGAACGCTTAAAAGCAGAAATTTCTCAGCTTTCTAAACGTTCAGAGGCAATATCTCAGGAAGCAATTTCCCTTACTAAAGCACTCAAAGGCGATACTCAAGTTCAAGGCGCCTGGGGTGAAATGGTTCTCGAAAATATACTAGAACGTTCAGGGCTTAGAGATGGTGAGGAATATGAAACACAAGCTCATAGAATAGGGGCAAACGGCGAAAGGTTGCGTCCAGACGTAGTAGTTCGAATTCCAGGAGGTAAAAGTTTAGTTATCGACAGCAAAGTTTCTCTTTTGGCGTATAGTGACTCCGTTAACGCTGAAACTGAAGTTGATGCATTAACTTCACGCAAACGGCATCTGACCTCAATTAAAAACCATATTAACGCACTATCTTCAAAAGGGTATCAGATAGCTGAAAATTCAACACTAGATTATGTAATTCTCTTTGTACCAATCGAGGGCGCTCTATCCGAAGCACTCAGAGAGGATCCTGCTTTAACAGAATATGCTCTCGAAAAAAATATAACCATAGCGACTCCAACAACACTGATGATGGCTTTGAAAACAATTGCAAACGTTTGGGCAGTTGATCGGCGAAATCAAAACGCTGAATTAATAGCGGATCGCGCTGGCAAACTTTACGATAAGGTTTATGGCTTTGTTCAAAGCATGGAACGTGTTGGAGAGCGATTAGATCAAGCACACGACTCATATTCACAAGCCTTCAGTCAACTCTCGAAAGGAAGAGGTAATATAATTTCTCAAGTTGATTCGTTAAAAGCCTTGGGAGCAAAGGCAAGTAAGTCGATTAAAACAGAGTTCGATAACGACGACGATAACACCGTCAAATTGCAAAGCGTCAAAAGAAAAAATTAAATTTGCCTGAAATTTTTCAGCTGATACACGATTAATCAAATACGAAAACAATGGTTTTTATGGCGACCCCGGAAGGACTCGAACCCTCAACCTATTGATTAGAAGTCAATTGCTCTATCCAGTTGAGCTACGGAGTCGCTTGAGCGGTGTCTAGACCCTTTAAAAGAAGATTACAAAAAGAAAATACTTTTTTCTAAAAATATATAGCTGACAGGCTTATTGATCGAACAAAGATATAAATTATCATATCACAGCCGTTTTACACCATTACCCCTTGATGTTTTTTAATCACCATCGTAAACAATTTTTTGTGTTGGGGTGTAGCCAAGTGGTAAGGCAACGGTTTTTGGTATCGTGTACCGTAGGTTCGAATCCTACCACCCCAGCCAAGATTACCGCCACTAATATCGTTCATTTACCATATCTAAAAACGAAAGCCTCCGATATTCAATTTCGGCTGCAAGCCTACCTAATAAACCAAAGGTTTTTCGTTTAGGAATTATGGAAAATAAATCTAAGCTTTTGAGATTTCCATTCAAAAACATTGCCATTTTTTTTCCAACGATAGGTGCAGTATTCATGCCGTGACCTCCAAAACCACAAAGTGTAAGTTCCCTGTCACTTATTTGGCCAACTACTGGAAGAAAATGAGAGGCATAGGCCATTAGCCCGGACCACGCATAATCAATAACGATTCTATCTTTCTCCATATCTTGAACCATATTGGGAAAGTGCGCTTTTATATTCTTCCAACCCATTAACCTAATTTGTTGACTAGATTTCTGCCGCATCGCGCTTACACCCATACCCCACAGTAATCTTCCATCAGACAATCTTCTGAAATAATTTCCAGCCCTTCGATCATCTCCAAGAGCCATATTTGTTGGAATATATTCGTCTAATATGTCACCCATCGGTGATGTAACACAAATAAATGTTTGGATTGGCAATACTAAATTTTTTAGAACTGAATTACTTTCCAAACCATATCCACCCGTTGCCCAAATTATCCGATTGCAACGAAAATCGGTACCGCTTGAAGTTCTCACATTCGCCGTATCTATTTGAACATCACCCACATAATCAATTATTTTTACACCGATTTTTTTAACCTCACCCGCAAATATTCGTAAGAAATTTAACGGATGGAAATGAAATGCACTCTTATCAATGATGCCCCAACGGTACCTAGGCCCACGAACAAATTGTTCCAAATTCTTCTGAGTTATAATTTCTGATTTTTCAGGAAGATTTTTTGTTAATCCAAGAGATATTACGCCATTAACTGCTTCAGCTTTAGAATATTGTGGGCTGAAAGCACGTTGACGCATCCAGCTCAAACCTTCTAACCCAAGTTCTTCAAATTCTATACAATTATTTTTACCGATCATTCTGTTGATTTGTGAGGTATTGGCAGCCCAACCAGCTGAGCAAAATCCGCCATTTCGCCCAGAGGCCCCAGCACCTATCGCAGACTTTTCTAACAGAACTACGCTAGCACCCATTTTAGCTAAATGATAAGCACATGACAGCCCAGCTAAACCGCCGCCTATAATACAGAATTCAAAGTTTTTTTGGATTTGTTGCGTGGATTGCTCACTAGGCGAAACACATGTGTCATCGTACCAGGTTCTTGAATAAACACCGCTCATTCTCGTTCGCGAGATTTATTAATAATGTTATCCAGCGCTTTCACGCCCGAGGCGGCAATTAAAGTCAGTAGTACATATATCAGAGCAGCTGAGTTAAAAGGTTCAAAAGCCAAAAAGCTTTGAGCCTGAAACTCTCTCATTCTTTGGGTTAAATCACGAATGGAGAGAATTGATATTAGAGAGGTGTCTTTGAGCATCGCTATAAACTCGTTGCCCAACGCTGGTAATACTATTGCGATTGCCTGCGGTATAACAATAAATCTGGCAATATGCCTTTCACGCAATCCAAGTGCTCTAGAAGCCTCTATTTGACCTTTGGGTATGGCTTCTATCCCGGCTCGAAAAATTTCAGCCATGTAAGCAGAATAACCGATCGCAATTGCAGCAATACCACGAGTCATCATTTGGATATCTATATACCCAGTTGTTGCAGTTTTTATTGCTCCAGCCAGAGGCAACCCAACATATAAAATAATAACTAACATTGGTACACCGCGAAGCGTATCGACAAAGAAATCCGATAAAACTGCAAGTGGATGCGCTGACGTCATTCGGCCAACAATTACTAAAAGAATACTCAAAACACCCAAAACGTAGAAGACTTTAGCCATAGTAGCGTAAAAGGGAGTAAGATATTTCGCATTCCAAACACTCAAATACTTAATTGCAAGGTCAGGCGGCAAGAGTGCACCAGATATTCTACCCTCGTCGAGCAGTTTAACTGCCTGATCTAGACTTTTTAGCGAGCGGATTTTAAATGGATTTTCCGGTGGTTCGTCTAAAAAATCACCATATCTTACCGTGTCAGAAATATGAGAGGGTATACCAGAGGCTATACCAATTCGGCCAGAAAGATCACCAACCAATACAATCTCTTTTTTAGGTTGCATGACAAAGATAGTAGCGGCAATAATAAGGATGACCCCGATTAAAAAGATGATCCTTTCGGCAAGTAGCGATACTTTTAGCCTAGACAAAAATGCCCAAACAAGCCCCAGAATAGATGCTCCTAAATAAGCAAAAATTGCCGCCCTAATCGTAATCATTAGACCTACGGCAAATCCAGCATGGGCTATCATTAGGAAATAAAAGAGAAAAGCAAATTCTAATAGCAATATCAACAAGGCAAACCAGAAACCGACATTAGAATCGAGTATCCGTGATCCAAAGATTGATAAAAGCGCAAGTAACCCAGAAACCATAGATAATTGCCAAAGGCTATTCCGCGTCCAACGCAACAACTGTACTTCAAATTCTGGGCTCAATGTAAACGATTGATCGACCATAATGAGCCAATCTACGCTTCTTGGATCATAGGCATTCACTGCTATAGATTTGATGTAAGGATTTATCCAGTCTGCTTGAGATAGAAATAAAAGTATCGCCGCTTGCAAGACAAAAGCGAAAAATGCCTTTTGTCGAAATTTTGACCTATCTCCAGGTACTATGTCAGGACTAAGGGATTTTAGGACTTGTAATGCACCCCAAAAACCTACTGCTCCCGAAAAACAAAAAATGATAAAATTACTAAGTAAAAGTGTGGCGTTATCTTCTATGCCAAGGACTTCATAAATAGCAGCACCATAGTTTCGGGATATTACCAGCAGATACACTATAACTGGAAAGACCAGAAGAAACATAAGAGAGCTTGCGCGCATGTTGCGCAAAACACTTATCAAATTGCTCATTATTTTGCTTTCAAGCAGAATACAGGGGAACTAATTCCCCTGTATTCTCACTCAGATTATTTTGGCCACCATTTAACAACCAATTTCTGCAATGTTCCATCGTCTTTGATCATCGCCAAACCCTCATTAAAAGCGTCTTGGATACCATCGCCTTCCTGAAAGACAAGACCCAGAGGATCTGAAGACAATCCAGTTATTCCAACTGTTAATTCTCCAGCAAATTCTTGCTCATATGCAGCAGCTGAGGTTGAGTCTATGATTACGCCATCAACATCACCATTTTGAACAGCAATTACCGCATTATTGAAAGAGTCAAATAGCTGAAGATTATCTCTGCCTACTAATTCTTCTCCCAAAGCTGCGTTAGTGGTTCCATTCTGGGATGCTAGTCTTAAATCACCACTTTTAAAAGCATCAATAGTTGCACCCTCATCTTCTACACGCATCAATACACCCTGCTGAACAATGATGTAAGGATCTGAAAAGTCTACTATTTTATCGCGCTCATCAGTTATTGTAACACCCGACACAACCATATCAAATTGACCATCTGCAAGTGCCGCAAAAATACCATCCCAAGCTGTTGTTACCCAGTTCGGAGTACAATTTATTCGCTCACATATTTCTGCGACAACATCAACGTCAAAACCTTTTACCACACCATCCTCAATGAACTCGTGTGGAGGATAAGTTGTATCAGAACCAATGTTTAAAACACGACCACCTAAATCTGCAGCATAAACCGGCAACGCCATGGATGCGGCGATTGCTGCAACTATGAATTTTTTCATTTAATATCTCCCTTAAATTGGCTTTTTTAAAAGCAACATAGCCTAGCCTAAGATAGTGGCAGATGCGGTCAAGTATTTCTTTAATAATTTCCAGTTTATTTTATATTTTTTATGTAAATCTTATAGTTAGACCCTCATTGTGGCTTCAACAGCAGATTTCCAGGCAGAGTATTTCCGCTCTCTTTGTTCTTCTTGCATCATTGGAGTAAAGTGCGACTCACTCTTCCATAATCTAGAAAACTCGGCAAATGGTGGATAATACCCGACTGCTGATCCGGCAAGCCATGCAGCTCCAACCGCCGTTGTTTCAAGCGTTTTTGGTCTGTCAACACCAGCATTAAGTATGTCTGCTAAAAACTGCATCGCCCAATTGCTTGATGTCATCCCACCATCAACCCGCAGAACTGGCTTTTCTTCCCCGTCGTCATGCCAGTCTGATTGCATAGCTTCTAACAAATCTCTTGTTTGGAAGCCTACACATTCCAAAGCTGCTTTTGCTAATTCAGCTGGTCCAGAATTTCGCGTCAAACCGTATATTGCTCCTCTACAATCAGCATTCCAGTAAGGAGCACCCAAGCCAGTGAATGCAGGAACGATAATCACTTGTTGATTACTATCAGCTTGTATTGCTAAATCCTGTGTCTCAGCTGCTGACTTAATAATTTGCAAACCATCTCGAAGCCATTGCACAACTGCACCAGCAATAAAAATTGAACCCTCAAGGGCATAAGTTGGTTTCCCATCGAATTGATAGGCGATAGTTGTGAGCAACTTATTATTGGACCTTACTATGCTTTGTCCTGTATTAAGCAGGGCAAAACACCCAGTACCGTAGGTCGATTTCATCATACCTGGCTTGAAACAAGCCTGGCCTATAGTTGCTGCATGCTGATCACCAGCCACTCCCTTTATCGGGATCTTATGACCTAGTATTTTTTCGTCGCATACTCCAAAATCATCAGAGCAATTTCGTACCTCTGGCAAAATTGACATTGGGATATTCAACATATCACAAATTTCACTAGACCATTTGCTTTCATTTATATCATAGAGCATTGTCCGAGAGGCATTTGTCGCATCAGTGGCGTGAATTACTCCATTAGTAAGATGCCAAATCAAGTAGGTATCAACAGTACCGAATAGAAGCTCTCCAGCTTCAGCCTTAGCCCGTGCTCCCTCAACGTTATCTAAAAGCCACTTTAGTTTAGTAGCGGAAAAATATGGATCTAGTAATAATCCAGTTATACGGGTTATTAACTCCTCTACCCCGTCACTTCTAAGTTTATCGCAGAACTTAGACGTTCGTCGATCTTGCCAGACGATTGCATTATAAATCGGTTCACCAGAAACCTTATCCCATAACAATGTGGTTTCACGTTGATTGGTAATGCCTAGAGCCAATATATCTTTTGCTCTTATTTTTCCATCATTGAGTGCTTTTTTACAGGTTGTGATCACTGACGTCAGCAAATCTTGTGGTTTGTGTTCAACCCATCCACTCTTTGGGAAATGTTGCTCAAATTCTTCCTGACCTTGCCCCACAATTGCAAACTGATCATCAAAAACTATAGATCTGGTCGACGTAGTCCCCTGATCAATTGCGATAATATATCCCATTCCAAACCCAACCTTATTAAAATTTATATGCAACTTTTAATGACAATTTTCCCTGAAGCAAGAAGTGCAACATAGTTGGCGAACTAATTAGTGCAACAGTTTGCTTAATTCCTGTAAATTGTTACTTATAAGTTATGGAGATAAATTGCTTTCATCAGTAATTTTTCTGGCAAGGAATGCGAATGACAATAAGACGCCTAAAAAGCCTCATAGCGATAAAAGAAACAGGCTCTTTTTCACAAGCCGCAGAAAGGGCACACATTTCTCAATCCGCTATGAGCCAGCAAATGCGCCAACTAGAATATGATTTGGGTCTCAAACTATTCGACCGCAGCGGTCGAACGCCAGTATTATCTAAGGCCGCTATAGAATTGCTGCCCGCCATTCGAGATGCGGTAAACGCGTATGATAAATTCATAAATTTGGCTACAATTGAAAATAATATTAAAGGAGAACTAAGCCTTGGTTCGGTTCCATCTGAACTGACCGCGTTGGTTCCCAAGGCCCTTACTGAATTAAGAAGTAAACTTCCAGGTTTAAAATTAAGGGTCGTCCCTGCTCTTTCCGCTGAATTGTGGGATTTCGTTCATAAAGAAAAAATTGATGCGGCTGTTATGAGCAGACCATCAGAACTTCCAAAAGGGTTATCGTGGTTCACTATAGGCTTTGAGCCACTAGCTTTAGCAATAAGCGAGAGGGATGAAAGAACTAATGTCCGGGAGATACTTTCTGAAACCCAGTATCTAAAATTGCCATCAGGCGCGTGGATAAATAGACCTATCAAGGAAATTTTTACTAAATTGGAAGTTAACCCAACTACAAGTACAGAGCTAGATAGCTTGGCATCCGTAGCATCTATGGTAAGTCATGGATTAGGTGTTGCAATTCTACCAATTCCAATTGCTGCAAATGAGATCTCAGCTAACCTTAAATTTATTTCTATAGAAATGCCAAAATACAAACGCGAAATTGGTATCCTATATAAAAAAAGCTCTAGAAAGTATTCCTTAATCGAAACATTCGCTACAAGTTTTAACACCGTGATAGCAAATTAAAAGCAAAAGCCTTTTTACTTAAGAAAACCTTAAGTCACAGATAAAAATTATTAATTGGCAATTTGTTAAAAAATAATGATGTTAAACCAAGATAAATTTAGAGGGCTGTGGAATGTCAATTACCCAAAATATGCTTAATGCGATGGTAAAAAATAAAATAGAGTTTGTCACAACTGTTCCATGTAAACAATTATCTGGTATTATTGAATTATTGGAAAACGATGAAAGAATACTCCATATTCCTTCAAATAAAGAAGATGAGGGAATGGGGCTTTGTGCAGGTGCGTATATGGGTGGGAAACGCCCATGTATTATAATGCAGAACACAGCGATTGGGGTTACCATCAACACCCTAGTAACTTTAATCCAATATTACCGTATGCCTCTTCCAATATTAATAAGTTATCGGGGCGAAGTTGGAGAAAAAGTTCAATGCCAAGTTGAAATGGCAGTTCACACTAAGGCTCTTTTGGAACAGCTCAAGATCCCTACATATCATTTTCATGAGCCCAAAGATGCAGACGAATTTGATGGTATTTTAAATCATACGTTTATGGCAAAAAAACCGGTTGCCATTCTAACCGACGCCAACTTCTGGAGTTCAATATCATGATACGTGCAGATATTTTAAAAGCAATAATCCCAGTTATTTCTGACGAATTTGTTGTAAGCAATATAGGACTTCCATCTCAAGAACTTCATATGCTAGATGACCAACCAACAAATTTTTATATGCTTGGTACAATGGGATTAGCCTCTTCAATCGGATTGGGACTTGCATTAAGCCAAAAAGAAACAGTGATTGCTATAGATGGAGACGGCTCTGTTCTTACCAACTTTGGGACCCTCCCGACGATTGCTAACAACGTAGCGGATAATTTCATTTTATTGATTATTGATAATGGTAGTTACGGATCAACTGGAGATCAGCCAACTTATGCAGGTGGCAAAACCTCTCTTGCTAAAGTTGCAGAAGCATGCGGCTGTGAGAATGTTATTGAATGCAAAGCATCAGAAACAAAGGACATTTTAGAAACGGCGATTAAAAGCAAAAAAATGACAATAATTGTATCAAAGTGCGAAAGTGGTAATATTCCTGTACCTGTTATTGACATTGATCCAGCAGTAATAAGATACCGCTTTATGAAAGAAGTGGAAGCCAGGAACTAAATTTGCTAAATCCTTTTTCTAAAGTTGATATTAGTTTCGATGATTTTCGGCAGTCTGCTAAAAAGCGTCTCCCAAAATTGTTGTTCGAATACATTGATGGTGCAGCATCTGATAGTAGTGGGGAGATTGATAATAGAGAGCTAATTAGAAAACTAAGACTCAAGACAAAAGCTTTAATCAATGTTGAAGACCGGAGTTTGAACCACAAAGTTTTCAGAATTCCCTCAAAGTTACCCGTTGGCATAGCTCCAATGGGCATGGTGCAAATGGCTGGCGTAGGAGCAGATGAAGCACTAGCAAAATACGCCGCAAAATACGAAATTCCAGTTGGCGTTTCTACTGCTGCTTCAATGTCTCTGGAAAAGTACGCAGAATACTCAAGAGGATATGCGTGGTTTCAACTCTACTACATGGCAGACCATGTAGAGCTTGAAAAACTCCTGAATAGGATACTTAAGGCTGGGTATAAAACTTTAGTATTTACCATAGATGTCCCGGAAGTTGGTTTTAGACCGAACGAAATAAAAAATGGTCTAACGATGCCCTTCAAGCTTGGACCAAGGCAAATTTTTGACTTTGCTATACATCCATCCTGGTCACTAAAGACATTATTGCATGGGGCTCCAAAATTTGGAAACTTTTCAGATACAAATAGCTTTAACCGTAACGCTTCACGCGCAGGTGCAGATTGGGAGTTCTTAAAGTATCTCCGAGATCATTGGCCAAATAATTTAGTTATAAAAGGCGTATTAAATACTGAAGATGCAAAAAACATGAAAGGCATCGGTGTGGACGGAATATACGTTTCAAGCCATGGAGGCCGACAATTAGCCTCAGCACCGCACCCAATTGAAATGCTCCCAAAAATCAGAAAAGCGCTAGGAAATGATGTGCAGATTTTTTATGACTCAGGATTAAGAAGCGGAGAAGATTTGGTTAAAGCCTATGCTTTAGGGGCAAATTTTGCATTCATGGGAAGGCCATGGTCTATGGCATACGCGGCAAACAACCGACATGGCATAGATAATTATATTAAGTATCTTTGCAAAGAAACATCAGTCGCAATGGCCATGATTGGACGAAGAAATATTGAAGAAATCTGTTTTGATGATATTTTCTGGAATTAGGACGTGAGAAATCGCGGGTCCTTGGTATCATCAAACTCCAGTTTCAATAATTGCTTTTGCCAACGCTGGCACTGTTTCATTATTCAGCCCAGCAACATTAAAACGACTATCCGAAACCATATAGATCCCAAATTCTTTGCGCATTTTTTCGACCTGTGAAGGCGTAGCCCCAAGCCGCGAAAACATTCCCCTATGTGATGCTATAAAGCTAAAGCGATTAGACCCAGAGATTTTTTGCAGCTCATCAGAAAGCTGTACCCTTAAATTTAGCAGGGAATTACGAATATCTTCTAACTCAGACATCCAATCAGAACGTAAATCTTTATCATTTAAAACTATTGAAACAAGTCTGGAGCCATGATCAGGAGGAAAAGAGTAATTCTGACGATTCAAATATGCTAGCATACTTTGGTTAATATTCCGCTTTGAACTATCCTGCGAAATTAGCATTAGTAACCCTGCCCGTTCTCTATAAATCCCAAAATTCTTTGAACAACTTGATGCTATTACGGTTTCTGGTACGGACTCGGCAATCAAACGAGTGGCATATGCGTCTTCTTCCAGTCCATCGCCAAACCCTTGATACGCCAGATCAATCATAGGTGTTGCACCGTTCTTATTTAATAAATCAATAATGATCTTCCATTGTTGCTTATCCAAATTAGCTCCCGTTGGATTATGACAACAGCCGTGCAACAAGATGACATCGCCTGCCTTCGCGCGCGATAAATCTGATACCATCGAGTCAAAATCAACTCCGCGGGTTTCATTATCAAAATATCTATAGTTTTCAGATGGGATATTAAGATATTGCAGTATTGAAATATGATTGGGCCATGTTGGATCTGAAACAAAAACTCGAACGCCTGGATTAGCGATTTTAAATAGCTCAAACCCTTGTCTAACAGCACCTGTTCCACCAGGAGTTGCTGCTGAAGCTATTAAATTTCTTGGAATACTATTACCCAAAACTAATGAAATTATGGCGTCTGAAAACGCGGGGTCTCCTACCAAGCCAACATATGATTTACTACTTTCAATCTCCCACCATTTTTTTTCAGCAAGTTTAATTGACCTCATTATGGGAGTAATACCGGTTGGATCCTTATAAACACCAACACCGAGATCAAGCTTTTGATCTCTTGGATCTTCCTTAAACGCAGTGATCAATGCGAGTATCTTATCAGGAGGCTGCTGCTGAAGGTTCTTGAAAATCATTTTTTATCTCCAGTCGCTATTGGGAGAATGGGTGACATTCCCCACTCAGTCCAACTTCCATCGTACAAAGAGTGATCAGTTTTGCCAATAAGCTCCAACCCAAGATTCAACACGGCTGCAGTAACACCAGACCCACATGTAGTAATCGCTGGCTTGGACATATCAACTCCAGCAGAATGGAAAATCTGTTTCAATTCAGATATATTTTTAAAAGTTTGATCATCATTGAGCAGGGATTTAAAAAATACATTTTTTGAATTTGGAATATGCCCTTTTCGCAATCCCTCTCTAGGCTCATCCTCTTCACCTCTAAATCGCTCTGGTGACCTTGCATCAATGATCTCATAATCCCCCAACTTTGATGCCGCAGCCACTTCGGTTACGTCCTTTACAAATGAAGCCCTCTGATCAACCATCATATGTCGATCACGTATTGATGGAGGTTCGTCATCAACTCGCAGCCCTTCAGCAATCCATTTGGGCAGACCACCATCAAGTACAGCTACATCCCTATGACCCATCATCTTGAAAAGCCACCAAACTCTCGCGGCAGAAAACATACCTAAACCGTCATAAATGACAATTTGATGACCATCTCCAACGCCTAATTTGCGAACTTTAGACATAAATTTTTCTACTGGTGGAACCATGTGAGGAAGGTCAGATCTATTATCAGAGATATCATCAATATCAAAAAAACGGGCATTAGGGATATGCCTTTTTGCATACTCGGCACCTGGATTTCGATCCAAACCAGGGAGATACCATGATGCGTCAAGTATCCTCACCTCAGCGTTGTCTAATCTTTTGGCCAACCACTTGGTTGAAACAAGAGTCCTTGCGTCCTCTTTCATCATCATATTGTTTCCATAAATTCCAGAAGCTTGCTAACTAAGCTATTTTACCATTTAAGAAAATATTATTTTAAATCGAGTAATTGGACAAGACTTCACATTAGTCTCCCTGTTTCAACAGACGTTGCTTTTGTCTGCCCCAATCACGTTTCGCTTGATCTGATCTTTTATCAAAATTCTTTTTACCTTTTGCCACACCTATTTTTAATTTGGCAATTCCCCTATGGTTAAAATAGAGGACTAAGGGAACCAGCGTCATTCCCTTTCTCTGTGTCTCTGTCCACAGCTTGCTAAGTTCACGTTTCGTCACTAAAAGTTTTCTTCTCCGCCTTTCCTCATGGCCCCAGGTTTTCGCTTGCTCATACGGTGCGATATATGAATTGACTAACCATAATTCACCATTTTCAACTTCTGCGTAGCACTCACCAATATTCGCAGATTTTTGTCGAAGTGATTTTACTTCAGAACCGGCCAAGGAGAGGCCACATTCAATTTCATCTTCGATTGAGTAATCAAAGCGAGCTCGTCGGTTTTCAGCTATAATTTTGTAATTTGGATTAGTTTTATTTTTGTTCATAGCAACCGATGGTTAGACATAACTTACTAAAATTGTCCAGCAGTTTTACTGAAACTATAGACAAAGCAAAAAGAGAGATTAACAATGGTTTTAATTTGAATTTACAGGCGGGCTTAAAAGATGAAAGATGATAATTTTCTTAAGGCTAATAATGCCAAACACCTATGGCATCCTATGGGTCATCCAAAAGACTCATTAGAGGCTCCCCCTAGAATAATTACCAAAGCACAAGGCGTGAAAATAACAGATATTGACGGGCACCAGACCGTAGATGCCGTCGGTGGACTATGGTGTGTAAATTTAGGGTATTCTAATCGAAGCATTAAGGAAGCAATAACAAAACAACTTTCTGACCTTCCGTACTACTCATCTTTTGCGGGGACTACCAATCCTATGGCAATTGAAGCATCCTACATGGTGCGAAATTTATTTTCTGAAGACGGCATGAGCCGCGTATTTTTTACTTCGGGGGGCTCAGACTCTGTCGACACATGCCTTCGGCTAGCCCGCCAATATCACCGATTAAAAGGCGAACCAACCCGTACAAAATTTATTTCGTTAAAAAAAGGTTATCATGGAACTCACTTTGGCGGTGCGTCAGTAAATGGTAATAATCGGTTCAGGATAAACTATGAGCCTCTCCTGCCAGGCTGTTTCCATCTTCCAAGCCCTTATACGTATAGAAATCCATATAATGAAGCTGACTCCTTAAAATTAGCTCAAAATATCGCTGCCGCATTCGAAGATGAAATAGCATTTCAAGGAGCAAATAGTATTGCCGCTTTTATAATGGAACCTATTCAAGGTGCCGGGGGCGTAATCGTTCCTGATCCAATATTTATGACCCTCATGAGACAAATATGCGATAGACATGGCATCTTACTTATATCGGATGAAGTCATAACTGGTTTCGGTCGCACCGGAGACTGGTCAGGCGCGCGCCACTGGGGAGTCCAGCCCGATATGATGAGTATTGCCAAAGGTATTACCTCTGGATACTACCCTGTTGGAGCTGCATTGATGTCCGATAAAATCGCGGAAGTTTTTGAAAATGACGATACGGGTGATGCAGCAATCTTTCATGGTTATACATATTCTGCCCATCCCGTCGGAGCAGCAGCTGTGATAGCATGTTTATCAGAAACTGAACGCCTAGATACCAAGGTAAACGCCCAAGTGCGCGGAACACAATTATATAATGGCGTAATGGAGTTGGCTAAAAAACATACTATAGTGGGAGATGTAAGAGGTGGACATGGCCTGATGCTTGGGGTTGAACTCGTTTCAGATCAAAGTAAAAAAACACCATTGGACACGAGTGATATGAAAAAAATACATCAAAAAACTTATGAATTTGGTGCCATGGTCCGGCTGGGCTTGAACAATATTTTGATGTCACCTCCATTAACAATTTCTGAGAACGAAGTGAATCAGATACTAGGTGCTTTAGACGAGGGGTTAACAGCAATTTGACCAATAATTAGCATTTGGCGCCTAGCTATGAAATATTTTCAAAATCTCCAGGCATTAAATTTTTAAGATCATAATCTCCTATTTTTATGCGAATTAACCGCAATGTCGGGTATCCAATGGCCGCAGTCATTCTTCTAACTTGCCGGTTCCTTCCCTCAGAAATAATGATTTCCAACCAAGAATCTGGAACTGTTTTTCGCACTCGTATCGGTGGCACTCTATCCCAGAGTAATGGTGGCTCTATTAACTTCGCCTCAGATGGACGCGTAATTCCATCCCTTAATTTTAATCCCACTCTAAAAAGATCCAAATCTGATTGCTTCGGCTCACCTTCAACTTGCACGTAGTAGGTTTTTCTAACTCTATTTTTTGGGTTTGAAAGGCTATACTGTAATTTCCCGTCATCAGTTAGCAACATCAATCCTTCGCTATCTTTATCAAGTCTTCCAACTGGGTAAATATTTGGAATTGAGATAAAGTCAGACAAATTACCTCGATCAGCCGATTTTTCCGTCTTATCACTAAATTGCGACAATACATTAAATGGTTTATTAAACTTAATAAGCATAACTACTTTATCAGTGGTTTTATGAAACCAGTTTTTAGCCCATCCCAGTTCAAAATCGAAGGTTGTAAATATTTCTCTACAATTGGATTAGCAGGATTTAACACATCTAGCCCAACTAAAATTGATGCTATTACACACTCGCTGGCTCTGGTCGCACCATCTAAGACTTTTAGTGCCACACCCATTTTTTTCTTTGGAATTATCGCAACAAAAAAACCTTCTGCTCCAGTCTTCAGAGCAACTTGACCCTGCGCTGCTCTCATTAATTCTGTACAAGCGCGACCCTCACCAGCCACTAACTCCGGATACCTCATCATGGCGTCTATTATTCTTACCGCACTTTTAGAAGATATATCCGATCTGCTATTAGCATCAGCGAACCAAGCCATTGCCTTTGCAATACCTTTCAAAGTAAATGCGTGATTTGGCGCCGAACATCCATCTATTCCAAAACCTGGACTTATTTCATTTGTAGTCATTTCGTAGGCCTCTAAACAAGCTTTTTGAACTGGATGATCAATGCTTACGTAATTAGCACCAGCTCTCAGGTGCTTGGTCAATGTTAAAAAGCCAGAATGCTTTCCAGAACAGTTATTATGAATTCGACAAGGCTTAAGATTAGCCTTGAATAAATCTATCTTAGCATCACGGTCACGCGGCGTCTGGGGACCACAACAAAGATCAGAATCTGACAAACCAATTTCAAGCAACCATTTTTCCACAAGAACGGTATGAATATTAGCAGCATTATGAGATGCACAAGCCAGAGCAATATGCTGAGAAGACAAGCCAAATTTATCTGCTGCGCCAGAAGATACCAACGGTAGTGCTTGAATCATTTTAGATGATGATCTCGAAAAAAAAATCTGTTCTGGATCGCCCCATGACTTTACGATACTTCCACTGCTATCAACCACGACAGCATGCCCGACATGCAAACTTTCTTTTAAGGAGCCTCTCCAAACTTCACAGAGCTCCACTGCAGAATTAAACATTAAAAATTTGTCCTAGCTAATTGTTATTATCAGGGCTTTTATTTAAATCACCTTCAGTTTAAAATAAAATTGGAAGATAAAGAATAAAATAATCTGTTTTTGAATGGCTATTTCAGTATAGTGAGCCAAGAAATCAATGACGCGAGGAAATATGGTTAAACAAGTATCCAAAAATTTGTTAATTCTGTTTATTTTACTGTTAAGCGGAGGCGCTCTTTTTGCTCAAGACTCAAGTACTAATGTAGCATCAACGCAAGCCGATTGGGTGGTATTTGTGGAAGATAGTCCAAAGGAATGCTGGGCTGCATCCCAACCAATTGAAACTGTCAATACACGTGATGGGAGAATGGTCTCGGTGAAACGGAGCGATATTTTGTTATTTGTATCTTATATTCCCGGTTCAGGAATAAAGGGACAAATTTCATTTACTGGTGGATACCCTTTCGACGATGGTAGCAATGTAGATGTAAATATAGATGGTACAAGATACCAAATGTTTACAAATGGCGAATGGGCATGGGCTCCTACAGATGAGGCCGATAAAAAAATGGTTCAAGCCATGAAACGTGGGGCCAAAGCTACACTAACAGGCAGATCCTCTAGAGGTACAAAAACTGAAGACACTTTCTCACTTAAAGGTTTTACCGCAGCCGTTGAAGATGCCTCAAAACGATGTAAGTAAAGGTATGGCCATCACGGCTTAATTTAAAGTTTAGTAAGAAACGACAACTACTTTTGGATCTGGATAGCGCCTACCTAATGGAACCATCTTTACCAATAACTCAGGATCTCTTGACCGTACCACGTACTTTACCCTCTGGGCCGATAAACTTAATAGGGATGAGTCGATCGCTGATGACTGAAAGGCTATTGGGAATAGGGACCCCTGAGAAACAGGTGAGAATGAGAGTAACCCAAATTTGGCAATGGATTTATCAAAAAGGTATTCGAAATTTTAACGAGATGACAAACCTGTCAAAAAGTTATCGTGACCTTCTAATTGATAATTTCGTAATTGAAGTTCCCCAAGTAGTTTCAAAGCAATGCTCCAAAGACGGAACAAGAAAATATCTTCTGAGGTTGACTGGAGGACATGAGGTTGAGGCAGTATATATTCCAGAGGAAGGTCGTGGAACACTCTGCATTAGTTCTCAAGTCGGATGTACTCTTACCTGTTCATTCTGCCATACTGGCACACAAAAGCTGGTACGGAACCTGACCGCTGGGGAAATCGTGGGGCAAATATTAATCGCACGGGATGACTTAGACGAATGGACCAATGTGAACGGCACTAATAATGAAATCAGATTGCTCTCTAACGTTGTACTCATGGGGATGGGTGAGCCTCTATACAATTTTGAAAATGTGAGAGACGCGCTCAAAATTGTCATGGACCCTGAGGGAATATGTTTATCGAGGAAAAGGATCACTTTATCTACTTCTGGAGTCGTACCAGAAATATCAAGGACAGCGGATGAAATTGGATGTCTTCTAGCGGTTTCTTTTCATGGCACAACCGACGAAATCAGAGATAAACTAGTACCCATTAACAAAAAATGGAATATTGAAACCCTTATCAAGGCGCTACGGGATTATCCAAGATTATCTAATTCAGAACGTATCACGTTTGAGTATGTGATGATCAAGGACGTCAACGATAGCGAAATGGATGCTTTCCGCTTAATCAAACTAATTGCCGGCATTCCCGCAAAAATAAACTTAATTCCATTTAATGAGTGGCCTGGTTCTCCATATAAAAGAAGCGATTGGTCTCAAATAAAGAAATTTGCCGACATAATCCACCGAGCCGGTTATGCAAGTCCGGTACGCACTCCAAGAGGAGAAGATATTATGGCAGCTTGTGGGCAACTAAAGTCTGAGACAGAGCGACAGCGTAAATCAAGAAAAGAAATCACTCTTGAAACTGGCATTTGAGCTTAGACCTGATCTATTTTATCCCAATGAAGGTTGCTACTTATTTCTTAACTTCTGATGGGCCAATAACTTAAGGCGTAATGCATTAAGCTGAATGAAACCTGCTGCATCATTTTGATCGTAAGCCCCAGCATCATCTTCAAAAGTTACATGTTTTTCAGAATACAAACTGTATTCTGACCATCTTCCAACAGTACTTACCGAACCCTTATATAGCTTAAGCCTTACTGTCCCAGAAACATATTTTTGTGACTTATCAATCAAAGATTGCAGCATTTCCCTTTCTGGGCTGTACCAAAAGCCATTGTAAATGAGTTCCGCATATTTTGGCATTAACTCATCCTTCAAATGCGCTGCACCACGATCTAGAGTAATTTGCTCTATACCCCTATGTGCCTCCAGTAATATTGTCCCACCAGGAGTTTCGTAAATACCTCTGGACTTCATACCAACAAATCTACCTTCAACCAGGTCAAGTCGCCCAATGCCGTGAGCTCCTCCTAATTCGTTAAGTTTAGTTAAAATTTCGGCTGGAGACATTTTATAATTATTTATGGCGACTGCATCACCGTTTCTAAACTCAACTTCGATAAATTCTGGAAGCTCTGGAGCAACTTCCGGGTTTACAGTCCTCTGATAAACATACTCAGGGGCAGCAGTTGACGGATCCTCCAAAATTTTACCCTCAGATGAAGTATGAAGAAGATTAGCATCAACAGAAAATGGGGCCTCACCACGCTTATCTTTTGCAATGGGTATTTGATTATCTTCAGCAAATTTTATTAATCTCGATCTACTCGTTAAATTCCACTCGCGCCAAGGGGCTATAACTTTTATGTCTGGGTTTAACGCATAAGCTGACAGCTCGAAGCGAACCTGATCATTACCTTTGCCAGTTGCGCCATGCGCGATTGCATCAGCACCCGTTTCTTGGGCTATTTCAACAAGCCGTTTGGAAATTAATGGACGCGCAATTGAAGTTCCCAATAAATAAAGACCCTCATAAAGTGCATTACATCTAAACATTGGGAAAACAAAATCACTTACGAATTCTTCTCTAAGGTCCTCAATAAAAATATTAGAAGGTTTTATACCTAACAACTCTGCTTTTTTACGCGCTGGCTCAAGCTCTTCACCTTGCCCTAGATCCGCTGTAAACGTAACTACTTCGCATGCGTATTCAGTTTGAAGCCATTTAAGAATAATCGATGTATCCAGACCACCCGAGTAGGCCAAAACTACTTTCTTCGGCTTATACATTAGAATCCCCTTTCGCTCGATTGCCCTAACCTTTTTTAAAGGTATGGGCAAGATCACCATTGACCAAAGGCATATCAGGAATAACCGATAATCTAAAAAGTATCCCTAAAAATACTTGCAATGCTGAAAATGCTCAGCCATTGCTTATTTATGACACATTTTATCGAGTTAGCTGACCAAGCCGAAAAGGCGATACGAGACGTTTTTCCTCCAACCCCTCTGCAAAGAAATGAACACCTATCAGCAATTTATGATGCCGACATTTGGTTAAAGCGAGAAGATTTGAGTCCCGTTAGGTCATATAAGTTACGCGGAGCATTCAATGCTATGCGTAAATTTTCCGATAAAAAGGCTTTTGTATGTGCTAGCGCTGGAAACCACGCTCAAGGCGTTGCCTTTATGTGCCGACAGTTGAAGGTAAATGGTATTATTTTTATGCCAGTAACAACACCACAGCAAAAAATACAGAAAACGCAAATTTTTGGTGGAGAATTTATTGAAGTTAGATTAACTGGCGACTACTTTGATGACTGCTTGCACACAGCTCAAACTTTTTGTGAGAAAGAAAGTCTACACTTTCTTTCTCCATTTGATGATGAAAATATTATAATTGGCCAAGCCTCTGTTGGCGTAGAAATTAAGAAACAACTCAACAACAACCCAGACCATATTATCCTGCCAGTCGGGGGCGGCGGCCTTTCGGCTGGAGTAACCAGCTATTTTGGAAGCCAATGCACATACACTCTAGTTGAGCCCTTAGGCGGTGCTTGCCTGCGTGAGGCGCTTATTAATGGAAAACCCACTAAACTTGATACTGTAAATACATTCGCCGATGGTGCTGCTGTTGGTAAGATTGGTGAGAAAACATTTAGCCGTCTTCGTAATATCGGATTAGCAAATGTTATAACAATACCAGAGGATAGAATATGTATCTCTATGTTAGACATGTTAAACGTAGAAGGCATTGTACTTGAACCTGCCGGTGCTCTGGCTGTCGACGCACTGCAAGATTTAGGACAGGCAATTAGAGGGCGTCGCGTAGTATGCGTAACTTCAGGAGGTAATTTTGATTTTGAGCGATTACCAGAGGTTAAAGAGAGAGCCCAAAGATTTGCAGGCTTGAAAAAATATCTTATTTTGCGAATGCCACAGAGACCTGGAGCACTAAAGGAGTTTTTAAATTTCTTAGGTCCCGAGGATGACATTACGCGCTTTGAATATCTCAAGAAATCAGCAAGAAATTTCGGTTCCATTCTCATTGGTATTGAGACAAAATCGCCAGATAGTTTTAATGACTTTTTTCAGAGACTTAAAGATGCAGGCTTTACTTATTCAGATATTACAAATGACGAAACACTATCCCAATTTGTATAACCAAAATTTATTATATTTAGGCTTAATTTGAGTTCGATCATTTTTAAGCTGCTTACTTACAGCAAGTTTAATTATCTCAGTAAGCGCCTTTCACAAACTTTTTTAAAAAATATGCATCTCCATCTACGGCTAAAATCTGATAGGCCACATCTATATCTACAAAAACAGCAGTGTGGTCGGCTTCTGTCGGTTCAGACTTTTTTAAAATAGGTTTTGCCAAATAAATATGACACAGTTTTTCTGCCCTCATATTGTATTCCGGCATATATACAAAGCGCCTAAATGCGCCTATTTTTTTTGGTCGCCCGATAATCCATCCCGTTTCCTCCATCACCTCTCTATAAAGAGCAGTTATAGGTTGCTCACCAGCATCAACACCGCCGCCTGGTAACTGAAACTCATTATGAGGATCCGCCTGAAAAGTGAGCAATATCTGCCTGCCAATAGGCAAAATCACATACACACCTGGCCGATAAAAATATTTTTTACCCCGCTCAATTTCTGTGGCGTAAGTCTTTATCATACAAAAAGTACTTCACATTTTGAAACTTGTCCTACTTGTTGCGAGCGTATAAGCATGATCTGATAATTCAAGGATAAAAAATGTCATTGGGAAATAAAATCGCGTGGGATGATACTGTCCTGCCATTTCAGCTTGATGCTGCAGATATGCGCGGCAGAATTGCCAGATTAGATGGAGTTTTACAAGGTATTCTTAAACAACATCAGTATCCTGAAGCAGTTGAAACATTGATCGCAGAAATGACATTACTGACGGCATTGATGGGAGAAAGTATCAAACTGCAGTGGAAATTATCGTTGCAAGTACAAACAAATGGCCCAGTCCGCATGATCGCGACTGATTTTTACGCTCCAAAAGCAACGGGAGAGACTGCACAAATTCGTGCATATGCCAGCTTTGACAAAGAAAAATTGACTGATAAAGCTCCATTTGATCAACTGGGCACAGGTTATTTTGCGGTATTAATAGACCAAGGTGAAGGAACGAAGCCTTATCAAGGGCTGTCACCGTTAAATGGAAAATCTCTTTCGGATAGTGCCGAAACCTATTTCGCTCAATCAGAGCAACTCCCAACGTCCTTTCATTTAAAATTTGGTAAAATAAAACAAGCGCATGGAAAAGAAAATTGGAGAGCGGGGGGCATAATGGTTCAGCATTTACCAACTTCTACTTTTCAAGCATCTGATGAATACAGCTCAGATCCGAGCGGGCTACTAAGCTCTCAAGATCTTCTTAATGGTGATAACGCAGAAAACTGGAACCGTATCAATTATCACCTTGGGACAATTGAGGAACTTGAAATGATTGGACCATCAGTAACTCCCTCTGAACTTCTCGTGAGGTTGTTTCATGAAGAAGGTCCCCGCATTTTCGATACTCAATCAGTGCGCTTTGGATGTAGTTGCTCAGAAGAACGAGTACGCCAATCACTGTCGATCTACTCCGCAAAAGATATTTCCAAAATGATAACGGAAGAAGGCCTCGTAACGGCAGACTGTCAATTTTGTGGTGCGCATTATGAATTAGACCCAAAATCAGTAGGTTTTGAGGCAGTGAACAGTGGCAACTGATTGGATAGCTACAATTAAAAAAGCCCTTGACGAGATGAGTATAAACTCATCAGACTTCGATCTTAATCAGAATGCCAGACTACCAAACAATAGAAAACTTAGTAAAGCTGGTGTTCTAGTTGGGATATGTTTCCCACAGCAAGGTGAACCATCAGTTTTACTAACTAAAAGAGCTTCACACCTAACAAATCATCCTGGCCAAGTTGCATTTCCTGGAGGAAAATTTGAACTGCAAGATATCACACTAACCAATACTGCTTTGCGTGAAGCAAAAGAGGAGATTGGACTTGATCGATATATACCACAAAAGTTAGGCGTATTACCAAATCATGAAACAATTACAAGATTTCTGGTAACTCCAGTCATGTTTAAGCTTCCAGACAAGCTCAATTTAAAAATAGACAAAAATGAGGTGGACGAAGTTTTCTATGTACCCCTCAGGCATATCTTGAATCTCGAAAGTTATCGTATTCAGGCTAGGAAATGGAAGGAAGAAGTAAGATACTATTATGTAGTTCCATATGGTCCGTATTATATTTGGGGTGCTACTGCTAGGATCCTGTATGGCTTTGCTGAAGGCTATAAGAATGCAAATAAATAGTGAATGGATAAAAAATAAGGTAACGCAAAATATTTTAAAAATATTCGAAGGTGCTGATCATAATGCATACCTCGTTGGAGGTTGCATTCGTAATAGTATTCTAAACATTCCTGTAACCGATATCGATATTTCAACCGACGCAACACCTCAACAAACCGTAGATCTTTTTAATAGAGAGAACTGCAAAGTTGCTCCAACAGGGTTTTCACACGGCACGGTAACCGTTATTTCAGAGGGCATCCCTTACCAGATCACAACAATGCGTTCTGATCAAAATACTGATGGAAGACATGCTGATGTGGTTTTTTCAGATGATATAAAAAAAGATGCTGAAAGAAGAGATTTTACAATAAATGCTCTGTATGCAGATTCCACTGGAAAGATTATAAATCCAATAGGGGGACTAGAAGACTTTAACCCTCTTGCGATAAAATTTATCGGTGACCCAAATAACCGTATACAAGAGGATTACTTGAGAATTTTGAGATTTTTTCGATTTCATGCACAATTTTCTGAACTAGTAACGCAATTCGATAAAGTCGCATTAGATGCGATCAAGAAAAACCAAGATGGACTGAAAAAACTCTCAAAGGAGCGGATTTGGAGCGAATTAAAAAAAATATTGTCCACCTCAAATCCAGCCCGATCTCTATATAAAATGTCACAGCTAGGCATTCTTAAAATAATTTTGGAAAATAAAAATGTCCATAATATAAAGAGATTTAATTTGATTGAAAAAAAAATAGGTCTTGAACCAGAACCAATTCGAAGGCTTGTTGCAATTACTGAGAATACCGAAGACACATTTCTTAATTTATCCCGCAAGGAGGCAAAAAA
The DNA here is from genome assembly GCF_965655845.1 of Candidatus Salinivivens marinus. NCBI lineage: Bacteria > Pseudomonadati > Pseudomonadota > Alphaproteobacteria > Rhodobacterales > Paracoccaceae > Candidatus Salinivivens > Candidatus Salinivivens marinus. Next base: position 40,102 of record NZ_CBFHHX010000005.1, read on the forward strand.
GTTTTCTCTACTGAAGGGACTTCTGAAAAAAAAGCATGACCCAGCTGAATTGGTTTATCAATTCAACAGGGAAATAGCGCAATCCGTGCTTGCAATTTATACATTTTATAAGGGGGAAAAGCTAAAACTAAGTGATATAAAAAAAATCGAAAAAGCCTGCCTGTTTCCCTGTCCAATAACAGGAGCACAAATATCTAAATATATGGATGGAGCGGCCGTAGGGATAAAAATAAAGGAAGCTCAACGCGCATGGATAAAAAGTAATTTCAAATCTGATGAAGCTAAAATACTCAGTGATATAGGGATAAAAACATCGACCCACTCTTGACAGGAATGGACTGTCTACTATCGTAATACTCTTTTGCGATCAACGGAACTTTTATGTTTAAATTTTTTGAGAGCCTTGTAGACCCATTCTGTCAATATGAGGAGACAGACACTCCTCCCAGAGAAATTTCGAATTTCTTAAGGGATTATACTAAACCTTTTTATTTTCTTTTTGGAGTAACCGCGTTCTTTGCCTTTTTACTGGCAACAATTGAACTTCTACTAATTTATGGCATAGGTCAAATTGTTGACCTGATGCAGACTGGATCGAGACAAGAAATTTTAGACAATGGTCTCTTTATTGCTTTTTTCCTAATCCTAGCTGGAATTGGAATGCCGTTAATTGCATCAATAACCGTTCTACTTAATAACAATTCGCTAATGCCCAATATAGCGACATTATTTCGTTGGAGAGGTCACAGGCAGGTTATGCGCCAGTCAGTTGGGTGGTTTGAAAGCGACTTTGCCGGTCGGATTGCCAACAGAGTCATGCAGACCCCTCGGTCAGCCGGTGAAGTAATTTATCATGTTTTTGATGCGTTTAGCTATATTGTCGCTTACCTGGTGGGAGCATTGTTTTTACTATTAAACGCAGAAATGGAACTCATTATTCCACTTTTGCTTTGGATGTTTGCATACGGATATCTGATAGTTTTTGTGGTAAAGCGCATTCAACCAGCCTCGCAGGCTGCTGCAGATGCTCGATCAAATTTAAACGGTTATATTGTAGACGCCTACACAAATATCCAATCTGTAAAATTATTCTCTAACGAACAAAAAGAACTCGAATATGCCAGAGAAGCTATCGCAGACACCCGAAATACCATTATAAAAGAATTGAGATTATATTCTATAATGGATATTTCACTCTCCTTTTTAAATGGCATTTTGACCGCAGGAACAATAGGTTGGGCCATATGGCTTTGGTATTCAGGCCAAACGTCAGTGGGTGTAGTAGCAGCTGCAGCCACTTTAGTACTACGAATAAGCGCAATGTCCGGATGGATAATGTGGGCTACTTCTACTTTCTTCCGCGAATTGGGTGTTATCCGAGAAGGGCTAGAGACGATAACCGAAAAAATTGAACTAGTTGATCATGAAAAAGCTGACCAGCTGAACCTTGGTAATGCAAAAATAGAAGTCCAAAATCTATATCATCATTACGGTAAAGACTTTGGTGGTCTTGATAATCTAAATATAAAAATTCCTGCTGGACAGAAAGTCGGTTTAGTTGGACCCTCAGGGGCTGGCAAGTCAACTCTTTTTAAGTTGCTTTTGCGTTTCTATGATGTCGAAAAGGGGAAAATACTAATAGATGACCAAAACATTTCACTCATAAAGCAGGAAAGTCTGAGGCATCATATTGGAACAATACAGCAAGACAGTAGCCTTTTACATCGAAGTATTAGAGAAAATATAAGCTATGGAAAGCCAGATGCGACAGAGGAAGAAATAATTAATGCTGCTAGAAAAGCACGCGCCCACGAATTTATCATTAACTTAAGAGATACTGATGGCAATCAAGGCTACTCCTCTAAAGTTGGTGAGCGTGGGGTTAAATTATCCGGAGGCCAAAGGCAACGAATTGCACTCGCTCGTGTCATTTTAAAGGATGCGCCAATTTTGCTTATGGACGAAGCCACAAGTGCGCTAGATAGCGACATAGAAGCTGCGATTAAAGAAACTTTTTCGTATTTGATGGAGGGAAAAACTGTGATCGCAATAGCACACCGGCTTTCAACAATTGTCAATATGGATCGGATACTTGTTATGAATAATGGACGCATTATCGAGGATGGCTCTCACACTGACCTATTAGCAAATAACGGTCTATATGCCAAATTGTGGGCACAGCAGTCTGGTGGATTCATACAAACGACTGTTAAATGATTAGCTGGTTATCCAATAAGATTGACTACAAGAAAGAAAGTGCATCTCCGCCGCCGCAAGAACTTTGGAAGTTTATAGTTTGGTCTTGTGGTGGGACTTGGAAATTCATATTTCTTGGTGCAGCGGCAAGCACATTAGCCGGATCATTTGAGATGATAACTACTATTGCACTTGGGTGGGTAGTAGATGCAGCACAAGTCGCTGATGATCGCACCTTTTTTTTCAATATAAATAAACTTCTTTTGTTTTTTTGTGTATTAATTTTTTTATTTTTCAGGCCACTAAGCTTTTGTCTAAGCGCACTTTTTCAAGCAGTTCTGGGCCCAAAAATACTTAATATGACCCTTCTTAGACTTCATAAATGGACCCTTGGCCAATCGGTAAGTTTTTTCGATAACGACTTTGCCGGCAGGATAGCCCAGAAACAACTGCAAACTGCCAATTCTTTGTCGACATTAATTACAGATTTTTTACAAACAGGTGTCTATGCTTTGGCGTCGGTAATTGCTGCAATGGTAATTGTCGGTTCTTTTGATTTAAAGAGCACAGCATTTGTAGCAGTCTGGTTAATAACTTATATTGCACTTATTAAAATATACATGCCGAGGATAAGACGAAAGTCAAAGTCTTATGCAGATTCAAAGGCGATGGTATCCGGCCAAATTATAGACACCATTAGCAACATAAAAACGGTGAAGCAATTCGCCCATATTTCCCATGAAAACGATGCTGCAGTTTTGGCAATGGATAAATACCTTAGCCGTTCCATCGATAGACAAAAAACTATGTTAGAGTTTCGTATCGTGCTTTTGACGCTAGCTGGTTTAATACCAGTAGGTCTCATCGGTTTGTCGTTGCTCTCTTGGGTCAATAACCTTGCCTCAGTCGGCGAGGTCACAATCGCTGGAGCTATAGCTCTGCGACTCGCACAAATGACGGGCTGGGTAAGTTTCACTCTTATGAATATTTATGCTCAGATAGGTGAAATTGAGGATGGTATCAAAACGCTTACGCCAAGATATACCCTTATAGATCAAAAGGCTGCAAAAAAATTAAAAATTGCAGAGCCAAGAATTAAAATTGAAAATTTAAAGTTTAAATATGGGCAAGAAATTGGAGGGATAAACGACCTTTCACTTGATGTTTCTGCGGGGGAAAGAATTGGCTTAGTCGGAGCATCAGGTGCAGGAAAATCTACATTAGTCAATCTGGTATTAAGATTTTATGATCCAGAAGGTGGACGAATTTTAATATCGGACCAAGACATATCGCAAGTGTCCCAGGACAGCCTTAGAAGTAAGATATCGGTGGTAACGCAGGATACATCTATGTTCAACAGGTCTGCTTATGAAAATATATTATATGGCAATCCTATTGCATCCTATGATGATGTTATTGACGCAGCACAGAAGGCTCAAGCATATCCATTCATAATGGATCTTACTGACAATCAAGGCCGTACGGGTTTTGACGCATACCTTGGAGAACGAGGTGTGAAGCTTTCGGGCGGTCAACGTCAGAGAATTGCTTTAGCGCGCGCAATCCTGAAAAAAGCTCCAATATTAATTTTAGATGAGGCTACTAGTGCTCTGGATAGCGATACCGAAGCTAAAATTCAACTCGCTCTAGATTATGTAATGCGTGACAAAACTGTATTTGCAATAGCTCACCGTCTATCTACCATTGTAAAAATGGATAGAATTATTGTACTACATGAGGGGAGAATACTGGAACAGGGGACACATCGCGAGTTACTAAAGAACAGTGGATTATACTCAAAGTATTGGGAGCAACAAGCAGGTGGTTTTATCGGCATTGACCAGATGGCAGTTTGAACTTTAAATCTAAATCATATAAGTTTTTCACGCTAAATAATGAATAAATATTAATTTTGCACTTGCTACAGACAGGGGTCCGTTTTGTTAAAAAGAGACTTTATTTTCTCCGGCATTGGTTGGATTTTAACCACTAGCTCTGTACTTTCAGCAACTAAATCGCGCGAAGTAACTGAAATTGTCGTAAAGAAAAGTGAGAGAAAACTATATTTATTTAGCGGTAATGAAGTGATTAAGTCGTACAAGGTAGATCTAGGCTTCGCCCCAAAGGGCCACAAAAATTTTGAGGGCGATGGCAAGACTCCTGAGGGAGCGTACAAAATTGATAGGAAGAACGCTAACAGCAAATATCATCTATCTGTTGGAATCTCTTACCCAAACCAAAAAGATCAACAGTTTGCAAAGTTAAAGGGCAAACTCCCAGGCGGCGATATTTTTATACACGGTACAGATAAACCTTTCCGCTGGTTTCAAAAAGATTGGACAGCTGGCTGTATTGCAGTGAGCAATAAAGAAATCCGCGAAATTTATAACTTAGTAAAAATTGGTACGCCAATTTTTATTGAACCATAGATAGTGATTTACCACCAAGGATCATAGTCCACCAGATTTTCCCATTGCGCTCTTGATACCACGCAAATCCTAATTCGTTTGCTCTAGGATCAAGTATAACATCTCTCGTGTTTTCACTATTAATCCATGCTGTTAATGTTGTAATCTCGCTTTCGTAAGTTTCTGAAATTGTTTCGCCTAAAAAGACCTTTTCATATCCCACTCGGGCTACTCTATCTAAAGGAGATGAGCCATCTGAACCAAAATGCCAAGGTCGATTTTGTATGGACATATCCCGGGCATGCGTAGCTGCAGCCGCGTTTAATTCTGAATTGAATTCTAAAACCTGAATACCTTTGGCAACTCTAAGGGCGTTTACTGCGTCTAACATCCGGAATTTAACTTCGGCAACATTTTGTCTATTTAATTTGTATATTTTCGGCAGAGGTTTTCCATCTGGACCTAGTTCTGGAGACCCCAATGCGTTGCAGCCTGATAACCAAAGTATCGAAAAAACTAAGAGCCACCTAATATTCAACATTCTTATCCCAGTTCGAACTGTAAATGCCAATATATTGATACTTTAAGCATATCATCCACAGTTTTATTTAACTTAACTATTTACTCTTTGCTTAGATTGTAAATAAAACATAATGGCAATATCAAATTTAAAGTTTGGGAATTAGTTATGGGAACTTGGTCAAGAAGATCTTTTGTAATGGCGTCATTTGCCTCTGTGAGTACTCCCGTCTGGTCACAGTCAAATGTTAATTCTGAAGACACTACTGAAATTGAGCAAGAAATTACAAAATCTCAACGCCACAATCTCTCAAGTTTCCGTGCACTGGATTGGCGTCCTTACTTTAGCAATTTGAAGAATGGTGCAATCCTCGTAGATATGACTTCAAGAGCGTTACATTTTTGGTCAGAAGATGCGGATATTTACAATCTATATCCATCTAGTGTGCCAATGTCAGACGAATTGACCCGTCGCGGCCGTACCAAAGTTATCAAAAAAGTTGAAGGTCCAAGCTGGCGGCCTACACCATCTATGCTTGAAAGAAACCCTGATTGGCCAGAATTTATGCCACCTGGCCCAGACAACCCACTGGGCACTCATGCTCTGTATTTGAGCTGGCAATATTACCGAATTCACGGCACACATGATACTCGAAAAATTGGACGCAGATCTTCCAATGGTTGCATTGGATTATATAACGAACATATTAACGAATTATTCAGTTTAACCAAAGTAGGAACCCAGGTACTACTTATTTAAAGTACATTGATAAAACTGAAAAAGGGCAACCGATTGATTATGCCTAAACTTGTTTTAAACGAAGTCTCCTACACTGCTTTCGGAAAAGTTATCCTAGAAAACCTAAAATTTACGTTGGAGGAGAAATCAATTGGCATTATAGGAAGAAATGGTTCGGGGAAATCCACATTAGCAAAAATTTTATGTGGATTGATTGAGCCAAGTAAAGGTGAGCTCGAAGTACATACTAACAAAATTACTGGAAACCATCCCAGTTTGAATATTGGAATAGTATTTCAAAATCCTGACCATCAAATAATTTTTGGAACAGTTGAGGATGAAATCGGATTTGGACTGAAAAATTTGGGGTATTCGAAATCAGAAATAAAAAAGAAAACTAACGAAACTCTAAAAAAATTCAATAAATCTAGCTGGATTGGATTGTCCACAGCAACATTATCTCAAGGGCAAAGACAGCTCTTATGTATAATGAGCGTATTTGCAATGGACCCGGCTATTTTAATTTTAGATGAGGTTTTCTCAGGATTAGATTTACCAACGAAAAAAGCATTAGATATTTATATAAAAGACTTACCGCAGATGGTGATACACATAACTCATGACTTGCCGAGTCTTCAAAGCTGTGAACGCATCATTTGGTTAGATAATGGAAAGATGTTTCTAGATGGACCACCCAAGTCGGTATTACCAGAATATTCCAAGCATATGCATAAACATTTAAGTCTATAATGTTAGCTCTTCGTTATCCTAAGCAAACTTGGTTAGAGAAAATGCCAGCCGGTCTAAAGATGGCACTTCTAGCTATAGCAACTAGTGGAATTTTTTTCATAGACTCAACTACAATTATGTTTCTCTTATTTGTGGCAACAATTTCATTTCAATTTCTATTCGGATGGCAAATTCTAAAATTTAGCTTGGGGCTTTTAAATCCCTTGTTACCCTTTGTCGCAATTATAGCATTTTGGCATCTATTTACGGGCGACTTATCGCAGGGGCTTTCAATTATACTAAGGCTATTATTAATTGTCAGTCTCGCTAACATCGTCACATGCTCAACAAACATGGGTGAGATTTCTGAAATTATTGAAAAAATACTTAGCCCATTACGATTTACGAAAATAAATATCCAGGCCGTGTCACTTTGCGTAATAATTTTTATCAGGTTCACACCGATTGTGCTCGAGAGACATAAAATTTTACACCTTGCATACAAATGCAGATCGGGTAAACGGCCCTCGTGGCAAATCATTTTGCCACTAATTTTAACTGTTATGGACGACGCAGATCATGTCGCACAGTCACTTCGATCAAGATCAAATTTAAAGGTTTAAATTAACAACATGGAAAAAAAGATAGTTCTGGTATCTTTGTTTGCAGCTTTGATTGCAGTTCTTGGGCTTGCGCCGAAAATGATGCTTGCTTCAGGAGTACCAATTACTGCTCAAAGTATGGGGATTATGTTATGTGGAACAGTTTTAGGAGCAAAAAGAGGGGCTTTGGCTGTTTTACTCTTCATAACACTCACCGCATTAGGTCTTCCATTACTATCAGGAGGGCGCGGTGGCCTAGGAGTGTTCGCCAGTCCGAGTGTTGGATTTATTGTTGGATTCCCACTGGCGGCCTTTGTCGCAGGTTGGATTACCTCTAAATTAAAACTTATTAATGTATTTTATTCGTCCTTGCTTGGAGCCGTTATAGGCGGAATTCTTATATTATATATTCCTGGTATCGTTGGAATGTCTATAATTTTGGATAAGTCTATTTCCGAAGCTGCATTAATTGCATTAATTTATTTACCGGGAGATTGTATAAAAGCTTTTCTCTGTGCCATGCTCACCCACACCTTATTCAAACTCCGTCCTGAAAATGTTTTGTCACGGATTTAAGTTAATCATAACAACCAAATATAGCTGCACTTCCTATACCCCCCGCCGCAGCTATGGCCGCCAGTCCCCAATCTCCTGGCGATAAATCAGAAAATAGTCTTGTAACTAGTATAGTACCTGATGCTCCAATAGGATGCCCTCTGGCAAGAGCACCCCCTTTTGGATTAGTTTTGACATTCCCAAGACCAGACTCTGATAGACATGCCATGGCTTGTGATGCGTAAGCCTCCATTACTTCAACCTGATTAATATTTTTTTGTCTTAAACCAGAGGCCTGGAAAACCTCTTCAATAGCAGTTATAGGAGCTAGACCAGGCAATTTTGGATTTGCACCTACTGTAGCACCAGAAATGAGCTTTAAGGCTTTTCTACCCTTAATTATATTTCTACAAATCACTACGAAGGATGCTGCGTCTGCTGAAATTGCTGTATTTGCATAGGTTACCGAACCAAATAATTTGGGAGCACGCTCACAAAGTTTGAGATTCAAATTCCTGGCATATGGATCAAATAAAGTATTTTCCGGACCTATGTTTACAATCTCATCGATTAGATATTTTTTTGATTTTAGAGCATTTACATGACTATTAATTGCAAACATATCTTGATCCATCTGTGTAAATCCAAATTGCTCTGCAATATTAAAAGCAGCTTCTGCCATCTGAATTTCTTGGTACAAATTTGGTGTAAATGCAGGAGCATCATAGGGAACTAATATTTTATCATATTCCTGCGCTAATCGAATGGGCCTATTTGAAAAGCTTTCAACACCCCCGGCGACTACTATATTGGCGCTACCCGCTTGCACCAATTTTATACCAAGCAATATCGCGTCAAGCCCCCCTACACATTGGCGGTCAATGCTAAGACCAGCAACTCTTTCTGGCAATTTACTTTCAAGAGCAATTGATCTCGCAGGATTACCCCCCGCTCCAAGAGCATTCGATACAATTAATTCATCAACGTCATCGAACTTGATTCCACTGGTTTCGATTAGATTATTTATAACTGGCGCTGCTAAATCATTTATTTTCAATGAGGAAAGGGGGCCATTAATTGGAGATACAATTGATCTTTTTGCGCCAACAATATAGGCAGATTGCATTTTACACGCCCCGCAGTTCTAACTTGCAAAAATCTGGTTTTCCTGATGGCAAAAGTGGAAAGTTTGCCAAGGTAAGTTCAATTATTTTTAATGAGCCATCAAGTGGTGGAATTAGTGAAATACATTCATCTATGAGCTTTTCTACATTCACTGCATCACTTGTTGCAATGTAAGCAATAGCTTTGTTACCTCTAAGAATATCGTATTCTTTTACTACCGCAGCCATCTTGACTTTTTTTTCTGCAAGTAGATATCTCTCAATTTCTTCAGGTATTATACTTTGATCCTTAATTTTAAATATTCGATCAATTCGGCCCAAAATAAACAGGTTTTGATCCTGATCAAATTTTGCCAATTCTCCCGGGCTTACCCAACCCGAGACTTGGTTTGAATTAATACCATTCTCACCAACATACTTTGAAAACAAATAAGGCGAACGAACCCAGACCCTACCAATTTCACCTTTTTTTACCGGCTCATTAGGCGATGCACCTAGGATTATCTCCACATCCTTGTAAGCCTTACCAACTGAACCTTTAGGTGTAAATTTATCTGATATGGAAATAAAACTCGTTTCGCTTGAACCATAAAATTGTTTTAACGCGGCATTTGGGGCTAGTTCTGATAGCTCCATTAGTGTGTTTTGTTCTGTCGAACCACCGCCGATAAATACATATTTTAAACTTTTAATACGATAATTCTTATACTTAGCGGTCAACATGAGCCTTAATTGTGTAGGCGTAACATAAAGTATTTCGATATTTTCACGCTCCAAATATTCTAATTGCTTGGTTGGACTTTGACCTTCTAGATAATGAACTTCACAACCTAAATGAAGGCCTTCTAGTGCCCCATAAAGCACTAAACTATGATTTAAAGAACCGAATAAAGCCACCTTACAGCCGCTAAGGTTAAAAAATTTATTGTTAATATTGAAACTTAATATCCAACTAATACAAGTTCGTTCTATGATTTTTGGAAGCCCAGTTGAACCGCCTGATATAGATTGAAACCCACCACCAATTACTGGTTTGTGCGAAGTGATACCATCAGAATTTATTCTGGGAGTTTTCCCTGAATGAAGTATCTCAAAAAATAGTGCAAGCTGATTAGCAATATCTGCTTTATCTCTTGATTTAGAGCGTGGAGAAATAAAAGATGACTTGTCACTCCATTTGAACAGATTCTGGTGCATTCAATGTCTCGAAATTATTTCTTATTATACGCAAGTGAAATACTGGGCAAAAGGCTAACATTTATCTCAACTCAAACGTCTTTTGGACGGGAAAACATAACTCATCTACTATAAATATTACTTTTAGCTAAAATAATCACTACACTTTATTTTCAACTCAATAAAGACTATAAAGATCAAACTAAGCTCGACACTATTTAGAATAAAAATAATAGGTAAATAGAATTTGGAATAAGTGAAAACCTGATTTATGCCGATACTATTTGATGAAAATAATTCCGACTATGAAGTGGGTCTACGGCCTGCTGAAAAAGTGATGCGCCTAAGTAGATTGGGTTCTTTTCACCAATCACGCTTGTCTTTTCTTAGAATTCTTTTGAGGCGGATCTCAGCCGAAAGATGGGAATTTAAGAGAAGAGTATTTGACATAAATGTCGACTGTTCTGGTACGGCAGTCTACACATATCAATTACTGAATAGAGCTTATTCACTTGTTGCTTTTGCACATAAAATTTCTGATGAAGCTCGTTCAGATCGAGTAATTGCTACAAAATGGGATGCTACTTTTGTACTTTTTGATGGTATTCCATCAAAGACGGACATCGATCGGTTAAGGAATAATGTTCCCGTTCAAGAAGCAGGTCGGGTAAGTGAAAAAGAAATTACTTTATCGAGAGCAAATAAGTCCGTTCGGCTCTGGGACTACGTTGTTGACTGTTTATCTGAAGGTAAACAACCAGATATTCAGGAAATAGAAAAAGTCGGATATCTTATGCGAACTACAGCTGTTTACGGTTCCGGAAAATTTGGAGCTATTGATTATAAAGAAATTTCAGATCGTTCCGAATTTGCCGCTCCATTTCAGGCAGAGATGCTCACAGTTTATATGATACGAGCATTTGTAGTTGATTTATTACAGCACGCTGCAAAAATAAAAAATCCCTCGAGATTTGTAAATCTTGAGCCAAGAATTAGCAAAATGCTTGGAGTAGGAAACTCTACTGGACTCGGAATGGCTCCGTTTTTAATTAATCATCCACAACTCCTAAACAACTGGATAAATGCAAAAGAAACAGCTTTAGCACGAATTCGAAGCCTCAAAACGCCAAAGCAGAAATGTGTCGACTTATTTAAAAATTATATAAAAAGGAGCAATTATTTAATTGAGAGTTGGCATTCACAACATGAATTGCAAATTGCAAAATTAAATGAATTAATACGAGACAAAATTACTTTGGATCATCATATAGGAAAGTTTAATTTTAAGAGGCCATATCCCTTTGATGCATTGTATAAATGGGCCGAGGAAACCCTGGGAGAGGAAGCACAAGAACTACTGGTATCCATTATATTAGAACCATTTGGTAACTTAATTGACAATCTAAGTAGTGAAATGAGTGATAATAATCAATCTAAGAATAAGATTAACGGCTCAATGCTGATTAGCGATTTTCTAAATAAGACCGAACAGCATTATGATTTTGCACTTAAGATAAATTGGGATAATTCAGAAAACAATCAGCTTGCCTGGTACATATCTGAAGAGAAACTGGAACCGCGCCTTGGGGACCGTTATAAAGAAAATGGTATAGGGTCTTATGAACAGCCCCTGCAACCTGGCCGTGATGTAGCTAAGATGTACGCTGACCTATTAAAATGGCAGCGCAACAAAAGTATTGCCGAGTTTCTTATGAAGCATCCAGAGCATCGTCATATAATACGCAGGTGTCAGATAGTTTTCACCAGTCCGTATGCAGAAATAAAAGACAATACGATTTCTAGAGATGTCATTCCTATCGACCTGCTTAGAGCAAAACTATCATTTTTCGGCGCGTTTCACTTTGATCCAAGATCAGACAGATGGGTAAGAATAAATATGTTTAAGGGCGCCCCAATGCCTGAGACTCTTAACGAAGAAAATTGCGATAATTGGACATATCCAGAACAGAAATCAATTTGAATTTATCAAAAAACGAATTTGTTTCACTTTGTAAAAAAAGCCTTAGAGGAAAAGGACATCACTGGGGAGTTTGTGAAGATTTATCCAGTGCTCTCCTTGCACTTGCAATAAATCAATTCCCAGCACCAAATATTCTACTTGAGGCGTTGAACACCGAAAATAGCAAGATTAACCAAATTTTGACCATACCCGACACTCGGGTTTATGAAGTATCTGATAAAATTGCTGGTGAGTTTTACGATCCACTTATAATCTTAGGATTAATATCTATTGATAGAGATTTTAAAAAACCTCCGCTAGAAATAACATTAGAAAACGAAGTATTTAAGTTAGAAGGTGACTTAATCTTTGGTAATCGTTCATATTTTAAGAAGAAAGTCACTGAAATTTACTTTCGTAAAATAGTAGATAGTAGAGATAAAAAACAAAACCTAGTAACGAGGATCTCAATAGACAAAACAACATTGAAAGCTATTGAGGCATGGTCAAATTTAGTTTATGCGCCGGCTACCGAAGAGAGTCGACAACTAGGTGCAGGTTCTGAACATTCAGATAACGATTAGGTTTTTATGCCTTATTCGACAAAATACTACTTAAGTAGATATTCTTCCTTTTTTGATAGGAGCCCATAAGCGCTTGTTAGTCAGATAAAGTAAAATCGACAAAACAACCAAAAATAATACTCCCACAAAACCAGTGTGTTTTCTAGCCATCATTTTAGGTTCTGCAGCCCACATCAAGAAAGCCGCAACATCCTCTGCTTCACTGTATAAGTCATTCGCGTGCCCATCATCAAAGTCGACGTCCTCGCCATACAAAGGTGGGGCCATAGCTATCCATTTTCCAGGATACGCCGTATTTTCATAAAAAACGGAGCCATACTCTTCTTTTTCTTCCCCAGTATATCCAGTTAATAAAGACGCAATATACTCTGCTCCCCCCATACCATTGACTAATTGACTTAGACCGGTTCCATAGGGACCATGAAAGCCCGCCCTTGCTTTTGCCATAAGTGAAAGGTCAGGAGCACCAGCGTCAACTACAGCTGGAAAATGATCAGACGGCACCGCAGCCCTATAATCGTCTAATTCTGCATCGTATACTTCGTAGTACTCAGCGTAAGCGCGAACTTGCTCTTCAGAGTAGCCTAGCCCGCCTTCATCACCGAGTGTCCTTAGAGGGACATATTTTAATCCGTGACACGAAGAACAAATTTCAGTGTACACTTTTAACCCGCGCTGGAGCTGGGTTTGGTCGTATGTACCAAGAGGCCCCTCGAAGGAAAAATCAAAATCTTCTACATAACTACCACCCCCAGCAGCAAATGTAGCGCTGGAAAAGAAGCCAGCTACCAAAGCTACAAAAGTTGACTTAAATAGGTACATCTTGTCTCCAATCATTATTCGGCCGGAGTAGCATCTGGTTTCGAATAAAAACCATCCGAATTGCCACCATCCTTTGAATATTTATTATTAAAATCTTCCTCAATTGTCGTCGGCTGAGCGTTTGGTTTTTCTATTATACCAAGTAATGGCAATATAATCAGAAAATAACCAAACCAATATGCAGAAGCTATCAATGATAAAGTTGCATATGGCTCTTCAGCGGGCATTGCTCCCAGCCACATCAGCGCAAAGAAATCAAAAATAAGAATACCAAACCACCATTTCAGCATAGGTCGGTAACGGCCGGATCGTACGTTTGATGTATCGAGCCATGGCGCCAAAGCCAATACAATAATAGCGCCAAACATTGCTAGCACTCCGAAAAATTTTGCATCAATAATTCCACCTGTTATGAATGACGCAAACTGTACCACCCACACCTCAGCAGTGAATGCTCGAAGAATTGCATAAAAGGGTAAGAAGTACCATTCTGGCACAATATGAGCAGGTGTTGATAAAGGATTAGCCTCTATATAATTATCCGGATGTCCTAAGTAGTTCGGCATAAACCCAACTATTGCAAAGAAGACCGCTAAAAGGACTGCCAATGCAAATAAATCCTTAATCACAAAGTAGGGCCAGAAAGAAACAGTGTCCTTTTCTGCTTCTGCTTTTGATGTCCTTCTCACTTCCACGCCAGTTGGATTATTATTCCCAGTAGTGTGAAAAGCCCAAATATGCACTATGACCAGTCCAGCGATTAAAAAAGGAAATAGATAATGCAAACTGAAAAATCTGTTCAAAGTGGCGTTATCTACTGCTGGTCCACCCAACAACAATGTTTGAATAGGCTCGCCAATAAACGGTATTGCGCCAAATAAGCCCGTAATCACGGTCGCGCCCCAGAAAGACATTTGACCCCATGGCAAAACGTACCCCATGAAGGCTGTGCCCATCATCAGTAGGTAAATTAACATTCCAATGATCCACGTGATCTCTCTTGGTGCCTTATATGAGCCATAATACAAACCTCTAAATATGTGTGCGTATACGGCTATAAAAAACAATGATGCACCATTTTGATGCAGGTAGCGTATCATGTGCCCGCCATTCACGTTTCGCATGATATGTTCAACCGAAGCAAATGCCATATCCACGTGCGGCGTGTAATGCATTACCAGGACAATCCCAGTTATAATTTGTAGGGCAAGGCAAAAGGTTAAAACGATCCCCCAGATCCACATCCAATTCAAGTTTTTTGGCGTGGGTATCATTATTGTATCGTAAAGCAACCCAACAATCGGCAATCGACTACTTAGCCATTTTGCGCCTTTAGTTTTTGGTTCGTAATGATCATGAGGTATTCCAGCCATCTCAATATATTCCTTTAACCAAGTTTTATCGTAGTTTCGTCAACAAATGAGGCCACAGGTACGGGCAAGTTCTCTGGTGCCGGACCCTTTCGAATGCGCCCCGAAGAATCGTAATGAGATCCATGGCATGGACAAAACCAACCACCAAACTCACCAGCGCCATCTCCCAATGGAACGCAGCCGAGATGGGTACAAACACCCATCATCACAAGCCATTCACCGGCTTCGTCCAAAGACCGATTTTCATCAGCTGCGCTTGTTTCAGGTATGTTTTCATTACGTGCAGTACCATCAGGCAAATCGTTTAAAGAAACGGATCGGGCTTCTTGAATCTCATCTTCAGTACGTCTGCGTATAAATACTGGCTTACCTAACCATTTAACAGTTAACTGTGTTCCTGGCTCCACTTCTGAAACATCAACTCTAATAGATGCGAGTGCTTTAACGTCAGCAGATGGATTCATTTGGTTTACTAATGGCCATACTGCTGCCGCAGCCGTCACAGCTCCAGCCCCTGCCGTTGCATAATATAAAAAATCTCGTCTAGTACCATCTGCTTCGTGAGTATCTGACACAGGATGTCTCCATTATATTTCAGTGTGATTGTTAAAATAACAATTAGAATCGAATAGTATTTAGCGCCCAATTAACCGATCGTCCAGCACTCCTGCACGTGGTTTTTTATTTAGCGCCGTTGTGTCGCAAGTGAAGAGCTCTGTATAACATTATAGAAACTATTCACGAACTAATTGTTCGTAATTTTTTGATACTGCTTGCGTAAGCTCTCCCACCTCAAAATTATAATTACCAATTTGCCCAACTGGAGTTATCTCGGCTGCAGACCCAGTCAACCAACATTGACTGAAGTCTTCCAATTCGCCCGGCAAAATATGCCTTTCATGGACCTTGACTCCCATCTTGGTAAGCATCTCAATAACTGTTTGTCGTGTTAATCCATTTAGGAACGCATCTGGCGTAGGAGTATGAACTTCACCATCCTTAACAAAAAATATATTTGCTCCAGTTGCCTCTGCAACGTAGCCCCGATAATCCATCATCATGGCATCTGAACACCCGTTGGCTTCTGCTGTGTGCTTTGACATTGTGGCAATCATATAGAGACCGGCGGCCTTAGCTTCAAAGGGTGCAGTTTTCGGATCTGGCCGCTGCCATTTTGCCACGTCTAATTTTGCACCTTTCATCTTAGCGTCGCCGTAATAATTACCCCAAGACCAGGTAGCGACGGCCAGATTTACAGGATTTCGCAGTGATGCAACACCCATATCCTCCCCGGCACCGCGCCAAGCTACTGCTCGTACATAAGCATCCTCTAGTTTGTTTGCACGTAAAGCGTCGTATTTGGCTTTTTCAATTTCATCAACGCTGTAAGGAATTTCAAAATCTACCATTTTCGCTGATTTTAAAAGTCTCTGAGAATGCAATACACTTTTAAATATTTTTCCATTATACGCGCGCTCACCTTCAAAAACTGAACTAGCATAATGCATCGCATGCGTTAAGATATGAACATTTGCATCACGCCATTCTATCAACTTACCATTCATCCAAATTTTGCCATCACGGTCGTCGTAGCTTCCTGACATAATTATTCCCTCTCAACTAAGCAGTCAAAATCTGCATCTCCCCGCAGAATTAAAGGGCCGATACGGATATAAAATACCAAAAAAATCGATAATCGCTAGCAGTTAAGCATTGGAATGTCAACAAGACTGACGTAAAATAGCCATGAATATTTGACTTAAAAAAGGTAATTTGAGCGAATGCAAAATGATCGAACCGGCGAAAGTCTCCTTTTCCTTACTGATGAGCAGCTGAGACAAGGTATTGAAGCTATGTTTTTTGCATATCGGGGATTTACAGCCGACCCCGATAGGATTCTTGAAAAATATAATTACGGCCGAGCTCATCATAGAGCAATGCATTTCATAAATCGTGTGCCGGGCACCAATGTTAACAATTTACTCAAGATATTAGGGGTCACAAAACAATCTTTAAACAGGGTCCTAAGAACGCTTATCCAAGATGAATTAGTAACTCTAAAAATTGGAACAAAAGATCGAAGAGAACGGCATTTATATCTCACAGATAACGGCAAATCGCTCGAAAAACAGCTTTCCACTGCCCAAAGTCACAGAATGCGTGAGGCATATCGCCGAGTTGGACCGGACGCGGTAACTGGCTTCAAACAGGTTCTCGAGGCAATGATGGATCCCAAACTTCAAGTTACTTACAAAAAATTACGCAGCAGTTGAATGAAGGAAGAGAAAAAACACATACTTATAGTAGATGACGATACTAGGATTTGTGATCTTTTAGAAAAATTCCTGAATAAAAATGGTTATCTTATATCCACTGTTCATAATGCTGAACAAGCGCGCCGCCTTCTCTTAGCCCTAGAGTTTGACCTAATTATTCTTGATGTAATGATGCCAGGGGAAAGCGGAATTGAGTTAACAGTGGACTTACGAAAAAACGATAAAACACCTATTCTATTATTAACAGCTAGAGGTGAAGCAGAAGACCGAATACTGGGGCTTGAAGCAGGAGCAGACGACTACCTGCCAAAACCTTTTGAACCTATGGAATTACTCCTCAGAATACAGGCTATCTTAAGGCGGACCGGTGAAATCTCATTGACTAGGAATAAGGATAATCCAATTTTGTCATTTGGAGACGTTAGTTTTGATACAGAACGAAATGAATTATGGGATAATGGAAAATTAATCTATCTCACTTCATCTGAGGCAAAGATTATGCAAATTTTTTCCCAAAGTGTTGGTATCCCAATTACAAGGTTTGATCTTATTAAAGCAATGCAAAATGATGGCAAAAATATGAACGATCGAGCCGTTGACGTGCAGATTACAAGACTAAGGCGAAAAATAGAGAACAAATCCAAAGAACCCAGATATCTTCAAACCATTAGAGGTATTGGTTACATGCTGACGGCAGATTGACTGTAAAATCAAAGGTTCTAATTTTTAACACTCGACGTGACATAATTTACTGAAAGATCTTTATCAGAAATACTCCATTGCCAAGAAATCGGATTGAAAACAAAGCCTTTTTTATCAACCATTTTCAAACCTGCTTTGGTGATTATATCCTCTAATTCCCGCGGCTTGAAAAATTTTGACCATTCGTGAGTTCCTTTTGGCAACCAACGCATAACGTACTCAGCTCCGATTATTGCCATAATGAAACTTTTAGGATTCCGATTTAACGTTGAACAAACCATCAACCCCCCATCTTTTAATAAAGCCTCACAAGTTTTTATATAACCGGAGGGATCAGCTACATGCTCTATAACTTCCATATTTAATATGACGTCAAACCTTTCGGTATCGGCCAATAAACCCTCAGCTGTCCCATGGCGGTAATCAATCTTGAGGTTACTTTGTTTTGCATGTGCCATAGCAACAGGAATGTTTCGTTCCGCCGCATCAACACCAACAACCTGTGCTCCAAGACGCGCCATCGGCTCACATAACAAACCACCACCACAGCCTATATCAAGAATTCTTAGCCCATTAAACGGCTTGGCGTTTGTTGGGTCACATCCAAACTCAGTTCTTATCATAGAAATTATATAATCTAAACGGCATGGATTAAGCATATGCAGGGGCTTGAATTTACCATTTGGATCCCACCATTCCTCGGCCATAGCCTCGAATTTAGCTATCTCGTCAGGATCAATACTTACTTGAGAGGCTTGCATTTTCATCTCCGAATGGTTTTTAATAATCTACGGATTATATAGTGAAGTAATGGACAGATACTCGGGACATAAAAGCGCAGGTGCTCAATTGTATCCAACAATTGATCCGTTTGACCAGCAAATACTTCATGTAGATGGTGGTCATCAAGTTTATTTTGAACAGTGCGGAAAGGCTGATGGCATACCTGTAGTAGTATTACACGGTGGCCCTGGTGGAGGTTGTAGCCCATCAATGCGTAGATATTTTGATCCAAAAATTTACAGAGTTATTCTCTTTGATCAGCGCGGTTGTGGAAGATCGAGGCCATATGCAAGCGTGGAAAATAATACCACTCAGGATTTGATAAAAGATATTGAGGCAATCCGTACTCATTTAGGCATAAACCAATGGATTGTATTCGGTGGAAGTTGGGGAGCAACTCTTGCTTTACTTTACGCACAAGCTTTCAAAAGTGCAGTTACCCATTTAGTTTTAAGAGGTGTATTTTTGATGACACGCACTGAGCTTGATTGGTTTTATGGAGGTGGTGCTGGAAAATTCTGGCCTGAACAATGGAAAAAATTCACTGATCCGATTCCAGTAGACGAACACCACGACCTAATCGCCGCCTATAATAAGAGACTTTTTTGTGGCAATGTATCAGTGGAAACAAAATACGGCCAAACGTGGTCGAACTGGGAAAATGCTTTGGCGTCTTTTCAAACGAATGGCAGAACGGCGTCAATGCCAGGGCCATACGCGAGGGCATTTGCCCGAATTGAAAATCACTATTTTTTAAATGGTGGTTTTCTAAAGAGCATGAACGAAATTTTGGAAAACACGGAGGCTATCAGCTCAATCCCGGGATTTGTAGTGCAAGGCCGGTTTGATATGATCTGTCCCCCAAAAAGCGCTTGGGATTTAGCGAATTGTTGGGATAATTGCGATCTTCGTATTGTCGACCATGCTGGTCATGCAATGTCAGAACCAGCAATTAGCTCCGAGTTGGTTAGAATAATGGATTTGATTGCGGAAACTATAAACGATTGAAACTAGACTTCAGATAATAGGATAATAATGCTTTCCCGTAATGAAACAGTAATGGATTTTTTGCTCAGTCGGAGATCCAAACCGGCAAAAACTCTTTCAGCTCCAATACCGAAAAAGGACGAACTGCTAGAACTATTAAGCGCAGCAGCTAGGACTCCAGATCATGGAAAGCTAGTTCCTTGGCGCTTCATTGTGGTCCACAAAGAAAAATTATCGCAGCTGGGGACGCTCGTTGAAAGTGTAGGTGCTCAAGAGTCAATTCCGGAAGAGAAAATTTTAAAGGCAAAAAAACAATTGGAGAATGGCCATTTGGCAGTTGCTGTAATTGAAGTACAAAAGCATTCTGAAAAAATACCAAAAATTGAACAAACTTATTCTGCAGGTGCTGTTTGCCTAGCTCTCTTGAATGCAGCATCAGCTGCAGGATGGGGTGCTAACTGGTTAACAGGTTGGCACGTTCATGATAGAGGATTTATAAAAAATGGTCTTGGACTTAAAGATAATGAATCTGTGGCAGGCTTGATCTACATCGGCACTCCATCTATCACACCCCTAGATAGGCCTCGACCAAATCTGGATGAAATTGTAGAATGGCAATAATTCAGACAAGGTTGGTTTATCTAAATTATTTTATCCAGCCAGTCTTCTAAACAAATCAATATCGTGAATTGTGATTATCTCAAAAATTATAATTAGTGTAATTATTAACCATATAAAAATCGTAACCCCAGTGGTTATTATAGCCTTTTTTTTTAAATTATGGACTTCAGGTGCGCCCGCTTGAGTACCTTTAGCTACCGTCCCCAAATCACCCTGAGTTTTGATTTTAAACGGTATGACTATAAGGAAGGTCAAAAACCAGATAACAGCGAATAAAACAAAAGCAGATGTAATAGTCATGATACATTATCAAATACAAAAATATTATATTTCTTCAAGCTCTATCAACGTGCCATTGAAATCTTTTGGGTGCAAAAAAATAACCGGTTTTCCATGAGCCCCAATTTTTGGCTCTGCCTCTCCCAAAACCCGCGCGCCAGAACTTAGAAGCTGATCTCGAGCCTTTTTGATATCTGTAACTTCATAACATATATGATGGATACCACCATTTGGGTTCTTGTCTAAGAAGCCCTGAATTGGACTGTTCAAACCAAGTGGGTGCAACAATTCAATTTTAGTATTAGGCAATTCAATAAAAATCACGGTAACCCCATGCTCTTCTTCATCTACCGGATCACCGACCTCTGCGCCCAACGTGTTACGGTATTGCTCAGCGGCCGCAGCTAAATCTGGAACTGCTATAGCTACATGATTTAATCTACCAATCATTTAAATTCCTATCTGAAAACCTTAAAACTAATTTACCTTCAACTATTGGGTATCGTCCGTAAATTTAATTCCATCAGCTGCTCGGATGTAGGCTCCGACGGAGCTCCCATCATTAAATCTTCAGCGCGCTGATTCATTGGAAACATAATTACTTCTCTAATGTTTTCTTGATTTGCCAGAAGCATTACTATTCTATCAATACCTGCTGCGCACCCTCCATGGGGCGGTGCTCCAAATTGAAAAGCATTGACCATTCCACCAAATCTTCTTCTTACCTCATCTTCTCCATAGCCAGCGATTTCAAAAGCCTTGAACATTAAGTCTGGCTGATGATTTCTAATAGCCCCAGATACAAGTTCAAAACCGTTACAAGCCAGATCATATTGATATCCCAAAACACTTAAAGGATTACCATTTAAAGCGTCTAATCCACCTTGTGGCATTGAAAATGGGTTATGTTCAAAATCAATTTTTCCTGTTTCATCATCTTTCTCAAAGATTGGAAAATCAACTATCCAGGCAAATGCAAATCTATTTTTATCTATTAAATTTAGCTCATCACCAATTACATTACGCGCTTTCCCAGCAACTCTTTCAAAAGATTTTGCCGTTCCACCTAGAAAAAATGCAGCATCTCCTACACTCAAGCCCAATTGCTCTCGAATTGCCTCGGTCCTTTCAGGACCAATGTTTTTCGCAAGCGGACCAGCAGCTTCCATATGACCATCATTATCTCGCCAGAATATATACCCCATCCCAGGCAAACCCTCTTTTTGAGCAAAAGAGTTCATTCGATCACAAAACTTTCGAGATCCCCCACCCGGTGCAGGAATTGCTCTGATTTCTGTTCCATCTTTTTCCAAAATATTCGAAAAAATCGCAAACCCCGAATTTCTGAAATGCTCAGAAACATTTTGCATTTTGATTGGATTTCGCAGATCAGGCTTATCAGTTCCATAACTAATAGCAGAATCTCTATATGAGATTATTTCCCAATTTGCGGGTGCATCAACTACTTTTCCTCCGCCAAACTCCTTAAAAATATCTGCAATTATCGGGGATATTGTATCAAATACATCCTGCTGGGTAACAAAAGACATTTCCATATCTAATTGATAAAAATCAGTTGGACTACGATCAGCCCTAGGATCTTCATCACGAAAACAAGGCGCTATCTGAAAATATTTATCAAATCCAGATACCATAATTAATTGTTTGAATTGCTGTGGAGCTTGTGGAAGCGCATAGAACTTTCCTTCATGCAGACGAGAAGGAACTAAAAAATCTCTTGCACCTTCTGGTGATGAAGCTGTGATAATTGGCGTTTGATATTCCCTGAAACCAATATCCCACATTTTCCGACGGATAGAAGCAATTACATCTGCACGTAATTTTATATTCTCCTGCATTACTTCACGGCGTAAGTCCAAGTATCTGTAACGAAGCCTTGTCTCCTCAGGATACTCTTGATCACCAAAAACCATTAAAGGCAATTCAGCTGATGCTCCGAGCACTTCAATATCTCTTACAAATACCTCAATTCCACCTGTGGAAATTTTAGTATTTATTAATTCTGGATCGCGGGCTTTAACTTCCCCGTCAATACGGATACACCATTCCGATCGTACATTTTCTACTTGGCTAAAAACTGGACTATCTGGATCGCACAAAACTTGTGTTACACCATAGTGATCACGTAGATCTATGAACAGGACCCCACCATGATCTCGAACTCTATGTACCCATCCCGAAAGGCGTACATTGCTTCCAACATCTTCTATTTTTAGATCTGCACATGTATGGCTTCGATAGTTATGCATCATATAGCCTTCCAAAGAAAAATAGTAACTCGCGTGGATACACAAGTTTGCGACTAAGATGTCAAGAGTTATAGGCCAAATCATATTAAATTGGCGTCTGTTTGTATTTTATTTTGTTTAAATTTATGTCATCAACAAATATTCGTTAGTAATGAAATACAAATTGCCGCGATTTCTCTTGCGGACTTTGGAAGTATCATTATAACGCGAAACAATTTGCGTGATTTCCATACGTGGTTGCCCGAACTACTGCTGATCGAGAGTCAAAAATATGCCTAAGAGAACGGATATTTCGTCTATAATGATTATTGGAGCTGGCCCCATAGTGATTGGACAGGCTTGCGAATTCGATTATTCCGGTGCGCAGGCGTGTAAAGCACTAAAAGAAGAAGGTTACCGAATAGTATTAGTAAACTCTAACCCCGCCACAATAATGACAGATCCCGGTTTGGCTGATGCAACATACATTGAGCCAATTGAACCATCGATTGTCGCAAAAATTATTGAGCGGGAACGTCCTGACGCCCTGTTGCCAACAATGGGGGGGCAAACTGGGTTGAACACCGCATTAGAATTAGAAGAGATGGGTGTTCTTAAGAAATTTAATGTTGAAATGATTGGTGCTAAAAGAGAAGCAATCGAAATGGCAGAAGATCGTGCTCTATTCAGGGAGGCGATGGAACGACTGGGGCTAGAAAACCCGAAGGCTGCTGTTGTTACAGCTCCCTCATTGGAAGATGGCAAGACAGATTCAGCGGAGGGCGTGAGGCTATCTTTAGAAGCTTTAAAAGATATTGGCCTACCAGCAATTATTCGACCTGCATATACATTAGGAGGAACGGGCGGAGGAGTAGCATATAATCTCGAAGACTATGAGCATTTTTGCAAATCTGGGATGGATGCGTCGCCAGCAAACCAAATTCTGATTGATGAAAGTCTTCTTGGTTGGAAGGAATTTGAAATGGAGGTTGTTCGGGACGTCAAGGACAACGCCATAATTGTGTGCTCAATTGAAAATGTTGATCCGATGGGAGTTCACACTGGAGACTCTATCACTGTTGCACCTGCGTTAACTTTGACGGACAAAGAATACCAGATGATGCGTACTGCATCTATAGATGTTTTGAGGGAAATTGGCGTAGAAACAGGTGGGTCAAATGTGCAGTGGGCGGTGAATCCGTCTGATGGCCGCATGGTAGTCATCGAAATGAACCCACGGGTATCTAGATCTTCCGCTTTAGCATCTAAAGCTACTGGATTTCCAATAGCCAAAATAGCGGCAAAACTCGCCGTTGGTTACACTTTGGACGAATTAGAAAACGATATCACCAAGGTTACACCAGCTTCGTTTGAACCATCTATTGATTACGTAGTAACGAAAATACCAAGATTTGCTTTTGAAAAATTTCCTGGGGCAAAGCCAAATTTAACCACTGCAATGAAATCAGTTGGCGAAGTCATGGCGATCGGTCGATCGTTCCATGAGTCATTGCAAAAAGCATTATGCTCACTAGAAACTGGGCTTTCAGGTTTTGATGAGATTGACATACCTGATGCACCTGAAAAAAGCGCTATCATTAAGGCGCTGAGCGAACAAACTCCGGATAGAATTAGAATAATTGCTCAAGCAATGCGCTTTGGGCTTTCTAATTCGGAAATTCACGAAGTAACAATGTATGATATTTGGTTTCTCGAAAGAATACGAGAAATTATTGAAATGGAGGTTCAGGTTCATAAAAATGGTCTTCCTAGTGACGAAAACAAACTAAGGCAACTTAAAAGCATGGGCTTTAGTGATGCACGGCTAGCCAAATTGAGCGGAAAAACTGAACAAAATGTTCGCCAGAGCAGAAAGAAGGCTGGAGTAGATGCTGTATTCAAGAGAATAGACACATGTGCAGCTGAATTCGAAGCTCAAACGCCATATATGTATTCAACCTATGAGGCTCCTATGATGGGAGACGTTGAGTGTGAATCAGAGCCATCTAATCGAAAGAAAATCGTAATTTTAGGTGGTGGTCCAAATAGGATAGGCCAAGGAATCGAATTTGACTATTGCTGTTGTCACGCTTGTTATGCTCTTGCTGACGCAGGCTTTGAAACCATTATGATCAATTGCAACCCCGAAACTGTTTCTACGGACTATGACACTTCTGACAGGTTATATTTTGAACCCCTGACTCTAGAGCACGTTCTAGAAATACTGACAAAAGAACAGAAAAATGGACATTTAATTGGTGTGATTGTTCAGTTTGGCGGGCAAACCCCATTAAAATTAGCAAATGCATTGGAAACCGAGGGGATACCTATTTTAGGCACAAGCCCAGATGCAATCGATCTAGCGGAAGACCGGGAACGATTTCAAAAATTAGTAAACGATTTAAGTTTAAGTCAACCGAATAATGGGATCGCTAATTCTGATGCAAAAGCACTCCAAATTGCCGAAAGAATAGGTTTTCCATTAGTAATACGGCCCTCATACGTACTAGGTGGTCGAGCTATGGAAATAGTGCATGATTTAGATAGCTTGAAAAGATATATTTCAGAAGCAGTGGTTGTATCTGGGGAGAGCCCAGTCCTTTTAGATAATTATTTGGAAGGGGCAATTGAATGCGACGTAGATGCTATATCTGATGGAGATAATGTTCACGTAGCCGGTATTATGCAGCACATAGAGGAAGCTGGCGTTCATTCGGGTGATAGTGCTTGCTCTCTGCCTCCTTACTCACTGAATAGCAAAATAATAGATGAGTTAACAATTCAAACTGCGAAACTGGCTAAAGCATTAAATGTGGTTGGTCTGATGAATGTACAGTTTGCAGTCAAAAACGACCAAATATACATAATTGAGGTTAATCCTCGTGCTTCACGTACTGTACCTTTTGTTGCAAAAGCAACAGACAGTGCAATAGCCTCTATAGCAGCAAGAGTAATGGCTGGCGAAAAATTAAATAGCTTTGAAAAGAGGGAAAGCTATGGATCAGTCTCATATGGAGAAACAATACCACTGGCAGATCCAATGAGTCTAGCGAGCCCCATGTTACCTTGGTTTAGTGTAAAAGAAGCAGTAATGCCATTTGCGCGATTTCCAGGAGTAGATACTATTTTAGGACCAGAGATGCGTTCTACAGGAGAGGTAATGGGATGGGACCGTGACTTTGGTAGGGCATTTTTAAAAGCTCAAATCGGTGCAGGAATGAAACTACCAAGAACAGGATGTGTTTTCTTCTCAATTAAGGACAAGGATAAGAATGATAACCTTGCGGAGACTGCTCAAAGGCTCATCGAGTTGGGTTTCAATATAATTGCAACAAGGGGAACGTCCGCATTTCTTAAAGAAAAAAATATACCATGCAAACAAGTAAATAAAGTATATGAAGGACGGCCTAATATTGTAGACACAATGAAAAACGGTGAAATAGATTTGGTAATGAATACCACCGAAGGATTACAGGCCGTAAAAGATAGTCGCGAGATACGATCTGTCGCGCTACATGATAAGATACCCTACTTCACGACAGCTGCTGCTGCCCATGCGGCTGCTCTTGCTATTCAAAGCCAAAACGAGGGTGATATAGAGGTTAAATCTTTACAAAACTAATAGGGTGCCCAGTTCATTCTGCCGGAATAGCATCACTCTCAGAGGATAATGGATGAGATAATTTATCTAGCATCTCCTTTGGACAAATCTGAAAAAACTTAGATTTTTCAGTATCCCAATCCTGCAATATTTCTTCAGCCTTTTGGCTAGACGTTTCCTTATAATGCATTTGAATTAACGCATATAGTTGTTCTTCCCAGAAAGAAACCCCAACTCTACACGTTACCAGGGAGTCCATATTCAATAATTCAATTGCAGTTTCATTCGGATCATAAATATAAGCCATACCACCAGTCATACCAGCGCCAAAGTTTGCACCAATTGTTCCCAGAACAACTGCTACACCTCCCGTCATATATTCACAACCATTCGACCCACAGCCTTCCACAACAACTTTTGCTCCAGAGTTCCGAACTGCAAAACGTTCCCCCGCCCTTCCGGCGGCGAACAAAAGACCATCGGTAGCTCCGTATAAAACCGTATTTCCAATAATAGTATTGTCACTGGCTTTGAGTGGGCTGGCCATAGGTGGTCTTACGACAATGATACCTCCTGATAAGCCCTTACCCACGTAGTCATTAGCATCACCAGAAACTTCTATTTTCAGGCCCGGAGCAGCAAACGCTCCCAGAGATTGCCCGGCTGAACCCTTTAATTTCACCGTTAAATGATCTGGTTGAAGGCTATTGCGCATACCAAAATTCTGAACTATGTGACTCGACGTTCTAGTGCCAACGGTTCTATGCGTGTTCTGAACTGCATATGACAATTGCATCTTTTCACCATCATTTAAGAAACGTGCCGCATCACGGACTATTTCTTTATCTAACGTGTCAGGCACACTATTACGCTCACGGTCCCTATTATAATTTATTCGATCAGCACCATCCACCGAAATTAAAAGTGGGTTTAAGTCTAAATCATCGAGGTGGTCCGCTCCCCTGCTTACTTGAGACAATAGATCCGCACGCCCGAGAACTTCATCAATTGATCGAGCCCCTATATCAGCAAGAATTTCCCGAACTTCCTGAGCGTAGAACGTAATCAAATTCACAACTTTGTCAGCATTCCCACTAAACTTTTCTCTTAATTGCTCATCTTGCGTACATACACCAACGGGACAAGTATTAGATTGACACTGTCTCACCATGATGCAGCCCATAGCGATAAGTGCTGCGGTACCAATTCCAAACTCCTCAGCGCCCATCATGGCGGCCATAACAATATCACGGCCTGTTCTTAATCCTCCATCAGTTCGCAAGGTTATTCTCTCTCTAAGATTATTCATAGAAAGAACTTGATGCGCCTCCGTTAACCCCATTTCCCAAGGCAAGCCCGCAAATTTGATTGACGTAGCTGGAGAAGCACCTGTACCTCCGTTATGCCCAGATATCAGAATAACATCTGCCTCTGCTTTAGCCACGCCGGCTGCGATTGTGCCGACTCCAGAAGATGCAACTAATTTTACAGTCACCTTACATCTCGGATTAATTTGTTTAAGGTCATAAATTAGTTGTGCTAAATCCTCTATCGAATAAATATCGTGATGTGGCGGTGGCGAGATTAAAGTTACGCCTTTTGTCGAATGTCTCAAACGCGCAATAAGATCCGTAACTTTCATCCCCGGAAGTTGACCACCTTCTCCCGGCTTTGCACCCTGAGCAACTTTTATTTCTAGTTCCTCACATTGGTTCAAATATTCGGCTGTAACACCAAATCTTCCGGAAGCAACTTGCTTTATTTTTGCTGAGGGATTGTCGCCGTTAGCTTCGGGAGTAAAATGTGCGGGATCTTCGCCTCCCTCGCCAGAGTCAGACTTGGCACCTATCCGGTTCATTGCAACATTCAAAGTTTTATGTGCCTCAGGACTGAGCGCTCCAAGTGACATCCCAGGAGTCACAAACCTTTTGCGTATCGAAGTAATACTCTCCACTTCATCGATGGATACTGCTGGTCCAATTGGTTTTATGTCTAACAAGTCGCGCAGATGAATAGGAGGATTAGATTTTATGCGATTAGAATATTGTCTCCACAGATCATAACTTGCGTTATTGCATGCAGCTTGCATTAAATGCATTGTCTGCGCCTCCCACGCATGGGTCTCTCCCGATTTTCTCGATTTGTAAAAACCACCAACAGGCAAAAACGCAGAATTAGACCGATAAGCTAGATTGTGAATCTCCTCAGATTTTTGTTGGATACCACTAACACCAATGCCAGATATACGACTTATGAGACCCGGAAAATACTCGGCGCACATCGCACGAGACAAACCAACCGCTTCAAAATTTAAACCACCGCGATAAGAGGATATTACAGAAATCCCCATTTTAGACATTATTTTTAGCAGGCCCTGATCTATTGCTTCTCGATATCGAGCAATTACCTCGGTTAACGGCCCATTCAACAAACCTTTATCAATACGATCTGCTAATGTATCTTCTGCCAAATAAGCATTTACAACAGAAGCCCCAGCACCAATTAAAACTGCAAAATAATGCGGATCAAAGCATTCAGAGGACCTAACATTTAAAGAGCAGAAAGTTCTTAAACCTTTTCTTGTTAAATGACTATGAACAGCAGAAGTTGCAAGAATCATTGGCATTGCTACTCTGTTCTCGTTGATATTTTGGTCAGTAAGAACAATATGGCCCGCACCTGAACGAACCGCGTCCTCTGCTTCTGTCCTAATTCGATACAATTGAGCTTGGAGGGCCTCCTTTCCAGTACCTTTTTCAAAAGTACAATCTAATTTGGTCACCTCTGACTTGAAATTCTTTATTAATTCTTCCCACTGAGAGTTCCCCACAAAAGGGCTTTCCAGAGCTAAAATCTCTGATTGATTACTCCCTTCATCAAGGACATTTCGTAAATTTCCAAAACGGGTTTTTAAAGACATAACTCTAAATTCACGTAATGAGTCTATTGGGGGGTTCGTAACCTGAGAAAAATTTTGCCGAAAGTAATGTGATAATGGCCTATATCTTTCCGACAAAACCGCAGATGGAGTATCATCGCCCATTGACGCTAGGGTTTCCTTACCATCTTCTGCCATTGGAACCAAGATTTGCTCAATTTCTTCAATAGTATACCCGGCAGCTATCTGTCGTTTGCGCAGATCTTCTCCAAAATAGATTTGCTTTTCTTGAACACCAGATAGTTTGTTGTCTAGTTCTTTTATTTTCGCGGTCCATTCACTAAAAGGATGAGCCTCTGCAAGTTTATTCTTAATTTCCTCATCGTGGTATAATTTTCCAGCTGCCAGATCTACCGCAAGTAATTGTCCGGGTCCAAGCGCACCCTTCTCAGCACAATTAGCTTCATTAATAGGAACCATTCCAACTTCTGAACCTGCTATTAATAAATCATCGCCTGTTATTACGTATCGCATAGGACGCAAGCCATTACGATCTAATCCAGCACATACCCAGCGTCCATCAGTCATTGCAAGAGCCGCGGGCCCATCCCACGGCTCCATAACGGAATTGCAATACGAATACATATCTCGCCATGACTGTGGAAGTTCTTTTGCCTGTTTTGACCAGCTTTCAGGGATCAACATTGTCTTTGCCATCGGGGCACTTCTTCCGGCCCTTACCAGCGCTTCGAATACCGCATCCAACGCGGCTGAGTCAGATGAGCCTCCCGGTATTATTGGTTTGATATCATCTGCCATTTCACCAAAGGCTGAGGATGCCATTCTTATTTCATGACTTTTCATCCAATTTACGTTGCCTTTTAGAGTATTTATCTCACCATTATGAGCTAACATACGAAAGGGTTGTGCCAGCCACCACTGAGGAAATGTGTTAGTAGAATATCTTTGATGATATATCGCAAAGGTAGAAGTAAATCGTTCATCACATAAATCAGGATAAAAAACAGCGACCTGTTCTGCCAGCATCATCCCCTTATAAATAATCGAGCGACATGAAAGTGACGCCAAGTATAATTGGGAAACACCTGCCTGAGAAGCTGACTTTTCAATGCGACGCCTTATTACATAAAGCTCCCGCTCAAAGGTGTCTTGATCGACGCCTTTAGAGTTAGAAATCAGGATTTGCTCAATCTCTGGTCGGGTTGCATTCGCTTTTTCACCAAGACAATCAGTTTTCACAGGAACATGGCGCCATCCGTAGATGTAGTATCCCATTCTTAAAACCTCAGTTTCAACAATTGAACGACAGGTTTCCTGCGCACCGAAATCGGCCCGTGGAAGAAATACCTGACCCACAGCCATTAATTCATCTTTTCGAGGCTTATGCCCTGTTCGTTCTATTTGATCATAGAAGAAAGAGACTGGAATTTGCACATGAATACCGGCTCCATCACCAGTTTTGCCGTCTGCGTCTACTGCACCTCTATGCCAAATAGCTTTTAACGCATCAATTCCAAGCTCAACAACTTTTCTGCTGGGTTTGCCCTCGATTGATACGACCATTCCGACACCACAGGATGCATGTTCGAAGTTTTCACGGTACAGGCTATTTTTATGCATCCAAGAACGCTTGTTTGCCTCGTCTGTCGCCCAGTTTTTATTAATTTTCTGCATCTGTATTTCCTTTTAAGCTCACATTAGGCCCTTGGTGTGCTGTTAAAATTCACTGTTCTATTCAGCTGCTATTACTGATTTATCTGTTAAATCTTTAATTATAGCATCTGCTGTATCCCTGCCATCTCGGATGGCCCATACAACAAGTGATGCTCCTCTTACTATGTCACCGATTGCGTAAACTCGATCAAGAGCTGTTCTACCGCTACCGACTTCTACCTTTATAGTGCCCCATCGAGTGACTGGCAGTTCAGATTGATCCCACAGTTTAGGAAGGTCTTCTGGTTCAAAGCCTAAAGCTTTTATCACCAAATCTGCAGGTTCATTGTAATCACTGCCGTCAATTTCTTCTGGAACTCGACGTCCAGTTGCATCGGGAGCACCCAAACGCATTTTGCGTCCAATCACTCCTTTCACCATGCCATGCCCAGTCTTGAGGTTCACAACATTCTCCGTTTTGGTATTTGATGTAAATCCTTGCGGAGTGGTCAACCATTCGAAAATAACTCCCTCTTCTTCGGCATTTTGCACTTCTCGCTGAGAACCGGGCATGTTATCCCGATCGCGCCGATACATGCATTTTACAGACTTTGCACCTTGGCGGATTGCCGTTCTTACACAGTCCATGGCAGTATCGCCTCCACCAATTACAACAACCCTCTTTCCAGCCGCATTTAGTGTACCGTCATTAAACGATGGCACATTATCTCCAAAATTTATTTTGTTTGAAGCGGTAAGATAGTTGAGAGCATCAACAACACCATTTAAATTATTACCTGGAATGCTTAATTCTCTAAATTTGTAAACACCTGTTGCTATTATGACTGCATTGTGTTTTTTCCGGAGCTCGGAAAAAGATAAATCCTCTCCGATTTTGCAATTCATAACAAAGTCAACACCCGATTTTTCTAAGTTGTCAATTCTACGAGCCACAATATCTTTTTCCAGCTTAAACCCTGGTATCCCGTAGGTTAATAAACCTCCTGCTCTATCGTAAAGATCATAAACACAAACTTTAAAACCAGCACCTCGAAGACGCTCTGCTGCCGCCAAGCCACCTGGACCGGCTCCAATTATTCCAACAGTTAAATCAAGATCAATGGATGGTTGAGTTGGCTGAACCCAACCATTTTCCCACGCTAGGTCAGTGATGTATTTTTCTACGGCACCGATAGTGACTGTGCCATGCCCTGATTGTTCAATGACACAATTACCTTCACATAAGCGATCCTGCGGACATATCCTTCCACAGATTTCTGGAAAAGTATTCGTTTGTTGAGAGACTTCATAAGCTTCCTTAAGTCTACCTGTGGCTGTTAAATGAAGCCAATCTGGTATATTGTTATGCAGTGGGCAGTGAGATTGGCAAAAAGGAACACCACACTGACTACATCTGCTTGACTGTTCCTCTGCTTTCTCTTTGGCAAATTCAGAATAAATCTCCTGAAAATCCCTTTTCCGCTCATCAGCAATTCGTTTCGCTGGCATATCGCGATCAAACTTCACAAATTTCAACATTGGTTGAGTAGGCATTTCACTATCCTTCGAACGTAGAAATGTCGTATACATCGGTTCTATCAAAAATAAAAGTAAGAATTATTGACTTATTTTTATCTAAAATCAAAAAAAAATAGAAAAAGGGCTAGCATTTATGTTTTTTTAAGTCCGTTCCGGACCTAAAATGTCGCTTTTTTATTTTTCTTTCACAAGTTAGAATCAATAAAAATACTAATCGGACCTCTCAATGTTACTACTTCACCTTGCATTGGTAGCAATTATCCAAGGACTAACGGAATTCCTTCCTATTTCCTCAAGCGCCCATTTAATTTTATTGCACCACCTAACGACCTTACCAGACCAAGGACAGACAATAGATATTGCAGTGCATTTTGGAACCCTAATAGCGGTCATTACTTATTTCAGGGAAGATAGTAAGAAAGTTTGGTTCGGCCTTATCAAGCTGCTTCAAGGTAATGTTTTAACCGCTGATAGTTTTACTGCACTATGCCTTATAGTTGCGACAATCCCTGCTGTTATTTTTGGACTTGCAATCAAACTACTTGGTTATGACATTCTTATGCGGGACAGTATTTTATTAATCGGGATTACTATGACAGGCTTTGGATTCTTCCTTTGGTGGTCAGATAGTAAGGGGAAACAGACTACTGACGAAACGAATGTATCTTGGTCTCTAAAAAACTCTCTTAAAATCGGCTGCTGGCAAGCATTAGCATTAATTCCTGGCACATCACGATCAGGCATAACTATCTCAGCAGCGAGGCTTCTTGGATACAGCCGTGAAGACGCAGTTAACATTTCTATGTTACTATCCATACCTGTAATAATTGCAGCAACCGCTGTGTCAATAATGGACAATTACTTAAATGCTGCTGAAATTGATTTTCAAGTTATCTTGATAGCTCTAATATTTTCCTTTGGCGCGGCATATTTGGCCATTGCAGTAATGCTGAAATTTTTAAGAACTTTGGGATTTTTACCATATATTATTTATAGGATCGTACTTGGTATTGCCCTTATTTTGTGGACCGTAATATAGTACTTGCAAGTAAGGCTT
Organism: Candidatus Salinivivens marinus; assembly: GCF_965655845.1. NCBI lineage: Bacteria > Pseudomonadati > Pseudomonadota > Alphaproteobacteria > Rhodobacterales > Paracoccaceae > Candidatus Salinivivens > Candidatus Salinivivens marinus. The sequence goes on from NZ_CBFHHX010000005.1 coordinate 73,535, forward strand.
AAGAGGTCCAAATATAACCCAAACAAGAACGGAGACCGTAATGGCAAAAAAAATTCTGCTTCTTAACGGGCCAAACCTTAATATGCTGGGCAAGAGAGATCCAAAGCTTTATGGAGATATCACCCTTAAAGATGTTGAAGAAACATGTGAAAAGCTCGCAAAACAAAATGGAATACAACTAGAAAGCAAACAGACAAATTACGAGGGAGAGCTTGTAGAGTTTGTACATGCGGCTAGAGAGACTTCTGAGGCAATAATAATAAACCCCGGTGCATATTCACATACCTCCGTGGCAATTTTTGACGCATTGGAAATGTTCCAAGGGCCAATTGTTGAGGTTCATATATCAAATATACACAAAAGAGAGAGTTTCCGCCATTTTTCTTACGTTTCTCAGCGTGCTGATAGTGTGATCGTTGGCTGTGGAGTGCAAGGCTACGAGTTAGCCCTTTTACGTTTAGTCCAAATTTTCAAAGATACTTAGCATAGGATTAGCAGGCCCTTCATAATAAAAAGTTTAGGTTAAAGCATCTATGATTTGGACCATTCCCAACATTTTAACTATCGCCAGGCTACTAGCCGCTCCAGGCGTCGCAGTTATGTTTTTATACTTTGATAGGCCTTATGCAGACTGGTTTGCTCTATTACTTTTTTTAATAGCCTCTGTAACTGACTGGTTCGATGGCTATTTAGCCCGAGTATGGCGCCAAGAGACTAAATTTGGAGCAATGTTGGATCCGATTGCTGACAAGGCAATGGTAGTAATCGCTTTAATGGTAATCGTAGGCTACTCAAGCATGTCACCGTGGCTTGTACTCCCAGCCACGTTCATACTGTTTAGAGAAGTTTTTATATCTGGACTAAGAGAATTTGTTGGAAACAACACTGTTGACTTGAAGGTAACTACTTTAGCGAAATGGAAAACAACGTCACAAATGCTCTCTATTGCTTTGCTTTTTGCACAAGGAGTGGTGGAGCATTATGTTTTAAAATATACCTCAAAAAAAAGTATTAATGGTGATAAAACTTCAAAAAACTCTGATATCAACCAAACTGCAGATTTAAACTTTGACTATTTATATTGGTTAGAAAATTTTGGTCTAGTTATGTTATGGATTGCGGCTATATTGACACTAATATCAGGTTTTGAATACTTCAAAAAGGCAATACCCGTACTCAGAGAGGGCAAATGATAAAGGTTTTATATTTTGCGTGGGTAAGAGAGCGCATCGGCGTTCCGTATGAAATGCTAGAAACACAATCTGGGACGGTTATGGAACTTGTTGAAGAGTTAAAACAAAAGGAAGAAAGATACAAAGTTGCATTTTCGGATCTTTCCGCACTAAAAGTTGCCGTTGATCAAGAGCTCTGCGAATTTGATGCAGAGTTAAATGGAGCTTTAGAAGTCGCATTTTTTCCTCCAATGACAGGGGGGTAAAGTGCGGGTATCTGTTCAATTAGATGACTTCGATATAGGCCAAGAGTTAGACTTATTTCGCAATGGCAAATCAAACACAGGTGCAATTGTCTCATTTCAAGGAATAGTTCGAAATAATAGCGAAAACTCACTATTAAATATGGATATAGAGCAGTATCCGGGCATGACTCAGAAAGCAATTTCAAAGTACGTCACGACCGCAGTAGAAAGGTGGTCACTGAACGATGCATTGGTTATTCATAGACATGGGAAACTTTTTCCAGGTGATCAAATAATGATGGTTGCTACTGCTGCGATACATCGTCATGACGCCTTTCAGTCAGCTGAATTTTTGATGGACTACCTTAAGAGCAGGGCACCTTTCTGGAAAAAAGAAATAACAAAGAAAGGTTATCATTGGGTCGAGTCTGTATTTGACGACGAAAAAGCCCTAGAGCGGTGGTAAAAAATCAGTTTATTTTTTATCTTTTTTAGTTTTTTGTGATATTTCTTTTAAATTTTCGATTTCCACTCTAGCGTTGTGTAAACCGTCCATTGTTGCTTTAAGCTCAGCCTGAGCTTGCGCTAATTTATTTGTTAGCTCTGTGTCACGTTTTTTTAACTGATCAACAATAAGCGCATGATCAGTCTCTGCTTTGTGAAAAGATTCGGCCATTAACCGGTCACCAGTTGGAGTTCTGGAAGACTTATGAGACAATTTTTCGATTAAAATACGTGCAAGCCATCCCAAAGAGAAAGTTATAAAAAGAACAATCGATGTAAAAATAATTAACTCAATCTGGCTCATTAGTTACCTACATTAATTACGAATATCATCTTCAGAAGATACTGTGGTACCCATAGATTTATCGAAAGGTGTAAATTCTATTCTTCTATTTATTTCTCGACCTTGCTCTGTATCATTTGATGCAATCGGCTGACTTTCCCCATAGCCTTTCGCTATAATATTTTTCGTTAAAACACGCCGCCGCTGCAATTCAAACAATACAGAATTTGCTCTTGACTGTGACAAATTCAAATTCATTTGCTCTCTTCCTTGACTATCAGTATGCCCTCCGATTTCCAAACGGATATCACCACAGTTGAGCAAAATTTTTGCTATATCATCAAGGGTCTCATGTCCAGCAAGGTCAACTCGGTCAGAACCGGGTTCAAACTTAATTTTTCTTACCCGTAAGGTTTCTTCAATTTTATTAAGACACTGATACGAAGTTAAACTATCGTCCACCGGTTTAGGCATATCAATATAGTCAACTGATAGTGATAGACGTTGATCATAACCAATTTTATCTCCAATAACCTTAGTTATTTTAGCAGAAGAGAATTTTTTATAAGTTTTACCTCTAATCTCTACCAAATTTGGAGTTACGTTAACTATCCCATTCTTTAACTCTCGAAGCCCCTCTAAACCTGCAATAATTCTAAAACCCCAATCATCAGGAAGTGATCCTACTTTATAAAGTGAGATTGATGCATTTTCAGAGCCAAATCGCACCTTAGCAAAATTAGAAACGAGTTCTTTATCCAACTCCTCACCGATAGGGCCCACAATTTTTAAAAGACCTTCAGGACTTAAAGTGGCTACCACCCTATTAGATGAAAGATCGCTACCTCCATCATTTGACAGCTTTACAACAGACAAAACAAACTCTGGTGGGAAAGTGTTTGATAAAGAATTTAGAATTTCTGAATATTCTTTTTTGGGGAAGGAATGGTCTAAAATAACAGAAATGTTGAGATTATCGAATACTACTTTTGCGTTCATAAGTTGTGGTAAAATTGTAAAAGCCTTTTCTAGTGCTTCAGCCCACTGCGGACTAGGCTCCCCAAGTCCAACTAAACATTCTTGTGCAGCCTTAGCACTAAGTTTTTCAGCAATTTTAGCAATCCGATACTTACTTTCTTCATCGGCCACTACACAATCCGAATACTGCAATAACCCATTCTTAATCTCGATCTGAAAAGTAAAAGGCGAGATTAGTTCCCGAGGTTGATAAAACGAGATTTCAACAGGTAAGTTGGGTGGAGCTCGCGATTTAATATATTCTTTGAGTTTTTCGTGATTACGATTGCCACTGGCTATACCTTCGACAAAAAGCTGTTTACCATCTGTTTCAATTTTTCCAAGTTTTATCACATCTACCAAAGATAATGCGTAAGAAGTGATCAATTCCCAATTCAAAGTTGAAGCCATATCCGTTTGATCAACGATAATATGGTACTCTTCACTTTTCGGCGACTTTGTTTTTAGCATTTCTTCAAAGTCAAAAGAATCAAATCCTTTCGGAAAACTGCCAATAAAAAATACTTTCCCAATGGACTTTAATATTTTTAAGTTTATCTCGCCTGTCTTATTATTGGAACTTTCTAAATGAGATATATTGTCGATTAAACGCTGACCAGTAACCATAGAACGCCCAAATTTTACAGCCTCAATTCTTTCAAAATCTGACGGTGCATCACCATGCAAGAAAAGCAGCAATCCGTCAGCATTTATTTTAACCCAAGAGTATCCAGCCTCATGGAGGGCTGATTTAAGATAATTCTTAGAAGAAACCTCAATAAAATTTGAAAAAATACTGGCTGCCAAGACCGAAATACAAGCAGCAAGAACAAAAAGAAAATAATTAAATTTATACGAGAAATTGAACATTTGCCCGTTACAATAGCAAAAAACTTATTAGACTTAAATGAAGTAATTTAAAACAGAATCGAAATACTTAAAAATATTACCGGGATAAAGCCAGCATTCCGATTAGAACGAAAGCTATCTAATAAACTTTGAATATTTTTTATATCGAGATTAATCACTTGACGTACCATATGGAGGTAAAAAAATAGAGCTCCAGTAATTGCAATAAACATCTGCAGACCGCTTGTTGAAAACAGAAATGACAAGATCATTAACCCCGCTGCTAAAGTAGCGAAAATAAATAACCAACTTTTAGTACTATCTGCAAACAAAATTGCAGTTGATTTAACACCAACTAATGCATCATCTTCTTTATCTTGATGCGCATAAATGGTATCATAAAATAACGTCCAAGAAATTCCTGCTAAATAAAGTATAATACAGGGCCAGGTCAAAAAATTTGTGGACGCCGCAAACGCTAAAAGCACACCCCAATTAAATGCAATACCTAAAAAGAACTGTGGCCACCAAGTAAATCTTTTAGCAAAAGGATAAATAGCAACAGGTAATATTGCTATAAAACCCAGTATAATTGCAGTGGTGTTAAACGTCAGCAATATGAACAAGGCCATCAAAGCTTGAGCAACCATCCAAAGCGCTGCCTTTTTTACACTAACGGAACCACTAGGGATTGGTCTAAGTTTTGTTCGCGCAACTTTGGCATCAATTTTACGATCATTAATATCGTTCCATGTACACCCAGAACCTCTCATTAAAACAGCACCCACTGCACAGCCCACAAAAATCCATAAATCGTTTAATTTTGGGGACCCAGTGTTAAGTATACCTATTAGCAGTCCCCACCAGCAAGGCAGTAACAAAAGCCAAGTTCCAATTGGACGATCCATTCTCGATAACTTTAAAAAAGGTCGGCACCAAATTGGAGCATGAACATCTACCCAATTATTATCAATTGCGTCAAATATTTGATCCTTCGCCTCTGGTAATGGCTCCAAATGGGGCATAGACTATCATCCGATATGAATAAAATTAGAGTCTTTGTAGATCACACTTTAGGGGAAGCGCAATCAGTTCCGTTGAATAAGGACCAAGCTCATTATATTTTTTCAGTAATGCGCAAGCGCATAGGTGACTTAATTCTGATTTTTGATGGAAATAATGGAGAGTGGCTCGCATCTATAAATGAAATTTCAAAGAAAAATGGGACTTTGCTTTGCATAAAGCAAACAAAATCACAAATTAATCCTCCCGACTTATGGCTCTATTTTTCTCCTCTAAAAAAAACTCGTACTGACTTCATAATAGAAAAAGCAACTGAACTTGGGGTTAGAAAAATAATACCAATTCAAACGGAACGCACAAATGCTGACCGAATTAGGATTGATAGACTAAATGCACATGCAAGAGAGGCAGCAGAACAATGCGGGGGTACTTACATCCCCAAAATCTTGGAAATACAAAAACTAAACGAAGCACTAAAAAATTTCCCATCTGACAGGAAACTTCTATTTTGCGATGAAGAATTAAAGCAATCCAAGGTTAAATTTAATAGTTTGACGAAGGGGAAATGGTCGATACTGATCGGCCCGGAGGGTGGTTTTTCTGACATTGAGAGAAATCACCTTTTAGCACTAGAATTTACCCATAGAATAAGTCTTGGACCAAGAGTTTTGCGGGCGGATACAGCAGCTGTTACTGCAATTTCATTGTGGCAAAATTATCTTGGCGACTGGTAATGAAAAAAAATTCTTTGTTACATATTTTGCTTATTTGGCGAGAAACTATTATTGCAATAATCTTTGCTGGCTTGGGTTTGTACTGGATATTAAATTCGTTCGCTATGCTTCATACTATCGGATATGGAGTTTTATTTACCGGAATGGCTTTGGCATATGCAAGCTATCAGCGTATAAGGTTCAAGAGAACAGAGACTGGGACCGGAATAGTCGATTTCATAGAAGGACAAATTAGTTACTTCGGTCCCGAAACCGGTGCTATATTTTCAATAAATGATATAAAACGCCTTATTCTGGATAAATCTAAATACTCTAGCAAATGGATAATAGAAAATACCGCAGGTGATCAAATAGAAATACCAACAAATGTAGAGGGCCACGAGGTATTATTTGATGTTTTTAATAGCCTTGAAGGTTTTCCAATTCGCAAAATGTTAGAAACATTATCTTCTAAACAAAGCATTAGGACTGTTCTTTGGCAAAAATAAGACTATGATTGCGATGTTTAAGTTAATGTAACAAAAGCGTTAGATTACGTGTAAATTTTTAATAAAGAATTAAGGTCAAATTATGTCGATTCCCCAATCTGGTGGCGGTCTTGTTGAGCACTACGATCAGTTAGTGCAATACTTGTCTGACGGATGCAAACCCAGATCTGACTGGAAAGTTGGAACCGAACATGAAAAATTTGGTTTCTTTAAAGATACGTTAAAGCCAATACCATACAATGGTAAAGGTTCGGTAAAATCATTATTAGTCGGTTTAAAAGATAATTATGGCTGGGAACCTGTATTTGAGGCAGGCAATATTATTGGACTTACAAAGGATGGTGCCAACGTTTCACTTGAACCTGGTGGGCAGCTTGAGCTCTCGGGGGCTCCCTTGGCCAGTATCCATGAAACTTGTGATGAGGTTAATACGCATTTAAACCAGGTAAAGAATATTGCTGACAAGTTAGGTATAGGCTTTATTGGACTAGGAGCAGCTCCTACCTGGAAACATCACGAAATGCCTTTAATGCCCAAAGGTAGGTACCGACTTATGACAGACTATATGGATAAAGTTGGTACTATGGGCAAAACAATGATGTACAGAACCTGTACCGTTCAAGTGAATTTAGACTTTGAGTCTGAGTCCGATATGGTCAAGAAAATGAGAGTTGCAATCGCACTGCAACCTGTAAGTACTGCTCTATTTTCCAACTCGCCATTCTTTGAGGGAAAACTTACTAATTGCAAAAGTTGGAGAAGCCGAGTTTGGAGAGATCTTGATGCATCGCGAACTGGAACAATTCCTTTTATTTTCAAGCCAACGTTTGGATTTGAAAGATGGGTTGAATATGCCCTAGACGTTCCAATGTATTTCGTTTACCGCGATGGGAAATACATAAATGCATTGGGCCAGTCTTTTCGAGATTTTCTTAAGGGCAAACTACCTGCATTGCCAAATGAGTTACCAACCTTAAACGACTGGGCTGATCATCTTACAACAATATTCCCTGAAGCCCGCTTAAAAAAATTTATAGAAATGCGTGGAGCGGATGGAGGACCATGGCGCAGCCTTTGTGCACTTCCCGCGCTGTGGGTTGGTTTGTGTTATAATCAGTCCTCGTTAGACGCAGCATGGGATCTTGTAAAAACATGGACAAGTCAGACTCGAGAAGAGCTTAGGGTAGAAGCCGCAAATAAAGGCCTGCATTCCAAAGTCGGTAAAATTAAAATGATTGAATTAGCTAGGGAAGTAATAGCCATTGCCAATGAAGGTCTTAAAGCTCGCTGTATTCCTAGTTCTAACTTAAAATTCCCAGATGAAACTCATTTTCTAGATGCCCTAAAAGAAGTTGTTGAAAGTGAGCGTACGGCTGCCGATAAATTAATCGAACTATACAGAAACAATTGGAACCAGGATGTTTCCAAAGTATTCGATCAACATAGTTACTGATACTACGTGTGTTCAATTAAAGTTTATCGGTATAAACAGTAATAAAATTAGTAATGCCAAGCATGCGAATATAACTCCTAACCCAAATGGCTTTAAACTACCATTCCAGCTTCTTTTCACGATTTGAGGTTCAGGATTATACTGTTTAATCAAAGCCTGTTCTACTAGGCTAGGTAATCTAGGTCCGAAGCGAGCTAAAACTTTTAGTGTGGTTGTCAAATCATTCAGTACTGCAGCCGGGCCCAAGTTAGATTTAATATAACCCTCGACAATTGGGCGGGCAACTTCCCAGATATTTATTTGAGGATTTAAAGATCTAGCTACGCCTTCAACGACTACCATTGTCCGCTGCAGTAATATAAGTTCAGTGCGCGTTTCCATGCCAAAACGCTCAGTAACCTCAAATAGATAACTTAAAAGCCTACCCATTGATATATTGGATGCATCCATACCAAAAATTGGCTCCCCTACGGCACGCAGAGACCGTGCAAACTCATCTACATCCTGATCTTGTGGAACATATCCCGCTTCAAAATGCACTTGCGCAACACGCTTGTAATCCCTTTTTATAAAGCCAAACAAGATTTCGGCGTAAACACGCCTAGTGTACTCATCAATATGCCCCATGATTCCAAAGTCGAAGGCCACAATATCTCCGCTACTAGACACTTTAAGGTTTCCTTGATGCATGTCCGCGTGAAAGAAGCCATCGCGAAGAGCATGGTTCAAAAACATATGCAGAACCCTATCACCAAGCTCGCTCAGGTTATGACCAGCTGCAGCTAGTGCATCTACATCTCCCATCGGCACCCCATCAGCCCAATCTAAAGTCATCACTCTACGACTAGACAAACTCCAGTTAACTGAGGGTACAGAAAAACCCTTGTCTTCTTTGATATTTGCCAAAAATTCGGATGCAGATGCACTCTCTAGTCGTAAATCCAGTTCTCCCCGAACAACGCCATCAAAATGAGCTATCACGTCCATCGGTTTCAATCGGCGCGATTTGGGAGACACAAACTCAACTAACCTTGCCGCAAAATAAAAGGTATCAAGATCTTTTTGAAACGCTCGTTCTATTTCAGGCCTTAAAACTTTTATAGCAACACTCTGTCCAGTGTCTTTCAATTCGCCCCGGTGCACCTGAGCAATCGATGCTGCTGCAACGGGTTCTGAAAAATCGCTAAATACATCATCAGCATCAAGACCGATCTCCGACTTGAAACTTTGCTTTGCAACATCAGTAGAGAAGGGAGGTAACCGGTCTTGTAAAACACGTAGTTGCTCAGCGAGTTCTGGGCCCACAACATCTGGACGCGTAGACAGTATTTGACCAAATTTAATGTAAGCGGGACCCATCGCTGTCAGGGCTCTAGGAGCTGGCGATAAGGATTGATCTCCTCTTCGACCTAAAAACTGAAATGGCCAAACAATAAACCTTGCAGCAAACTTCAAGGTTCTAGGTGCATCTAGAGCATTTAATATTACTGGCATAGCGCCGGTGCGCTCAAGAGTTGCACCAGTACGAATTAACCGCAAAATATTATGAGGCCCACGCATTTAAATTTTCCACCCAGAGTGCAAACAGGCCACTCCCATCGTTAAATTACGATATTTTGTTTTCTCAAAACCAGCACCGTTCACAAGTTTCATAAAATCTTCTTGATTTGGAAACTTCCTAATGCTTTCGACAAGATACTGATAACTACTTCTATCACCCGCGATTATTTGCCCTAGTCTTGGTATCACGTTAAATGAATATTTATCATAGCCCCATTGCAATAAATCGTTTGGAATATGGGAAAACTCAAGAACCATAATTCTACCGCCTGGCTTCAAAACCCGATATGCCTCAGATAAAGCTAGTTTTGGGTCAGTAACATTACGTATCCCAAAACTAATAGTGTAGACGTCGAAAGTGTCGTCTTCGAAAGGAAGGGCCATAGCATCCCCAACAACCCACTCGAGCTGTCCAGACAGGCCAACCGTTTCGGCTCTTTTTCTTCCCTCTGCCAGCATTGGTTCAGTTAAATCCAAAACTGTGGCATTTGCATTTCTAGCACGCTTAAGAAAGCGGAATGAAATATCACCAGTGCCTCCTGCAACATCTAACAAGGACTGAGACCCTCTAGGGGCTAACCAGTCCATCATCGCATCTTTCCAAACTCTGTGTATTCCCAAAGACATCAAATCGTTCATGACATCATATTTTGATGCAACCGAACTAAAGACACTTTTGACTTTTTCAGCTTTGTCTTTTTCTAATATAGTTTCAAAACCAAAATGAGTTGTATTTTCTTTTTTGTCTGACATTGCTCCAAGCCGAAAACATTTTATGTTACTTATAGTTTAGTTACGGCGCGATACAATGCGCTCATGCATTTATGAGATAGATTTATGCCTGAATTACCAGAAGTTGAAACCGTTTTACGGGGTATTTCTCCATTTATGGAAGGTAATGAAATTGAATATGCTGAAGTAAATAGGCCAGACCTTAGAAAACCATTTCCCAATAATCTTGCGAAGCGCTTAAAAAATCGCAAGATAAATTTTTTGCACCGAAGGTCAAAATATATACTCATCGATTTATCGGACGGGGAAACTTTAATTATGCACTTGGGAATGTCAGGCCGAATTTTGATTTCTGAAAATGTTACGGGTAATTTCCACCATAACTCAAGACACACCCAGAAGCATGATCACTTTGTTTTGCACTTGAAGGATAAACACATGGTTACCTTTAATGATCCTAGGCGATTTGGCATTATTGATTTACTTGAAACAAAATCATTAGAAATAAGCAGCATGCTCAGCCACATTGGGCCAGAACCATTGAGCAATAGGTTCAATGAAGAATATTTTATAAATGTCATGCGTGGTAAAAAAACTAATATAAAATCAGCGCTACTGGATCAGCGTATTGTTGCTGGCCTTGGCAATATATATGCTTGCGAGGCATTATTCCGGGCCGGTATATCCCCGAAAAGAAAAGCATTCAGTATATCACACAAGAGGCTCGGCTTTCTTGTTCCTATAATCAAGGAAATACTAACGGAAGCAATATCATCAGGCGGTTCCTCATTAAGGGATTTTCGCAATGCCGCGGGAAATTTGGGCTATTTCCAGCATAGGTTTGAGGTCTATGGAAGAGATAATAAAAATTGTTATAACACACAATGTACCAGAAAAATAAAACGTATTATTCAGGCAGGCCGCTCAAGTTTTTATTGCAGTAATTGCCAAAGATAACTTGAGTCTTTTGACAGAAATGATAAAAAAACCTCTCATAAACGCTACGAAGGACAGAGCTTATGGCTTACGAGACAATCATAGTTGATGTTGAGGATCACGTTTGTGTTATAACACTTAATCGTCCTGAGGCACTAAATGCACTTAGCAAAGAACTTCTTGAAGAGCTTGCAGAAGCCTTAGAAGAAAGTCAGAAAAATGACAAAATTCGTTGTATAGTAATCACAGGCTCCGAAAAAGCATTCGCAGCAGGTGCTGATATAAAAATGATGCAAGATAAGAACTTTTCTGAGGTATTTTTGGAAGACCTGTTCACAAGCGAATCCGATAGGATTTCTAGAATTAGAAAACCAATAATTGCGGCTGTGTCTGGCTATGCATTAGGCGGTGGATGTGAACTGGCAATGATGTGTGATTTCATAATTTGCTCAGATACAGCTAAATTTGGCCAACCTGAAATCAATCTAGGGATCTCTGCTGGATTAGGTGGCACACAAAGGTTAACGCGTTTTGTTGGCAAGTCCAAAGCAATGGAAATGAACCTGACAGGACGATTAATGGAAGCAGAGGAAGCCGAACGATGCGGATTAGTTAGCAGAGTTGTGCCAACTAAAAAACTCCTCGAAGAAGCCATATCTGCCGCTCTCAAGATATCAGAAAAATCATTACTTACTACTATGGCAGTTAAAGAAATGGTAAATAGAGCATACGAATTACCATTAGCAGAGGGATTGCGATTTGAGCGAAGAGTTTTTCACTCATTGTTCTCAACAGAGGATCAAAAGGAAGGAATGGCCGCATTCAGTGAAAAACGGGATGCTCAGTTCCGAGATAGATAACAAAAAAGCACTAATTTATCAGTAGACATGTTGACTCGAATACAAGAGACGCATAAAGAGCAACGAAATTTGTGAAACATAAGGTTCGATAAATGGCAAATACGCCTCAGTCAAAAAAGCGTGCAAGACAAAATGAGCGAAAGCTAGAGGTCAACAAAGCGCGTCGATCAAGGATACGTACATTTCTGAAAAAAGTAGAGGAAGCTATAACTTCAGGTGATAAGAGCGCCGCGAATACAGCGTTAAAATCCGCTCAGCCTGAGCTAATGCGTGGCGTTACTAAAGGTGTTTACAAGAAAAATACTGCTGCAAGGAAAATGTCGCGGCTTTCATCTAGAGTCAAAAGCCTAACTTGATAATTAGTGAGATGTAATTTTTTGAAGGACGCAATTCGCGTCCTTTTTTTTGATGCATACTTTTTACAACAATCAGAGATTCTCTCCATTTTTTTTTGAGTCAAGTCTTAAGTTCTGTTGAATGATTCAAAAAACACTTGTTAATGTCTTAGCAGCGAGTCGTTCGCCTGGGGGGTTCAGTTAATTAGGAGTTGTATGCCACACTTCACCTAAATTCTGGCCGATCTAAAATTTTGTAACATCGCTAGCGGAGTTTATCTTCGCCAAGCTTGATCTGTGTACATTCTTTAGCGGGTAGTGACGCCTTTAAGCTGCGACACAACTGAAGTTTTGGGAATTAAAAAATGAACAATGATTTATGGGGGCAAATTCAAGAGGAACTTCAGGAAACAATAGGAAAAAATAACTTCACTAATTGGATTTCACCAATAAATTTCTCAGACGTAGTTGATGGTGTTGCAACATTTAAGGTACCAACAACTTTTTTAGGTAATTATGTTTCTCAAAATTTTGGTGATATAATTCTATCCAAACTCAATAGTGTTGATAAAGGTATAACACGGATTTCCTTTAAAGCTAGTGACACCGTTTCACCCAAAAAATCTGAAGCTATGAATGAATTAAAAGTTGCAAAGTCTGCAATAAATCGGTCTGAAGTTATACCTGGCGCCCCTTTGGACCCAAGGTTTACTTTTGATAGTTTTATTGTTGGAAAACCAAATGAGCTGGCTCATGCTGCGGCAAGAAGAGTTGCGGATGGCACTTCTGTGACTTTCAATCCACTATTTTTGTACGGTGGCGTAGGATTAGGCAAAACACATTTAATGCACGCTATAGCGTGGGAATTGTCGAATAAAAGACCAGATTTAACTGTTTTATATCTATCGGCCGAACAATTTATGTACCGCTTTGTACAATCATTGCGTGAACGAAAGATGATGGATTTCAAACAAATCTTCCGATCAGTAGATATACTGATGGTAGACGACGTTCAGTTTATTGCAGGGAAAGATAGCACTCAGGAAGAGTTTTTTCATACTTTCAACGCTTTGGTTGATCAGGGAAAACAGATTATAATTTCAGCAGATAGGGCCCCTGGCGAAATAAAAGGGCTCGAAGAAAGGATTAAAAGCAGATTGCAGTGTGGTTTAGTTGTAGATTTACACCCAACTAATTATGAGCTGCGACTTGGAATTCTTCAATCCAAAGTGGATATGTATAGTAAACAGTATCCAGATCTCAGTTTTGATCCGGAAGTTTTAGAGTTTTTAGCTCTTCGAATATCAACAAATGTTAGGGTCCTTGAGGGGGCATTGACTCGTTTATTTGCATTTGCATCCTTGGTTGGCCGCCATATAACTTTGGAAGTCACGCAAGACTGTCTTGCGGACGTGCTTAGAGCCTCTGAAAGGAAAATTACAATTGAGGAAATACAACGTAAAGTTTCTGAGCATTACAATATTCGCCTATCAGATATGATTGGACCAAAACGGTTAAGAACTTATGCACGCCCCCGGCAAATTGCTATGTATTTATCCAAAAACCTTACGAGTCGCAGCCTGCCAGAAATAGGAAGAAGATTTGGAGGGCGGGATCATACAACTGTAATGCACGGTGTGAAGCGAATTGAGGAACTAAAAATCCAAGATGGCCAGGTTGCAGAGGACGTCGAAATCTTACGCCGCGCACTCGAAGCTTAAGACTAGTTATTAGGTAAAGATAAAAATCACAATTCTGGTCCATACTGCGATTTCTATTAAATGATAGAAAATACTTGAGCAGGTCATAAAATGGTTTAACCTAACATTCCAAATATTTTTACATAGGAGCAGAGGGAATGAAATTAAGCATAGAGCGAAATACCCTTTTGAAATCTGTATCGCATGCTCAATCAGTAGTTGAGCGTCGTAATACAATTCCTATTCTTGCCAATGTATTGATTGAAGCGGAGAATAATAAGGTTCAATTTAGAGCCACAGACTTAGATGTGGAAATAGTCGACCGAGTGCAAGCCAAAGTTGATCGTACTGGCTCAACAACAGTTTCAGCTGTTTTGTTGCATGAAATTGCTCGTAAACTACCCGATGGCGCACTGATCGAACTTACAGCCGATGCGGCGAATGGAAGGCTTACAGTGGAAGCAGGGAGATCAAATTTTTCTCTAGCTACCCTGCCTAAAGAAGACTTTCCAGTAATGGCTTCATCAGAATACGCAGCAAATTTTTCCGCAAAATCTGGGGATCTTCGTCGATTATTTGATAAATCTAGATTTGCTATTTCAACCGAAGAAACAAGATACTACTTAAATGGTGTTTATATGCATGCCGCCACCTTTGAAAATTCAAAAGTATTAAGGTGCGTGGCTACTGATGGGCATAGGCTTGCAAGGGTAGATGCCAGTTTGCCCAACGGAGCAGAAGAATTACCAGGTGTAATAATTCCTAGGAAAACTGTAGCAGAAATACGAAAATTCTTAGATGACGATGAAGTCCAAATTGCTGTTTCAGTTTCTGAAACAAAGGTTCGCTTTGCAACACCTGATATTACTTTAACATCGAAAGTAATTGAAGGAACATTTCCTGATTATACTCGCGTAATTCCCACATCCAATGAAAAGAAGTTAGAAGTTGACGCCGCCGAATTTGCAAAGGCCGTTGACAGAGTTTCTACTGTATCATCAGAAAGATCGCGGGCTGTAAAACTTTGTCTCGAAGAAGATCAGCTTACTTTGATTGTCAACTCTCCAGATAGTGGAGCAGCAGAAGAACAGGTGGCAGTTGCTTATAACGACGAGCGTTTGGAAATAGGCTTTAACGCTAAATATTTGCTGGAGATATCTGGTCAAATAGACAAGGAAAATGCTATATTTATGTTTAACTCATCTGGAGATCCTGTTCTAATTAGAGAGGGCAATGATTTATCGGCAGTATACGTCGTAATGCCAATGAGAGTTTAGTGATTTACTTTTATATAAGGTTTTGACTTGCATATTAGTCAACTGACATTATCACATTTTCGATCTCACAAATATACACAGGTTCAAGTTGAAAGTGGCCCAGTAGCTTTATTTGGAAGCAACGGTGCTGGAAAGACAAATTTAATTGAAGCAATTTCGTTACTGTCCCCGGGGAAAGGTATCAGAAAAGCTAATACGGCTGATTTAAGCAAAAGTCCTGATAATATTGGGTGGAAGTTAAATGCAGAAGTAGTATCTGGTGTTAGCTCAAATTTGATTGAAACCTCTTGGGATACTACTTCATCTCGAATAGTCAAAATAAATGATAAAGTCGTCAAGCAAAACGATTTAGCAAAAGTATTCAGAGTTGTTTGGTTATTACCGTCAATGGATCGACTATGGCTAGAAGGAGCGGACGGTCGGCGTAAATTTCTTGACCGGCTTACTCTGAGCTTTTTTCCAAAACACGCAGATTGTGTTTTGAACTATGAGAAAGCTATGCGCGAAAGGAACCGTCTTCTTAAGGAGAAAATGACTGATGATGTCTGGTACAAAGCATTAGAACGCCAAATGGCTCAAAATGGCCTGTTAATTCAATCAAACCGTATTGCCGCATTAAAAAAAATAAGTTCAGCACAAGAAAATTCGACTACTACGTTCCCTATAGCTGAACTATCTTTATCGAAAGCAAACGGTGATTTAACAACCGATGAGGATGAATTTGTCCAAGCACTATCAGAAAACCGCCAACTTGACATAATGGCGGGGCGCACACTGATCGGACCTCATCGCTCAGATATGGAAGCCACTTACAAAGAAAAAGGTATTTCTGCAAAAGACAGTTCAACTGGAGAGCAAAAAGCGATGCTTATATCAATAGTATTAGCTAATGCCCGAGCTCTAAAACTAGAACTTGGATACCCTCCGGTAATACTATTAGACGAAATATCAGCCCATTTAGACATAGACAGACGAGGCGCATTATATGAGGAAATAAATGCTCTCGGAGCTCAAGCGTGGATGACTGGTACAGACAAAAATCTATTTGCTGAATTTGGATGTAAAGCGAAATATTTTCATGTGATTGAGAGCTCTGGAATTTCAGATATTAAAGAAGTAGATTTCTCCGTTGATTAAATAAATATTTAATCATATGGGTTCTGACATGTCTATATCGATCAGTGAACTAGCCTTTTACACTTTTGGAATATTTGTCCTTTTTCTTACACCAGGACCAGTGTGGATAGCAATAATTTCTAGGTCGATTTCGAGTGGTCTTAAGGGAGCAGCTCCGCTAGCCGCTGGGGTCGCAATTGGCGATATAATATGGCCGTCTTTAGCAATTGCAGGAAGTGCTGCTTTGGCCGCTTCATATATCAATTTTCTATTATACCTTAAATATATAGCAGTAATTATATTTGTGATATTGGGCATCAGTTTAATAAAAGATCAAAATTCAAATGTTAAATCTCAAGACATTACGTTTCATAAAAAAAGCGAGTTAGCTGGGTTTACTGCAGGACTATTAGTTATAATTGGAAATCCTAAAGCTGCTTTATTCTACCTTGGGATACTTCCAGGGTTTTTTAATCTTACTGAGTTGACACTCTTGGACTGTGCAGCAATCGCATTGGTATCGGCACTAATACCATTTATAGGCAATCTCGCATTAGCAGTGATGATAGAAAAATCTCGAGCAATATTGAACTCTACTTCTGCAATGAAAAAACTCAATATCCTTTCTGGGTGCTTATTGATTTTTGTCGGATTATTAATATTTTTTGACGCCTATAAAAGCCATTTATAGTGTCGCGAAATAACATCTTACTTTCAGCCCACCATGATTAATTGGCTCACTAACAAATGAAAACTTTATTTGAGTTGTCTGCGCCAATAAACCATCCGCGGTAATCAGTCCAACTCGCCATCCATTGAATTTGGATTTAAGCACCATTCCTATTTTAGCATATAACGCATATAGTGTTTTTTTATCACCTATTCTCCCTCCGTATGGAGGATTAAAAATTACCAGACCGCACTGGTTGGACAAGGGAGACAGATCACTTATTGATTGGGACGCAAAATTTGTAATATGGCTTACATTTGCTAATTCTGAATTTTTTATTGAATTTTTTATCGCTCCATTATCACGATCATAGCCAAATAAATTTATTTCGAGCCTTGGGATCAATTTTTGATCTTTTAAGATCATCTTAAAAACATTGGGATCGAATGATTTTAGTTTTTGAAAGCTAAAATCCCTTCTCCTGCCCGGCGCCCCTCCAATTGCAATCTCTGCAGCTTCGATCACGAAGGTGCCGGAGCCACACATTGGATCAATTAAGGGCTGTGCTGGATCAAAGTCGCACATTTTTAAAAATGCCGATGCCAATGTTTCGCGCATTGGTGCTTTGCCAGTAAACGACTTGTAACCTCTCTTATGTAAGCCTTCACCGGTACTATCGATACTTATTTTCACTAAATTTTTTTCTATTCGCACCTTTATGCAAATATCAGCATCTTTGGATATTCTGTTGCCGACTGAATTTACTATCGCATTTTCTATTCTTTCAGCAGCAGCACGTGCATGATATATTTTTGATTTTTTGGATACTACTTCCACTCTCACTGGATGCTGTGCTTGAAGGTATTTTGGCCAAGGAAATTTACAGGCCCTCTTATCTAATTGTGCAAGATGTACAGCATAGAATTCTCCCAATCTCACTAAAATACGAGTGGCAGTTCTTAAGTGGACATTCGCACGCCAAACTTGAAACCAATCACCACTGAATTCAACACCACCTGTGATAGGCATGAGGTTTTGAAATTTCAGTTCTTGTAATTCTTTACTAAGAACTTTCTCCAAACCGGGGCTACAAACGGCTAGCAGTTCAAATTTACTTTGCTCAGCTATAAAATTACTCCGACTACTAAAAGAAGTTTCTTTGAAAAATATTATTTTACAAGATCACTTGATCATACTTTGAAATGTTGTGCATAAATAACTTATGATCAAGTTAATAAAAGTATTATTATTTGCAACTTTAATAATTCCAAATTTGGCCATATGCGAAAAAGCGCAAGTACTTGTATTTGCCGCTGCCAGCACAAAAAATGCGCTGGACGCCGTAATAAAAGACTACAATGCTCTCACAAAAACAGAAATTTTACCTGTATATGGAAGCTCCGCTACCCTTGCGAAACAAATAGAGTTCGGTGCGCCAGCTGATATTTTTCTTAGTGCTAACGTTCCTTGGGTAGACCACCTAATAGAGAGGGATATAATTCAGGCTAGAAGCACAAAAAATATTTTAAAAAATAAATTAGTCTTGATAACAACTGACCACACAATTCAAGAAATTGAAGACTTGGCCTCTACTGATTTTTCTAAATTGCTTCGAAATGAAAAAATAGCAATGGGAATGGTGTCTTCTGTCCCTGCCGGCATTTATAGTAAGCAAGCTCTAAAATACTTAAACCAATGGAATGCTATCTCATCACAGGTAATTCAGGCGGATAACGTGCGGACCGCACTTCAATACCTTCTCTCAAGAAATGTAGTATTTGCAATAGTATACGCCAGTGATGCAAAATTATTTCCCGAGTTAAAAGTTATTGGTATTTTTGACGATCTCACTCATGACCCAATAATATATCCTGCCTCACT
This sequence comes from Candidatus Salinivivens marinus, assembly GCF_965655845.1. Taxonomy (NCBI): domain Bacteria; kingdom Pseudomonadati; phylum Pseudomonadota; class Alphaproteobacteria; order Rhodobacterales; family Paracoccaceae; genus Candidatus Salinivivens; species Candidatus Salinivivens marinus. The sequence goes on from NZ_CBFHHX010000005.1 coordinate 92,370, forward strand.
TATAAATCTTGGATCAGAAGAAGCAGACCTATTCTTTAAATATCTTGTAGAGTCCAAAACACTTAAAGTTTTTGAAGAATATGGTTTTCTGATATCAGCAGGCGACTAGATCAGCCCTTTATTCTCCAGCATCGCTAACGCCCTGTTGCTAGCCCCTGCATAAATCTTAAGAAACTTCGCAAATTTATCCCTAGAAAATCTATCATTAACATTGCTTTCTAACATTAGACGCAGATTACTTGTAAGCTCAGATGGATCCTTAACAACCGTTAATAAACCAGCTTCTTCAGCTTGATGTGCAGGAAATTTTATTGTCCAAATTTCAGGACCCACCGTGACTGGTTTATGAAGCTGTATTTGTTCGATTATATTATGTGCCCCAGCATGCCAAAACCCGCCCCCGGCCACAACATTATCGCATAGTTTTAAATAGAAATACATTTCACCAAAACTATCACCCAGAAGGACATCGATATTATTCCAATCAATTGAAGCGTTAGGCTGAAGATCTTCTGAGAAGCCCTCACTTCGCCGAATTACTGAAAGGCCAGATTCTGATATTTTTTTAAATAAATCATCAAATACCTCAGGCGCTCGAGGCACAAAAACATACAGCGGTTTTACGATGCTTTTCTCTTCACTAAATTCTTTAAGGGATTTCATGGAGTTTATGTAAATATCTGCTTCGCCGAAAATAACAGATGAAAATCCGATAACCGGTCTTTTTCTCCGATTAATCAACGAGAGCGCAGCCTTACCGGATTTTATATGACTTTGAGGAATCACTTGGTCGAACCGAAATTCACCAACTGGAACAACATTTCGTTGGCCCATTGAGCGAAAGTTTGCCGCATGCTCACTAGATTTCGCAGCTACTCCAGAAACTAATTCTACTGGATGACCGAATAATCTTGTTATAATGCCAACACGTTGCATTGCTTCGTGGGTGATTTGACTATTGATCAAATAAACGGGAATTTTTCGATAGTAACATGAGGCAATAAATATTGGCCAAGTTTCAAGTTCACAAATTAAAACCAACTTTGGTTTATTTTTGGAGAAAAAATTTCGAAAAGCCATAAAATATTCAAGAGGCAGGTATCTTACAACAACCAAACCAGCCTCTATTTCGTGGGAAAGTTTAGTGCAGGCATAACTTCGCGCTACAGGAGTAAGACAGGAAATTACTAACTTTTGTTTACGGTCAAGTAATTGCTGAATAAATGGAAATGAACCACGAAACTCTCCAATTGATGCTGTATGAATTAACACACAACCCGCAGGGGATTCTCCAAAGCCAAATCTCTCAGAAAAATTTTCCCGATATCGAGGATCTTTTCTCGATCGGTACAAGAAGTATGCCATAACTAGAGGAAAACATACAAAGAGTATTCCCGAATAGATAATATAGAAAACAAGTAATCGGAATTTCATATTTTTAGTTTAATACAGTGAAGGTTTAGAAAGCTATATCGTTTTCACCTAATTGGATCGCTTATTTTCTTATCCAAAAAAAACCTAACCCATAGACGATTACTATAAACGGGTTAGGCTTAATTGTAATTACTCGGAACTTTAGTCAAACCGATCCGCATTCATTACTTTTACCCAAGATGATATAAAATCTGAAATAAACTTATCTGAGTTATCATTTTGAGCATAAACTTCTACTATTGCTCGTAATTGAGAGTTAGAGCCAAATACTAGATCACACCTTGATGCCGTGCGAGTTACTTTACCGCTAGCCCGATCAGTTGCTTCATAACTATTTATTCCAGTTTCTGACCATTTTACACTCATATCAAGTAAGGTGTTAAACCAAGAATTACTTAACTCAACCTTCTGGTTCCAGAGACCATGTTCGCTAGCACTGACACCAAGGGACCTTAAACCTCCTAAAAGTACTGTCATTTCGGCGGCAGTAAGATTCAAAAGTTGAGCCTTGTCCAACATCATTTCTTCTGGTGATACGGTAAAGTCAGCCTTTTGATAATTTCTAAATCCATCAGCTAAAGGTTCAAGAACAGCAAAACTTTCGATATCAGTTTGTTCTTGTGTAGCATCGCCTCGACCTGGATTGAAGGGAACCTCTCTGCCACTTACTTTTTCAATGGCAACGCATCCTGCTAAAACAATTGTATCAGCTAGAGAAGCTTCATGCTTGGCTGCGAGAGGCTCTAACACATCTAGCACTGCCTTAAGTTGCTTCGGTTTATTGGCTTCCCAGTCCTTCTGAGGTGCGAGGCGAATTCGGGCACCATTGGCACCCCCACGGAGGTCTGAGCCTCGAAATGTTGACGCAGATGCCCATGCAGTTTCAATCATTTCTGTTACTGAAAGACTACTTTTTGAAATATCTGATTTAAGCCCGTTTATATCAAAGTTTGCATTGCCCTCCGGAATAGGATCCTGCCAAATAAGATCTTCGTCAGGAATTTCTGGACCTAAATATCGTGATTTTGGACCCATATCACGATGTAAGAGCTTAAACCAAGCTCGCGCGAAAGCATCGGAGAATTCACTTGGATTTTCATGAAATCTTTTTGAAATTTTACGATAATCTGGATCAGTAATCATCGCCATATCGGCAGTTGTCATCATAGGTGAAACTTTCTTACCTGAACCATCGACTTCAGGAGCCATGTCAGCCTCATCTAGATCAACGGGATGCCAAATATTTGCACCTGCAGGACTTTTTGTTAATTGCCACTCATATTTAAAAAGTAGATCAAAGTAACCATTATCCCATACTGTTGGATTTGCTGTCCACGGCCCCTCTATACCACTTGTGGTTGCATCAACACCATATCCTGATCCATGAGCATTACTCCATCCAAAACCCATTTCTTCAATCGGGGCACCCTCAGGTTCAGTGCCAACTAGTTCAGGATCACCTGCGCCATGAGCTTTACCAAAGGTGTGCCCACCTGCAACAAGCGCGACTGTTTCCTCATCATTCATAGCCATTCTAGCAAAGGTTTCCCGAACATCCTGGGCAGAAAGTAAGGGGTCAGGATTTCCGTTTGGACCTTCTGGGTTCACATATATAAGTCCCATTTGGACAGCAGCTAGTGGATTTTCGAGAGATTGCCTTGTGCTTTCATAACGCTTATCACCTAACCACTCATTTTCAGCACCCCAATAAATATCTTCTTCTGGATGCCATATATCTGGTCGACCACCTGCAAAACCAAAAGTTTTTCCACCCATGGACTCAATTGCGACATTACCCGCCAAAATTAGCAAGTCAGCCCAAGAAATTTGATTTCCATATTTTTGTTTAATTGGCCACAACAAACGTCTTGCTTTATCCAAGTTACCATTATCTGGCCACGAATTTAAAGGAGCAAAACGCTGAGCGCCTGTTCCGCCACCTCCACGTCCATCACCCGTTCTGTAAGTACCAGCTGCATGCCATGTCAGGCGGATGAAAAATGGGCCATAATGACCATAGTCAGCAGGCCACCAACTTTGACTATCAGTCATCAAAGCGTTCAAATCATTTTTCAGAGACTTATAATCTATTTTTAAAAATTCATCACGATAATCGAAATCATCACCAAGTGGATTTGATTTTCGATCATGCTGACGTAAAATATTTAAATTTAATTGATTTGGCCACCAATCACTATTAGTAGTTCCCGTAATTCCAGTAGTTGCTGCGCCATGCATTACAGGACATTTACCTGTCAAATCTTTCATAATTTTTCCCTTTACCCTAGTTCAATTGGTACAAAATAAAGAGCACGATTTAAATTCTACAGAATCAGGCGTGCTGTCAGTTAGATATTAGAACAATTCTAACATTTCTTTATAATAAGGTTAACTTGATTTTTCTGATATTTTCCATAAGATTTTCTTATGACAAAAATCACTCTTAGACAACTTAGATACTTTGAAGCTTTAGCCCAACATCGTCATTTTGGTATCGCCTCAAACGTCTGTGCAGTTACTCAGCCAGCTCTTTCCATGCAAATAAGAGATTTCGAAGGAGCACTGGGCGTGAGCCTTTTTGAAAAAGGAACTCACCCAATTCAGTTAACTCCTTTGGGTCGTATGATAGCGGCAAAAAGCAAAGCAATTATGCGAGATATTACTGAGTTAGAAGAGCTCGCCCGCGCTTCTGATAATCAACCCCTTGTTAACTTGAGGCTAGGTGTAATTCCGACTGTGGCACCTTATATATTCTCTAAGATAGCCAAAGATTTAACTATGCATTTTACTGGCCTTAATCTTAAAATGCGCGAAGCTATCACTTCCAAATTAATTGCAGCCGTTATAGACGGCGAATTAGATGCAGCAATACTCGCCCTCCCAACGTCTGAACCTAGACTTAGAGAGGTTGAACTATTTCGTGAAAACTTCCTATTGGTGAGACCTAAAACTGATGCCAACAAACCTGTTCCAAGACCAGAGATGTTAAAAGAAATGCGCCTTCTATTATTGGAAGAAGGTCATTGCTTTCGTGATCAAGCTATTAACTTTTGCAAAATGGGATCACCAAATACTCAGGACATAATGGATGGCAATTCGTTAACAACACTCGTCCAAATGGTTGCCGCTGGTTTTGGTGTGACCCTGATCCCTGAGATGGCAGTTGAATTCGAAGGGCGCGCTCCAAACATTAGCATCGCAAAATTTGGCAAAATGCCACCACAACGAAAAATTGGTATGGTTTGGCGTCGAAATTCTCCGTTAAAAGATAAATATTATGAAATAGCACAAATTGTTAAATCTACGAAGTCTTAAAGTTTCTTTTATTTATTAAGTAAAGCCCGATTGAGACAAGAATTAGTGCAAGAAAAATTGAAGACTCTATCGCTTCATTAAGAATAATGTTTGCTAATAAAACACTAAAAACTGGCGTTAAAAAAGCAAACGAAGCAACACCAGATGCAGAGTATTTTTTTACTAACCAAAACCACAGTAAAAATCCAAATGCAGCAACGCAAATTCCTTGATATGACAAACTTATGAAATGGCTTAAATTTGGTTCTCTTAGGAAAGTTGGACTAAGGTTTGATAAAATCAATAAAATTGGTAACGAGATCGCAAGCTGAAAGAATAATTGTGTTTCGGCTCTTTCATTTGCCAAAGTCGATATGCGAACTGTTAAAGCGATCAAGGCCCATAAGAATGCGGCTAGCAAAGCAAGAATATCTCCCAAAAAATATTTTTCGGAAAGATCAGTATTTGGGCTTGATACAGTGATAAAAACCCCAGCAATTGCAAGTGCCAATCCTAAGATACGGTTAAAATTTAATCGCTCATTTGGAAGAACAAAATGCGCAATTAAGGCTAACCAAACTGGCATTGAGTAAAAAATAATACTAGCCCTTGCGACGCTAGTGTAGTCAAGCGATCTAAATAAACACCAAAACTCCATTGCAAAGAAAAATCCAAGAAAAACCCCTGGTATAAAATTAGTCTTTAATGGAAATACAAGCAGATTACGAAAATACATCCACACTAAAAGAGCCAATAAACCAATGAGTGATCTAGCAGCCGCCATAAAAACTGGATCAAATCCTTGATTGCCAAACTTTATTGCAATTTGGTTACTTGCCAATAACATTGACAAAAAAATCAAATAGCCTGAGCCTTTGAGATCAACTGGCAATTTTTGCATTCAATTATACCTTTGAATTAAAGCTATGAGGATTATCCATGTAAATTTTTGTTCTGAGTTTGTGGGCCCAACAGAAACAAACCTGACCCCATAATAATAAACGAGCCAATAATTAACCAGATAGTTACAGCTTCACCGAATAATAATACTCCAGCGCCGACGCCAAATAATATTCGAGTATACCGAAAAGGTGTAACAAATGACACATCACCAATTCGCATTGCTTTCATTAACGCTAAATAAGAAAAGCAACCGACAAAAATCAACGACATAATATATATAATCGTTCTAATACTTAATGGTTCATAGGCAGCGCCAGCCCATCCCGAATATATCAATCCCGCTAAGGTTACTGCAACAAAACCATAAAATCCTAAGTGGTTATCTGATATTTTTGGAGAAGCAGCCCGACTTCCTAAATCTCTTCCGGCGAAGCCAAGCATTCCCAATATAGCAAAAACGACATAGGGCGAGAAACTCTCACTCGTGGGCTGAACAATAAAAACCACACCCAATAATCCGGAAAAAATTGCAATCCACCTTAAGGTTCCGACAGCTTCTCTAAAAAGAAATGCTGCACCAGTAACCACAAAGATTGGAGTTGCCTGTAGTACTAACGTAACCAAAGATATAGGCATTAGTATTAAAGAAACTGAGTAAAATAACCGACCAATAAGTTCGAAGAACATTCTTAAAACCATAGGTCTGGATATTACCTCTGTTAAATACAACTGTTGTTTTTTTAATTTACAAAGAAGAGCAAAAATTAAAGTTCCACCTAAGCCAAATAAAGACAAAACCTGACCGAAAGGTATAGTCAATGAAATTATCCTGATTAAACTATCCTCTATGGCAAATCCAAGCATTGCCAAAACCATCCATAAGCTTCCGACTAAATTTTCACTGATTTTGGCTAGGCTCTTAAAAACCAATTAGTAAACCCGATCTTAACACACCTAAACAGTCCGTTAGTATAAGCAACAGATATTTACATCTAACAAAGATTTAATTTAATGAAACTTGCGCAGTTTTTATCACGCAGTTTCTTCAACGACAACTTCTGAAAAAGATTTGAAAAATTTTGCGGCCAACTTCTTTGCCGTGCTTTGAATTAGACGACTGCCTAATTGAGCCAATTTACCCCCAATTTCTGCTTTAGCTTTATACGACAAAATTGTGCAGTTACCTTTTTTTGACAATGTAACATCTGCTCCACCTTTTGCAAAGCCAGCGGCACCACCGTTACCTTGGCCCGAGAGCGAAAACTTTTCTGGACCCCCTGAAGCATCAAGTGTGACCTGGCCGCTAAAGCGAGCTTTCACTGGCCCCACTTTTAAAACAACTTTCGCCTCAAGTTGATCATCAGATTTTCTAACCAGCTCTTCACATCCGGGAATGCATTTTTTTAAAATGTCCACATTATTCAGTGCGTCATACACAGCCTGAATCGGCACGCTGATTTCAATCTCATCTGACAATTCCATTACTTATCCTTCCTCAACAACATGAAAATTTGATTTTTGCAATTAACTCTGAACTTTCGCTAGATAATTTCAAACCATCAAAATAATTTCGGCTCTTAATACAAAAAGCAAACAAATATTTCTTAATTACTTTTATCATGGATACCGTTCCTAAAATTTTTGCGCACTTGTAAAAGCTCTGCCAGTATCGACAGCGAAATTTCTTCCGGCGTAACTGCACCAATATCTAAACCTGCCGGTGCTTTTATTTTTCTAATATGTGAATTAGCCAAACCACTTTCAGCAAGCTTAGCTTTCAATGAAGAAAATTTCCTTTTGCTACCAACAAATGAAACAAATGTAGCGTTTGAATTTATTGCATCAGATAGTGCCTTTAGATCATTATTACCTTGGGTCGCAACCACTACGACAACTAATTTGTTCGATGTATTGGTCTCTTCTGGATCATCGTTAGCAATTTTAACCAACCAGCCAAATTGAGGTGCAAGTTTTTTGAGAGCCTGTGCTACAGGTGCATTGCCATATATTACTAGTTGAGGAGCTGGAGTATGAGGTTCGATGAAAATATCTACAGTTCCTTCAGATGGGCAACCATTTTTTGAAATCTTTTTACCCTCATACTCCTCACCAACGCTGGCTCCAATTTCGTCGATTGCATCTTGAGGCATCACTGAAATTAGTTGAGGTGCTCCCATTTCTATCGCAGTGATGGTCGCCTTCGCCACAGATGAACGGATGCAGCCCCCTCCTATCCATCCTGTTAAAATTTGCCCATCTGAAGATATTATGGCCTTTGCACCAGGTTTAGCAGAGGTAGCACCCGCTGTCCTTATTACAGTTGCGTAGGCAAATGCCTGTCCCGAAGATGCCAATCCCTGAGCTAAATCCAAAATACTTTTATCTTCATTTTCAAATTTATTCATAGCTTCTCCAACTCCTCGTCAAGAGCAGCCAAATCATTCAAAGTATTGGCCGCCGAGAATAAATCGAGGTAAGGAAGAGACGCCGCCATCGAAGCAGTGACCGGTGCATAATCTTTCCAGCCTTTTAGAGGATTTAGCCAGATTATTTTACAGCCCCGCTTTTTTAAATTCGCTAGCGCTTCCACCAAATCATTAACGTTATTTGAGTCGTAACCATCTGACAAAATGATGATTACACTTCTGCTATTTACAAAGCGACGCGCATAAGTTCTTGAAAATTTTTTGATACTATAACCTATCCTTGAGCCACCACCAAAACCGTTCGCAAGAAGAGATAGCTTTTCCATTGATCGCCCAATATTTTCGTCTTTTAGCGCATCGGTAACCCGTACAAGCTCCGTATGGAATAGATAAGCGTCTGTATTTTGATCATTTCGCATCAATGCCGAAAGAAAAGCTAAAAATATTTTTGAATAAACATTCATAGACCCTGAAACATCACATAATGCCACTATTCTTTTAGGCCGATCTGGCTTGGATTTATTAATCAACTTAAAAGGATCTCCCCCTGTCGAGAGGCTCCGACGAATAGTTTTACGAAAGTCCAGCACCTGACCTTTCTTTGAGCTAACCAGCCTTCGTGATCGCTTATCACGTAGAGCTTTACCAATCCTTATTGCAACTTCCATTGCATCATCAATTTCTTGATTAGTAACAAATTCACGTAAATCTTTTTGCATCTTTGAAGCTTCTTCTACTGCAACAAGCTCACCTTCTCTTTGATCGTTCAAAATAGGTGTGTCTTCATCAGGCTCACTTGGTGCACCCGATGAGCTATCAGAGTTGTCTATAGCTTTATCACCAGCCTCTGAAACCATTTCTTTTTCATTGGGAACACTACCATTTGGAATTACTTTTTGCTTCACACGTCCAGAATCCATCCAATAACTATCGAACAAATCTTCAAAACGGCGAGACTCGTCAAGATTTCCTACGCATAGTGGCTTTAATGAGCGTCTCACTTCAAATGGATCACTCATATTTATTCGGTCTAGGATGGTCAGTGCAGTTTCAACTTCTGAGACACCTAACTTTAGATTATTAAATCTTAAATGAGAAAAGAAACCAACTATCCGAGCAGATGGCCCGGTATCTCGAGCCGCAAATTTACTAATACGACTCATGCAGCTTGTCCTGCTATGCGCTGTGCAACCTCTGTCGTGATATTCCACTGGTCCGTCTTTGTTTTGAGCAATGTAGTCATGGCTGACTGAAGTATTTCAGGGTCATGAGATAAATCGTTAACTCCTAGACCTATTAAAGCGGCAGAAAAATCCAACATTTCAGCAATACCTGGCGTTTTTTCCAAATCCTCTTTACGTAATTTCTGCACAAAATCTATAATCTGACATGCAAGTAAGAAGTCAATATTGGGCTGTCTTGCTTTTAAAATTTCGATCTCAGTAGTACGATCAGGATATTCCACATAACTATATAGACACCTCCGTCTTAAAGCATCAGACAGGTCCCTAGTACCGTTTGAGGTAAGGATGACAATTGGCTTAGTCACGGAGTTTATCGTGCCTAACTCAGGAATTGAGACCTGATAATCAGATAAAATTTCAAGTAAAAACGCTTCAAACTCTTCATCTGCCCTATCAATTTCGTCAATTAAAAGAACTGGGGACTTATCTTGCGTTATTGACATTAGAAGTGGACGTTCCAAAAGAAAATCTTTAGAAAAAACATGTTTTTCTATTTGCTCTCTGGAAACGCCATCGTCTGCTGCTGCTCTAATTGAAATTAGTTGCCGTTGGTAATTCCACTCATAAATTGATTGGGCTGAGTCTAGACCTTCATAACATTGCAATCTGATTAGTTTGGTTGATTGGGCTTGAGAAAGTGCTCTTGCAAGCTCTGTCTTTCCGACTCCTGCAGAACCCTCCAACAACAGTGGGCGTTCCAATGATAAGGCAAGCTGAATTGCAACTACCAATTCGTCCGACGCAATATAACTTTGCTCAGCCAGTGCTGCTTGAAGTTCTTTCCATTCCATTATGCAGTCCAATCTAGTGAGGGCTCTTCTGAGCCCTCACTTTATCTTATTAGCCGTGCAATCCAAGATCATTAGCTGTTTTCCAGATACGCCAATGATCGTGAGGCATATGCACTTGACGAAGGCCAAATGGTCTAAAAGCATCATGCACCGCATTTGAAAATGCTGGAACACCACCAACATTTGGACTTTCGCCAACACCCTTAGCACCGATTGGATGGTGAGGACTTGGAGTTGTTGTGTGGTCAGTTGTATAATTAGGTGTTTCCCATGCTGTGGGTAAGAAGAAGTCCATAAGAGTCCCGGTCTTAACATTACCCATATTATCATATGCTATTTCTTGTCCCATGGCTATTGCCAGGGCTTCTGTAAGACCACCATGAACCTGACCTTCAATAATCATTGGATTAATACGAGTACCACAGTCATCTAAAGCATAAAACTGACGAATTTCGTGTTCACCTGTGTCAACATCAATTTCCATGACACAGATATACGCTCCAAAAGGATAGGTCATATTCGGAGGATCATAATAGCTAACTGCTTCAAGACCCGGTTCAATGCCTGGAATTGCTTGATTATAAGCAGCAAAAGCTATCTCCTTCATAGTTTTGAAACGCTCGGGCGCTCCCTTAACCACAAAGCGATCTACATCGAACTCAACGTCATCATCATGCACCTCAAGCATATATGCTGCAATCATCTGTGCCTTAGCACGAATTTTCCTGCCCGCCATAGCTGTTGCCGCACCCGCTACTGGTGTTGAACGAGAGCCATACGTGCCCAAACCATAAGGCGCCGTATCGGTATCTCCTTCCTCGATGGTAATGGAGTCAGCTGGCAGTCCAATTTCTGAAGCCAAAATCTGCGCAAATGTAGTTGCATGGCCCTGTCCTTGGCTAATTGTGCCGAGGCGCGCAATCGCTGAGCCAGTTGGGTGAATACGAATTTCACAACTGTCAAACATCCCTAAACCCAGAATATCACAATTCTTTACTGGCCCCGCACCAACGATTTCAGTAAAATGTGTCAAGCCAATGCCTAAAAGTTTTCGGGTCTTTCCTGCTTTGAAATCTTCAACACGCTGTGCTTGTTCTTTTCTAAGATCATCATATCCAACAGCCACCAACGCCTTGTCCCATGCTGTATGATAATCACCACTATCGTACTCCCAGCCTAGAGCTGAGGTGTATGGGAATTGATCCTGCTTTATGAAATTGATGCGTCTCAATTCGGCAGCATCCATATTGAGCTCTATGGCTAAGACTTCGATCATCCTTTCAATAAAATAAGCAGCCTCTGTAACTCTAAATGAGCATCTATACGCAACGCCACCTGGTGCTTTGTTGGTGTAAACACCATCAACAGCCAAATATGCTGTAGGAATATCATAGGAACCAGTACAGATGTTCATAAAACCGGCAGGAAACTTAGTCGGATCAGCACAAGCATCGAACCCACCGTGATCCGCTGTTGTGTGGCACCAAAGACCAGTAATTTTGCCTTCTTTTGTTGCACTTATCTTACCCTTCATCCAGTAGTCTCTGGCGAAAGCCGTAGTCATCAAGTTCTCCATACGATCTTCCACCCATTTGACTGGTAGTCCAGTAACTATGGATGCAACTACCGAACATACGTAACCTGGATAAGCTCCAACCTTGTTACCAAAACCACCGCCAATGTCAGGAGAAATTACTCTGATGTTATGCTCTTCAAGACCCGAAATCAAACTGACAACCGTCCTTATAGCGTGAGGTGCTTGAAATGTTCCGTACAGCGTTAACTTTCCGTTAACTTTATCCATAGATGCGACGCACCCGCATGTTTCAAGGGGACAGGGGTGAGTTCGATGATAATAAACCATCTCTTCAGCAACTACATCTGATGAATCAATAACTTGCTCAGTTGCTTCCTTTTCACCTACTTCCCAGGTAAAAATATGATTATGATGCTTTCTTGGCCCATGAGCCCCATCAGCTTTTGGATCCAAATCTTCACGCAAAATTACGTCTGATTTAAGTGCTTCAAACGGATCAACCAGAACAGGAAGCTCTTCATATTCAACCTCCACTAACTCTGCCCCATCGGCTGCAATATAACGATCCTTTGCAACTACATAGGCGACTTCTTGGCCCTGAAAAAGTACTTTTCCATCAGCAAGAACCATTTGCTTGTCACCAGCCAAAGTTGGCATCCAATGTAGGCCGAGAGGCTCTAAATCTTTAGCGGTCAGTACCGCAAGAACGCCATCAAGAGCCATCGCCGCATCTGTATTAATCGACTTTATACGGGCATGGGCATACGGCGATCGCACGAAATCCCCATGCAGCATTCCTTCTAACTTTATATCGTCTACATAGTTGCCTTTACCTTGTGTAAAACGTAAATCCTCAACACGTTTTCTAGAAGAGCCCAACCCCTTAAGATTAGCCTTCCGTTCATTTCTATCCGGCGTCATATCATTCATTGCGCTGCCTCCTTAGCACTATTCATTTCACTGGCTGCCGCCATTATTGATTTAACGATATTCTGATAACCTGTGCAGCGGCAAAGATTTCCTGCCATACCAAACCGCACTTGTTCTTCAGTTGGATTTGGAATTTCTTCAAGTAACTTCGCAGCTCTCATGATCATCCCCGGTGTACAATAACCGCATTGTAAACCGTGATGCTCACGAAAAGCTTCTTGCAAGACGTGCAAGTTGTCGGGGCTTCCCATGCCTTCGACAGTGGTCAGCTCAGCGCCATCTGCTTGTGCAACAAACATCGTACAAGACTTTATAGATTTCCCATTCAAAGTGACTGTACAAACGCCACAATGACCAGTTTCACAACCTACATGTGAGCCCGTCAAATTCAGCCTTTCGCGTAAAGCGTGAACCAATAGTTCTCTAGGTTCAGCCGAGAACTCATGATCTTCACCATTTACTTTTAATTTTATTTGCATTTTTCCTGACATCAAATTTCTCCCTAAGCTCTTTGCCACGCCCGCTCAATAGCACGTGAGAGCACTACAGCTGCGGCATGTTTTTTGAATTCGACTGGACCCCTGTTATCCTCAGCAGGATCTATCGCATCAATCATAGAATTGACTGCGTTTTTAATATCTTCCGCTGACACCGAAGTTCCGATGAGGCAGTCAGACGCCGCGCCACAAAAAACTGGTGTATCGCTTAAATTAGTCATCGCGATCGAAGCTTCTTTACACTTCGAACCGTCCTTGGAAATTATGACTGCAGCGGCTGCAGTGGCATAGTCACCAATTTTTCTCTTCTGTTTTTCATAAGCATAACCACCTTTTGGAGCGTCAAATGTGACTGCAACCATTACTTCATCATCTTCTCTCTCAGTCATGTAAGCCGCGTGATAAAAATCTCGCGCTTTCACTTCTCGCCCTCCATTTGGACCACGTAGAATAAATGTAGCATCAAGGCACTGCATCAATCCGGGCATATCATTTCCCGGGTCACCGTTTGCCACATTCCCGCCAACAGTACCCATGTAACGTACCTGCGGGTCAGCAATTTGCAGTGACGCTTCCTTCAATATAGGCGCAGAAGAAGCCAGAGATGCATTGTCTATGATGTCTGCCTGAGTGGTCATTGCACCAATGCGAATTCTTGCACCATTCTCAATCCCCGTAAGTTCTTCAATACTTTGAAGATCTATTAAATGCGGCACTTCCGCCATTCTCAATTTCATTAATGGTATTAAACTGTGGCCACCTGCTATTACCCGAGCATCGTCTCCGTGCTCCTGTAATAGCGATATAACGCCGTCCAAATCATTTGGTCTGTAATAATCAAAAGCTGCTGGAATCATTTTTATCATTCTCCCCTGAGTCCAATTGTGGAAAGATGTCAAAACTTCAGAAGAATTTCTTCAAAAAATGAATAGTTACCGAATTTTTTGCACGAAATGCGCCTTATTTTGCGCCAATTGTACCTGGAGTGGTAATTATTGCTTCTTGAGCCGCTTTAAGCTTTGATCTACTTACCGGTATTCTGGGTGCCATTGGAGTCCCGAATACACAGTACCCTTTGTCCTTTAGCCGCTCAAAGCGATCCACACGTGCTGAATTTACAATATAGCTCCGATGAACCTTGATGAACCCAAAGCTCTCTAGCCTACGGTCTACTTCTGTAATTGGCCATACGCAGAAATATTTTTCTTTTTCAGTATAGACTTGGGAGTAATGTCCATCCGCTCTAATTGCCAATACATCTCTTAAAGCGATAAAAACCTTTGCACCATCACGTTCACAAGGAATATGTTGAGGACCTGAGTTATTTCCTGCATCTGGTCGTTGTTCATCTCCAACACTTTTAACATTTGTGACATGTGGAGACAAAAAGGTTGAACTGACCCACAAAAATAAACATAAAATAATAAAGCTCGATATCACTACGATAACTGCTAAAGTTTCATTGCTTATTAAGGGGCCAAATTCTGACCTTGCTGAAACCTCGACAAACTTTGTATTTAAAATTGCGAGAAAATGAACAGATACCACTGCAATGCCAAAGCAAATCGTAGCTAAAAATATATTTCGGTTATTGCGCTCTTTGTAGGCTACCCAAAAGGCGAGTCCACAGGAAAAAAATGCTACAGAAGAGGCGAGTACTAATCCCTGCACCGAGTAAACTGGTTTACACAACTGCAAACCAGCCATTCCAATATAATGCATAAGAAGTATTCCAGCGCCTACAATACATCCAGCCAGAATTATATTGAAAGAAGTTCTTACAAAGAAATGTAAGATCACAAGCGCCACTGCTACAACCAATATTGCTATTAATGCAGATGCCAGGGTTATTGCTGCGTCATAAAAAACCGACACTGGAAGGCTTAGACCCAACATAGCTACAAAATGCATAGACCAGATGCCACCGCCAAGTGCTACGGCAGCCATGGAAACAGAAATTTTTCGTTGCACTATGGTTTTTGCTGATAGATTTTGTGTTAGAGTGAATCCGGTAAATCCCGATACAACGGCTAAAACGAGAGATAGTGCAACCAGCGTGTGGTCATGTGAATAAGACAAATAATCCATGCGTCATTCTTTAAGCTAGCAAAATCAGCTGGCACTACAGTCTTCCCCACGAAAGGGAAACATGCCTTAGTCCCATAAAATAAGGCAACCTGCCTGAAGAGCAACTTATTTTAAAAATTATTGGTAAGGGATATTTAAATTTTTATATTAAAATCTAGTTCCCTGAGATGGAGAAAAGTAGAACCAAGAAAATTCGATCTTTCATTGAATTGATACTCAGCGCGCTTTCGCCTAAGGCGAGAGGGATAAATCTAGTCTATGCATATCTTTATGGGATAACTTGCCACTTTATGTTTGCCATTGCAGTGATCGCGATGATTTATCATATGTTCTACGGCATGCAAAAAAGCTATGGAAATCTTGAGGGCGCATTAGCAATAATGGCTAATGGAGCACTAATTTTACAATTCCCGCTAGCACATTCTTTTTTATTATCCCAGCGCGGTCAAAAGATACTGAGCTTACTTGGCCCTAAGGACTTAGCCATAAGCTTGTCTACAACAAGCTTTACTATTGTAGCTTCGATACAGTTGTTCGTATTATTTATGTTGTGGTCACCGAGCAAAATTGTCTTCGAACTACCCTTCGAGTTTTTAATATACATCTTACCTATTCTTTATTGTCTGTCTTGGTTTTTATTAATTGTTGCAACCATAGATGCTGGTTTGGAAGTTCAATCTGGGGCACTCGGATGGATCTCGGTTGTGGCTAGAAAGAAGCCCAAATTTCCTGAACTCCCCACAACTGGCCTATATAGAGTAATCAGGCATCCAATTTATGCGTCTTTTTT
The DNA here is from genome assembly GCF_965655845.1 of Candidatus Salinivivens marinus. Taxonomy (NCBI): domain Bacteria; kingdom Pseudomonadati; phylum Pseudomonadota; class Alphaproteobacteria; order Rhodobacterales; family Paracoccaceae; genus Candidatus Salinivivens; species Candidatus Salinivivens marinus. Next base: position 108,304 of record NZ_CBFHHX010000005.1, read on the forward strand.
TCTTGCTGTACTAACCGTCCCAACTTGGACTGCAGACCAATTCGTTGTTTCACTGATATTAGGTGGATACTGTATTTTTGCCCCGATCTTAAAAGACCGTAGGTTAATTGATCGCCACGGTGAAAAATATTTGAGTTACAAAAATACCACTCCATATATGCTTCCTAGCAAAAGAATTAAGTAGAGTTAAAGATCCAATAATTTGCAGTATTTAATTAAAATTTTAAGCAGAGGAACCCTCGCACCAATGACGCGAAAAAATAAAATCAAACCGAGTATTTTTCTTTGAATAAAGATAAAGTCTGAACCAAGGACGGAACTTGGTATAAGTTCCAAATACAAATTAAAATTTTCCTCTGTTATTAACTCAAAAATTTTCGATTTTTGAAAATCAAATACTTCATGCCGAGTTATTTCTTCAATAGCTGTAGCAACTATCTTATCAATAAATTTAGTTCCTTCGGCAGATGCATCTCTGGGTACAAAATTATTTTCCTCTAAGAAAAGCTTTACCTTTTCTACATCTAAGGTCAAAGAAACCTTCAATAAACCTTTATACAACTTATATGTTTCGTCAGAAACTCGACAACATGCTCCAAAATCTAAAACTGAAATTGAATTGTCATCCTTACTAACTAAAAAGTTAGCTAGGTTTGGATCAGTTTGTACGAATTTAAAATTAAAAATCTCATTAAATAGAAGCTCAATCAAACTTAACGAAATTTTATCTTTTTTCGACTGATTGAAGTTTACAAGAGAGGATAACTCCTGGCCCTCCAAGAACGACATCGTGATAGTTTGATCGGTTGTTAATTCATCGTACACTTTTGGTACTTTAAGACAGGAAAAATTTTCTAGAAACTTTGAAAAATTATTTATATTTGCAGCCTCTAGCTCATAGTCAGTTTCTTGCCTTAATAGTTCTCCACATTGCGAAATATAATACTCAAGCGGAAAGTTAGCCGGTAACATTCCTGAATTTTTCATTATAAATTTAAGAGTATTCAAATCATTATCGATTGACTTTTTCACCCCAGGGAATTGTACCTTAATCGCAACGGTCTCGCCAGACGCTAGTATAGCTTTGTGTACTTGACCAATCGAGGCTGCTGCAAATGGCCTGACCTCGAAATTTTTGAAATTTTTTAACCAGCCTTCTCCCCAATTCTCATTAAGCACTTTTTTCAACTGACTCGGTGTCATGGAATATCCAGACGACCTCAGTTGAGCAAATATGGACGATAACTCTGGCGAAAGAATTATTGAGTCGTCTAATGATACTAACTGGCCAAACTTCATTGCCGCACCACGCAAGTTTTTTAACGTGTTTACAGTGGCAGTCACATTTTTTTTTGATACCAACGCTGATCTCAGATCTGGTTTTTTTACTGAAATAATATCCGATAAAAGACTTTGGGATGTATTGAGACCAAGGCGAAATAGTAACCCAGTAGAGAGAGTGGTTCGCGCTAAAGAGCTTACTGGCAAACGCTTTGCAGTATTTTGTTCGATAATGTTCTTCATTTTAAAATCTACGGCGGAACGCTCCTCTGTCGATTACTATTTAGCTGCAAAAGCTAAAAGTCGAGCGCTCTTCGAGCAAATATGAAAAAGCCAATGATAAAAGCGTTTAATCAGATAACTCTTGGCTCTTGAAAATAACAAAAGAATGCATAGCTCAAGCAAATGATTAGGAGACGATAATGAATACTTACACGCAAACATTTGAGGCTGATACAGGCAAGATTTTGAATATTGTTATTAATTCGCTGTATTCAGATCGGGATATTTTTCTAAGAGAATTATTATCAAATGCATCAGATGCGATTCAAAAAAGAAAGTTTTTGGGTCAAACAAATCAATCTCTTCTGAATAACGACGCGGACAGTATTGAAATAATTATAAATATAAAAAAGAAAATAGTTGAAATTGTTGATACTGGTATTGGACTTACCGAAAATGAGCTCGCTGAAACATTAGGAACAATTGCGAAATCAGGAACTTCAGCCTTCTTACAAGAAATGGAGGGCGAGGAGAATTCAAAAGACGCCGCAAAGACCTTAATCGGTCAATTCGGTGTCGGCTTTTACTCCGCTTTCATGGTGGCAGATAAGGTTGAAGTTTTAAGTAGAAAAGCAGGAACCAAACAGGTTAACTCATGGGAAAGTGATGGGCAGAGTGGATTCTCAATCGGTAAATCTGACGAGAAACAAGCCGTTGGAACAAAAATAAAATTATTTCTGAAGAAAGACGCTAAGGAATTTGCGGCTCCTGATAAAATTAAAACTTTGATAAAGAAATATTCTGATCACATTAGCTTTCCTATTAATATTAAAGAGGCAGATGGAGAAATTGAACAGGTAAACTCTGCGACAGCAATATGGACAAAGTCGGCCTCTCAGATTTCAAATGAAGAATATAAGGAGTTTTACAATTCAACCTTTGGGACTTTTGACGAACCGTTTGCAACGTTGCACAATAAATCCGAGGGTACTTTAGAATTTACGAATTTACTATTCATTCCCAAAACAGCTCCGTTTGACCTTTTTGATCCAGAAAGAAAAACAAAGATCAACCTTTATATAAATAGAGTTTTCATCAGCAACGATTTAGACGGGGTTATCCCTACTTGGTTAAGGTTCATCAAAGGTATTCTCGACACCACAAGTTTAGATTTAAATGTCAGCCGAGAAATAGTCCAAAATAACCCTGTGCTGAAGAAAATCTCAAAATCACTTACAAAACGCGTTCTTTCAGAATTAAAGAAAAGATTAAAGAAGGATGAAGAAAGCTACGATGCCTTCTGGGGGCAATTTGGTAAAGTCCTCAAGGAAGGGCTATACGAAGACATAGAAAACAAGGACAAAATAGCAGAAATTATAAAGGTACATTCGTTTAAAGGGGACAAATTAATAACACTTCAAAGCTATATCGAGTCGATGGTGGAGGGGCAGGATAAGATATTTATCCTCACTGCTGATACATTGGCACAAGCTAAATCCAGTCCACATCTTGAGGGCTTCAAAGCGAAGGGTATTGATGTTTTATTAATGACGGATCCAATCGATGCTTTCTGGACTTCTCAAATGAAGAGTTTTCAAGAAAAAGACTTCGTCTCTATTTCCAGAGAAAAATATGATCTTGCAAAACTAGGTGATGTGAAAGATGAAGACGTTGAGGAAACCGAAAGTAACGATGAAACTTATACACCAATTATAAAAGAAAGCCTTGGTGATTTAGTCGAAGATGTAAAAACATCCAAAAACCTTGTAGACAGCCCTGTGCGCTTAGTAGCCGGTGAGGGTGGTTTAGACTTTAATTTGGAAAGAATTCTCAAAGCCCAAAATCCTGATTTTGAGGGCAGTAAAAAAATATTAGAAATCAACAGCAACCATGAATTGATCAAAAAGCTGCCAGCGCTTACATCCGAACTCCAGAAGTCTTTATGTCGTGTATTATTTGAGCAAGCAAGAATTCTTGATGGTGAAATGCCATCTGATAGCCAACAGTTTTCCAAAGATTTAATAGCTATCGGTTTGAAACTTGGGTAGTAAGGCAGGAATTAAACAGCACTTAATTACATTAGTTTTTATTAAATTAAGAAGCTATCGCTAGTTTTGGAATAGAGGCAAATTTACTACTTCCAAACCAGCTCTCAAAGGTCTCTATTAATTTTTGCGACCCCTCTAGTTGAAATGTATTAGCCATAGTTTCACTGGTTTGAGAATCTTCTCCTAGCCATACCTTTGTCAGGGATGTAAGATTTGTTTCTATATAAAGATCTACATCTAAACTAGGATCAAGATACCCAACATCCGGTCGCTCTTTTCCATTGAAAACAAACCACCAATTAGACGTTTTCTTAGGGGCATCTGTAATATGAATTTGCAAAACAGCCTCATTCATCGGAAAGCTTTCCATCCTCAGATTTCGCCGGATATCCCAAATCAATAGATTTTCTTCAGCGCTATCAAGATGGTGCCTCATATCTATCCATCTCTTACCCCAGCTGCCAATCGCATGGATAACTTCGAAAAGCTCATCTCCTGCCTGCGTAAGAATATACTCGGTTTTACGAGATCCTCTGGGACTCTCTACCCGTTTAAGAATACCATGCCACTCAAGCTCTTTTAACCTCTTTGAAAGAAGTGTTGGGGACATTTTAGGCACACCTTTACGGATATCGTTGAAATGTTTAGATCCTAAACACAATTCCCTTACAATGAGTAGAGTCCACCGAGATTCTAAGACTTCTGCGGCCATCGCCACCGGACAAAACTGCCTGTAAGACGCACTCATTTCTCATCTCCCTAAGAGTAAATTTTAATAAGTAAAGCTGAATAGTAAAAGTTTAATGAATTACTTCTCCAAACGAAGCAAAAAACTGGCCCAAGCTTTAATTACGTTGGGTTATTTAAATAGTGCCTAAATTTTAATCGGTAAAAATATAATTTTTGCGTGCACGACTAACTGACAATTGCTCATACCAAACGCCGTACAGGGTCTAAAATGATTTTGCAAAGCTATTTTTATAAATAACCTTAATGATATGCTATACTTTTAAAAAAACTAAAGCTGAAGGATGTTTTTGATGTCAGGAAAAATTGAAATCTTAAATTTTATAGAAAACGAAAAACACGAAATTATATTATTTCTCCAGGAGTTTATTAAAGCGGCGAGCCCTAACCCACCCGGAGACACAACAATAGCAGCCAAAGTAATAAGCAAACTTTTAGAAAAACACAAAATGCCATTTCGTTGGGTTTCACCACAAAAGACGATGCCCAATATTGTTGGCTCAATTAATGGAAGTAAACCAGGCCGTCATTTAGTACTAAACGGTCATATAGACGTATTTCCTGTCTCAGATGACTACTCAGAGGAAGGTTGGATTACGCCTCCTTGGAGTGGTGAAATTATTGAAGATAAAATATACGGCCGCGGTTCAACTGATATGAAGTGCGGGACGAGCGCAAGCATTTGGACCTATATCATTTTGAACAAGTTCAAAACAAAATTTTCAGGAAAATTGACTTTGACCTGTGTATCTGATGAAGAAACTTTTGGACCTTGGGGAAGTCGGTGGCTTATTGACAATGAACCTGAAGTACTTGGTGATTGTTGCCTGAACGGAGAACCCTCAAGTCCCTTTACAATTAGATATGGCGAAAAAGGACTATTATGGCTGACTTTTAAAGTCCGAACTGATGGTTCACATGGCGCTTATACCCATTTATCAAAATCTGCTACCTTAGTGGCCACCGATCTAATTCAGGAATTGAAATCTTTAGAGGCTTTAGATGTAGAGGTTCCCCAAGAATTGCTTAAGGCACAGGAAAAATCTGCAACTGCTTTTGATCAGGGTATGGGAGTTGGTGCTGCCAATATAGCACCAAAGGTGACCCTTAATATTGGTACAATTTCTGGTGGCTTGAAGAATAATATGGTCCCGTCTGAGTGTTCCTTTGAAGCAGATATTAGACTTCCAGTGGGCTGCAATTTAGATAAAATTTTTAATTCTATTGCCGAAATAACTAAAAAATTCCCAGAAGCTTCAATGGAACAAAATATGCTTAACCCACCATCACATTGCAATCCAGATGGAGATATGATGCAGATTTTGAAAAGTAATGTGCAAGATTTGAGAGGTTTTAAACCAGAGCCAGTAGTCAGTCTCGGTGGTACCGATGCAAGACTTTGGCGATACAAAAATATTCCCGCATATGTATACGGCCCAACACCAACTGGCATGGGCTCGGCTAATGAAAATGTTCCAATTGATGATTATCTTCATCTAGTAAAAACACACGCATTATCAGCCTATGATTATTTAACCAACTAATTTGTCGTAACTCTGATTATTTCAGCAAATCAGCATGCCAATTTGAACTTGCAACTGGCAACAGAAAGAATAAATGTGTTTACAAAACACACACCAACAGAATTCTGAAGGAACACTTTATGGAAAAACTAGACTTCTATATTAATGGAGCTTGGGTAAAACCATCCACTAGTAAAACCCTTGACGTGATTAACCCAGCGACTGAAGAAGCTGTTGCGAAAATATCATTGGGGTCTGAAGTCGATGTTAATTTGGCGGTGAGTGCTGCCAGATCTGCTTTCGACGGTTATTCACAAACACCGGTTGCACAACGCATCGAACTACTCACGACAATCAGAGAAATTTACAAACGAAGAATTGATGATGTCGCAGATGCAATTCAGACTGAGATGGGGGCCCCGACAAGTTTGGCAAGAGGTGCCCAAGCAATGGTAGGTCTAGGGCATTTAAAAGCTGCAATACGATCTCTGAGTAATCATGAATTCGAATTTAAACATGGAAAGTTTTTAATAAGGCATGAACCAATTGGAGTCTGCGGCTTAATTACTCCGTGGAATTGGCCCGTGAACCAAGTTGTTTCTAAACTCGCTCCCTGTATTGCAGCGGGATGCACTGCCGTCTTAAAACCATCAGAAATTGCACCTCTGTCATCTATGGTTATAGCAGAAATTTTACATGAAGCTAATGTTCCTGCAGGCGTATTTAATCTGGTAAATGGGCTAGGTCCTGAAGTGGGCGAAGCAATGTCTTCTCATCCTGACATCGATATGATGTCATTCACGGGTTCGACACGAGGTGGAGTTGCGGTAGCTAAAGCATCAGCAGATAGTGTTAAAAGGGTGAGCCAAGAGCTGGGTGGTAAATCTGCCAATATAATTCTTGATGATAATCATTTTAATAAATCAGTAGAAACTGGTGTTGAGTTTTGCATGAATAATACAGGTCAATCATGCAATGCTCCGACGCGTATGTTAATTCCAGAGGGTCGAAAAGAGGAAGCATTCGCAATAGCAATTAAAAAAGCGGAAAACACTATCGTGGGCGACCCAAAGGGTGATAACACCACAATCGGCCCCCTGGTAAGCGATATTCAATTCGACAAAGTCCAAAGTCTGATTGATACCGGAATAAGCGAAGGCGCCACGCTTCTGGTTGGCGGTACTGGAAAACCTGAGGGTTTGAATAAAGGCTATTACGTTAAGCCCACGGTATTTGGTGATGTAACAAATGATATGACAATCGCACGCGAAGAAATTTTTGGACCAGTTCTATCAATCATAACATACAGCGATATTGACGAAGCGGTATCCATAGCAAATGATTCTGAATATGGCTTAGCTGCTTATGTTGCTGGGGAAAACAAGGAAGATTTAACAGCTATCGCTAGGCGACTAAGAGCCGGTCAAATTCATATAAATTATGGCTCTGGTGGCGCAGATGCTCCGTTTGGCGGATACAAACAGTCTGGGAACGGTCGAGAGAAAGCTGAATGGGGATTTGAAGAATTTCTTGAAGTTAAAGCAATTATGGGTGGGTAAATTTTCTAAAATTTGTTTTTCCACTGCAAACATTGAAATATAATAGGCAAAAATATGGTTAGCCTTCCGGTATTCAATCTCGGGGGATTTGAGAATTCAACAGGAACCTCTAGGAAAAGCTACTGCACAAAACTGGATAAGTTTTGCAGTGAGGTTGGGTTTTTATTAATAGAAAATCATGCGGTGCCAGATAAAATTATTGAATCCCAGTGGAGCGCCGTTAAACAATTTTTTTCTCAGGCTCCAGACGCAAAGATGAAGGTAAGCGTGCCCTACCCTGGTTATCCATATGGCTGGATAGGACCAAATAAGGAAGCATTAGCAGCATCAAAGGGAGAAAAGACACCACCAGATCTAAAAGAAAGTTTTAATGGTGGACCATTACAGACCCCCACAAAAAAAATCAAAGATGGGCGTGCTTATGAATTCTGTTATCAACCTACAATTTGGCCAGAAATTGATGGCTTCAAAGAGGCATGGACTAACTATTATCTAGAAATGGAAAAATTAGCTGCCAGAATTATGTCTGCATTTGCTGAAGCACTAAACCTTGAGCCATATTTTTTTGACAAATATCTCAAATGCCCAATATCAGCATTACGCGCGCTATATTACCCTGAAACGACTCACGTGCCAGAATACGGTCAACAACGAGCCGGTGCACATACAGACTATGGTTCCTTGACAATTCTACTCCCACAACCGGAAACCTCAGGATTACAATTAAAATTAAATGGTAAATGGATAGACGTGCCGACAATTAAGGATACTTTCGTCATCAACATCGGAGACCTCATGGAACTTTGGACTGGTGGGAGGTGGATATCTAAGTTACATCGTGTTGTAGCAAAACCAAACCAACCAGGGCGAAAGAGTCTTGCATTTTTTCATCAGCCAGATTGGGAAGCAAAAATTTATCCTATAAATGCAGTCAAAAATGAGCCTGTGATTTCTGGTCCTTATCTAATGGAAAAGTTTCTAAGCACAGGCACCTAAGCTTACAAAAGACAAATTATTAATCGATTTAAATAATTTTAGCAAAATTTCTAATATTCTAGCTACACAAAATTGCAATAAATAGATATGGTCCTCATCATAGCTTTCGAGGAATAGATGCTAGAAGTTAACTCACCAAAAAAGAAACCGAGAAGATCGCGGCCAGTACTCGTGGCTGATGCAATTAAAGAGTGGGTAGTAAAAAGAGATTTAAGTAGTGGAGATAAGTTACCTAACGAAAGCGCTATGATTGATCAGTTCGGCGTGTCAAAAGGAACTGTGAGAGAGGCTTTGCGCATTTTGGAGGCACAAGGATTAATCATCACAAAAACAGGGCCGGGCGGTGGTAGTATTGTTGGGGAAGTCTCTGTAGAACGCACAAGGGCTCTTCTAGCAAACTATTTCTATTTTCAAGATCTCTCCATCGCGGATATTTATCAGATGAGAAAGTCTCTAGAACCGGAGCTTGCTGCAAGTCTAGCAGGAAAGTTAAGTAGTGAGCAGTTGGCTGAGCTACGGATGCTTGCAAATCAATTTCCTAAGCCTGCAGAATCTGCAGAGGAAGAAAAGGAGCAACACATTGCATCTTTAGCATTTCACTCAAAATTATCCGACTTTGGAAAAAATAAACTGCTAGGGTTCATTATCGGTTTTATGTCCCAAATTCTTACCGAATTAACTCTCTATAAAAAGTTGTATGAGCCACCAAACTTTGAACTTTGGAGTAAAGGTAGGGAACACCAATTGCACTTAATTGACGCGTTAGATCGAGGAGACCCTACAAAAGCTCGAGAAATTATGACATCTCACATGCAGATTGCAGAGACATTAATGAAGCAGCAAGAAGCTCAGATTGTTAGACGTTTTATAGCAGAGTGACACTGGCTATTGTTAATTTGATTGGGTCTTAAAATTCCTAAAAAGATAGATTAACTAAATACCACCCCATATTATTTTTCCTTCCGCCATTTCATTTTTTTACTCAATACAGGGACTTCATCCAGCCAATTTACATATGGTGCTTTTTGTGAAGTTTCATACAGCTCGTTTAAAGCTTCTATTGGGCTTCGATGAGAATCTATGCGTAAATCTAAAGGTGGCCTATCTGGGTCAAAAACTAACAGAGCAGCAGACTTCAGACCTCTTGTATCTCCCCCTTTAGAAGCTCCTGCAGATAAGATTTTTATTAAGTGCCGACCAACCAAAGATATACTTTTACTTAAGGTCTCTTCCATTGCCAGAAGCACCTCACGGCTCTCCAGCATATTTCCAGAAATAACGTAATTCTCACCAACCAAATGGCCCGCATATTGAATACTTTCAATTCCAGTAAAAGCTGCTGGCAAACCATTTTTATCAATTGCCGCTACTTGCCGATACCCCTTTCCAGCGTCATTACCAGTGGCTTCATCAATCGCAAGTCTAGACGATTTACCCTCATACATACGCCGGATGATATCATCACGCCAAAAGGTGCTGGGAGAAGTTCCCTGGGAAGCAACAAGACCTGATTCGATATCACCGCGCAGCACCCATCCACCTACACAAAGGTTCCCGGTAGCAGCAGCCGCAGCAAAAACGCCTGTTTTCTTATTAAAAGTGAGAACAGAAAGTGTCATTTTACCCACCCATCACATTGTTCTTGATTTTATCATGATAATTTGCGTGAATGCAATTCATCATGATAAATTTATTTGGAAAGGAATAATACCATGGCACTGCTAGACTATACTCGCAGGGCGATGTTGGCTGCAGGTACAGCAACGGCTATCGCCCTTTCCGCAATTTCAGTTACTGCTCAAACTCCAGATGACGTGTTAGTAGTTGGTCAAATTGCCGAACCAAAGGCGCTAGATCCAGCCGCCGTAACAGCTGTTAACGATTTTCGCATCTTAATGAATCTCTATGATGGCCTTGTAAGATATAAAGATGGTACCCTGGAGGTTGAGCCCGCATTGGCAACCTCCTGGAATATCAGTAACGATGGTACAGAATATACATTTTCATTAAGGCAAGGTGTTAAGTTTCATGACGGAAGTGATTTCAATGCTGACGCGGTAAAATTTAACTTTGATCGTATGTTGGATGAAGCGCATCCTTACCATAATACTGGCCCGTTTCCTCTATCATTTTTCTTCTCAGCAATTGTTTCAGTAGACGTTTTGGATCCTATGACGGTGAAATTTACGCTGAATGCGCCATACGCTCCATTCTTGTCGAATCTTGCCTATCCTACAGGGCTAATTGTTTCTCCTGACGCAGTTGCGAAACATGGGACAGATTTTGGAAGGAATCCTTCCGGTACCGGAGCATTCAAATTTGGAGAATGGCGCTCAAACGAAGCCGTCGTAGTTGAGGCTAATTCAAGTCATTGGGAAGGCGCACCAAAGTTACAGGCCGTTGTCTTTCGTCCGATCACTGATGCAAACACCAGAACCGCAGAAATGTTAGCAGGCGGTATAGATATGATGGTTGAAGTGCCTCCAGTCGCATTAAGCAAATTCCAAGGTGATGGCTATACTGTCCACGAGCAGGCCGGTCCACACGTTTGGTTCCTTATCCTGAATGCTAAAGAAGGACCGTTTTCAGATGTACGCGTACGTCAGGCAGCAAACTACGCCATAAACAAGGAGGCTATTGTTAATGATGTATTGGAAGGCACTGCTGCGGTTGCCGCTGGCCCAACTCCGCCAGCATTTGCTTGGGCATATAATAATAGCCTAGAGCCATATCCATATAATCCTGAAAAAGCTCGACAACTTATATCCGAAGCTGGAGCAGATGGAGCAGAACTTACTTTTTTTGTGACAGAGGGTGGTTCTGGGATGCTAGATCCGGTGGCTATGGGAACTGCCATTCAAGCTGACCTTCAAGCCGTTGGCCTTAAAGTTAATATTGAAACTTACGAATGGAATACCTTCCTTGGCGAAGTAAACCCTGGGTTAGAGGGTAAAGCTGATATGGCCGAAATGGCTTGGATGACAAATGACCCTGATACTCTTCCTTTCTTGGCACTTCGCACCGAAGCTTGGCCAGATAAAGGAGGGTTTAATTCTGGTTATTATTCAAACCCGAAGGTTGATGAATTGTTAGAAGCCGCACGTGCTTCAACAGATCAGAGTGAAAGAGCACGTCTGTATCAGGAAATGCAGACAATTGTTCAAGAGGACGCTCCATGGGTATTTGTTGCAAATTGGAAGCAAAATGCTGTTACATCCGATCGTGTAGGTAGCTTTTCATTGCAACCATCCTTTTTTCTATTGTTGAATAACGTAGACAAAAATTAATTAATAACTGGCGTAGCTTTACCAAATAGTTTAGCTGCGCCAATTTCTCCAGGGCCGGCGATGCTTGGTTATATTTTAAAAAGGCTGTTCTCAGCCATACCGGTTTTATTAGGCATCTCAATAATTGTTTTTTTAATTATGGCTATGATCCCGGGTGATCCTGCTACTGCCATTTTAGGATCTTTTGCAACGCCGGAGAATGTAGAAAAGCTCAACCGAGATCTAGGCTTAGATAAAACTCTATTTCAGCGTTATTTCATCTGGCTAGGAAATATTTTGCAGGGAGATTTTGGCAGAAGTTACTCTTTAAATAAAAATGTTATTGATGAAGTGGTTGAGAGATTTGGAGCAACTCTTATCCTAGCTGGCACCTCTTTCATAATGTGCTCACTCATTGGAATTTGCGCCGGTGTGCTATCTGCTGCCAAACAATTTCAGTTAACCGATAAGCTAATTACCTTCATAGTTTTATTAGGTATATCCATACCTTCATTTTTTCTTGGTATGATGATGATATTATTGTTCGCTGTTCATCTTAGATGGTTTCCCGTGTCTGGTATGTGGCCCATATATGGAGCTCGCGACCTAACTGCACTAGCAGGCCACCTAGCACTACCTGCCTCAGCGTTAGCTGTCGTTGCGACTGGGGTCATTGCCAGATTATCAAGATCAGCAATGCTAGAGATTTTAAGACAAGATTATATTCGTACTGCCCGTGCCAAAGGTTTAGATGAAAAAATTGTAATATGGCGCCATGCACTCCGTGCGGCAATGGTCAGTATACTTCCAATTTTGGGAATTCAGGCAGGATTTGTTTTATCAGGTGCAGTTTATATTGAAATGGTTTTCCAATGGCCTGGCGTTGGAAGAATGCTTGTCGATGCAATCTTAAAACGTGATATTTTACTCGTTCAAGGTGGTGTTGTATTCGTTGCAGCTTGCTATGTAATTTTCAATATTGCAGTTGACGTTGCTCAACACCTTTTAGACCCAAGGATTAAAACATGATTGGGTTTTTGAAATTATTATCTCGCAATCGTTTATCCCTCGCTGGTTTAGTTGTCATAATAGCAGTCATATTTGTAGCCCTAGTAACACCTCTATTACCCCTCCCTGACCCAGATGTTATTGATACTAAAAATAGATTTAAAACACCTTTTAATACTGACGCTATTTTAGGTACAGACCATCTTGGCCGCGACCTTATGAGTAGATTACTATGGGGAACGCGCCTCTCACTTGCAGTTGGTTTTTGTGCCGCATTTTTGGCAGCTTTAATTGGATCTTCAATTGGAATAATTTCAGGCTTCTACGGTAAACATGTGGATAATATACTAATGCGCGGCATAGATATGCTAATGGCATTTCCCTACATCTTACTTGCTTTGGCCATTGTTGCTGCCCTGGGGCCAGGCTTGTTTAATGCGCTAATTGCTGTCGCAATAGTGAATATTCCTTTTTTTGCCCGAAATATCAGGGGCGTTACCGTAGGCATTACTCATAAAGAATTCATTGATGCTGCAAGGCTATCTGGAATGACAGACACCCGTATCATTATCACTGAAGTATTACCTAATGTGTTTCCAGTAATAGTAATTGCAATGTCGACCACCGTAGGCTGGATGATTTTGGAAACTGCGGGTTTAAGTTTTTTAGGTTTAGGGTCCCAACCACCGCAGGCAGATTTGGGCTCAATGCTTGGTGAAGCACGCGCAGCATTAATAACTAGTCCCTATACATCAGTAGTCCCTGGAGCAATGATCTTAATAATTGTGATGGCAATCAACTTACTTGGGGATGGTATACGCGATGCGTTGGATCCAAGGTTAAAATCAGGAGTACTGTCTAGCCCGAGGCCTAGAACTCTAGTAGCAGATTATAGTAAAACTAAAAATTTAGACGCTTCAGAACTACTTTCAGTTTCAAACTTAAAGACACAATTTCATATCGGTAATCGAAATTATAAAGCTGTAGATGGTGTTAGTATATATGCAAAAAAAGGAGCCTGCTTGGGAATTATTGGCGAAAGTGGATCCGGAAAGTCCGTGACCGCATTAAGTATTATGGGGTTAGTTTCTTCTCCGCCTGGCATTATCACTGAAGGTTATGTGAATTATAAGGGTATTGATCTTATACAAACAAATGATCAAAAACTTCGATCTTTAAGGGGTGGTAAAATCTCCTATATTTTTCAAGATCCTCTATCGTCTTTGCATCCACTTTACACAGTTCAACAGCAACTAGAGGAAGCAATTCTAGCGCATCAAAACCTGTCAAAAGAAGAAGTATATCAGAAATGTATTGAGCTTTTGAAATCAGTTCGCATACCTAATCCAAAGCAACGTGCTAAAGATTACCCACATCAACTGTCTGGTGGCATGCGCCAGCGCGTTAGTATCGCTATGGCTCTTGCAAATGACCCAGAAGTAATAATTGCAGATGAGCCTACGACAGCACTAGATGTAACTGTCCAGGCACAAATTTTATCATTATTGAGAGAGCTTACCAGTCAAAGAGGATTAGCAATTATTTTCATCACGCATGATTTTGGTGTTGTTTCCCAAATTTGCGATGAGGTGGCTGTAATGTATGCTGGTAAAATTGTGGAGTATGGTCCATCAGAGATGATTTTAAATCACCCAGCACATCCCTACACTTCTAAACTCATGGGATGTGTACCAGAAATTGGTAAGGGCAAAAGAAAGCTAGCCTCTATTGATGGGCTGCCCCCAATGGTTGATAAACTTGATCAGGGATGTGCCTTTGCTCCTCGCTGTCAAAGCACAATTTCTGAATGTTTAACTAACGATATCAAGCTCAGAGATGTTAACAGAAATATGAAAGTTAGATGTATTAAACCCGAAACTCATCTCTAGGACCACGTGATGCAACCCATACTTGAAGCAAAAAATCTCCTAAAGAATTTTCCATTAAATATGGGAATATTAGAAAGAAAAAAGGCACAAATCCATGCCGTTAGGTCCGTTTCGCTCAAAGTTAATAAAGGCGAAACTTTGGGCATTGTGGGAGAATCGGGCTGTGGGAAATCCACACTTGCAAGAATGCTGGTAGGACTAACTGAACCGACGAATGGAGACATACTAATACAAAACAATAAACTAGACAAAAAAAGCCAGAAATCTGGTCTACCTAGGGTAATTCAATATGTATTTCAGGACCCTATTAGCAGTTTGAACCCTCGAAAGACTATCAGACAAGTCATGAACGTTCCACTTACTCACTTACAAAAGTTATCAGAAAAAGATCGAGAAAAACAAATAAAACAGTTATTTAAAGCTGTGAATTTACAAGAGGAATTTTTGGAAAGATACCCTCATGAATTTTCTGGAGGCCAAGCGCAACGTATAGGAATTGCCAGAGCCCTAGCAGCGAATCCAAGAATTCTAGTTTTAGATGAACCAGTTTCTGCATTGGACGTATCAGTACAGGCTCAAGTTCTAAATTTACTATCAAGTCTCAAAAAAGATTTTGGTTTAACATATGTCTTTATCAGCCATGATCTTGCGGTTGTTGAAACCGTAAGTGACAGGGTGGCAGTAATGTATTTTGGAGAAATAGTGGAGATCGGGCCAGCCCAAGAAATTTTCATAAAGCCCAAACATCCTTATACAAAACTATTGGCTGAAAGTGCTCCAAAGATTGGAACCAAGTTGCAACTAAACGAAAAATCAAACAAAGATTTACCAGATCCAACCCATCCACCAAAAGGTTGCGCATTTTTTGCGAGATGCAATCACTCAACCGATAAATGCCTAGACGCACACCCAGAACTACAATCGGACGAAAATAGTGTATTCGTCGCTTGTCACAATCCATTAGGATAAACCGGTTTTAATTATGAATATAAACTCGAAAAGATTTCTATCTGACCTTCATGAACTTAGAACTATTGGTGCTGCAGGTGTCGGAAAGGGAGTGATAAGACCAGCCTACTCGAAAGCTGACATATCAGCAAGAAACTGGCTAGCAGATAAATTTGCCCAAGCGGGTTTAACGCCTCACTATGATCCAGTAGGCAATCTTTTTGGACTAGCTCAAGAAAGTTCAATTTTAATTGGATCACATTCAGATACTCAGCCTCAAGGAGGATGGTTAGACGGCGCACTTGGAGTTATCTGCGGTTTAGAGTTGGCACGGCTATCACGCGAAAATAATGGGCCAGCAATTTCCGTCGTCAGCTTTCAAGATGAGGAAGGCCGCTTTGGTGTAACCACTGGCAGTGCTATATGGGCAGATATCCTATCACTGGAAGAAGCCGATAACTTGATTGACAAAGATGGCCTCCAGTTTTCTAACGAAAGAAAAAAAATTTCCAAAAATTCTCTAGATTTTGTTAATCCAAACCGCTTCACTGGTTTTATAGAATGTCATATTGAACAAGGACCTTGGTTATACGAAGCGAACCATACCGTCGGCATAGTAACAGATATTGTTGGTATTAGAGACATGCGCATCACCTTCAATGGACAACAAAACCATGCTGGCACCACTCCAATGCATAGACGCATCGATGCCTATCAGTTAATGTTAAGCTTCAGCCAGTTAATCAATGACCGCTTCAGAAATGTTGTTACCCCTTCAACTGTATGGACGACTGGCCATGTCAGGATAGAACCAGATGCTCACTCAATAGTACCAGGGAAATGTACTTTTTCCATGCAATGGCGCGATGGCGACGATCAGCGCTTAGACAAAATGGAAAATATAATACGAAGCACAGCACTTGAAGTGGCTGACAGAGATGGCGCCTCAGTTGATTTTAGTAAAATGCACGGACTGAAGCCAGTGCAAATGGACCAATCTTTGCAAGACATTCTTCGTAACGCTGCT
>NZ_CBFHHX010000005.1:124914-179869 GCF_965655845.1 Candidatus Salinivivens marinus
CTAAAAATGCTTGCCCAAACCGGTGGAGAAATATCCAATCTGGAGCCTTACATGATGCAGCTAATGTAGCGAAACTAATGCCAGCAGCAATGCTGTTTGTACCATCCATAGAGGGTATCAGTCACGATTTTTCAGAGGACACAAATGAGCAAGATCTCATAGATGGGTTAACCGTTCTGGCAAAAGCTATTTTAAATTGATTTGGGTTCTGAAAATAAGAAATCCATCAATTAGCATTAAACATTCAATTCATCGTGAGAAACGACTTGATCAGTCGCAAATATATATCAAAGTTTAGGAAATACTTTCTATCGTAGGGCTATAGTCTTTGTGAGGTAAACCAATGTCTCGTGTTACTGTTGAAACTGGAGGCACAGTTGTCCAATTATGCTTAGGTAACGAAATAATGCGATTTCATGCAATTTGGCTTCGCGATAATGCACAAGACGATGAAACTCGCGATCAAATAAATGGCCAAAGACTTATAGCTTTAAAAGAAATTCCATCTGACACCTGGGTTTCTGATGCTCGAGTAGAAGCTGAGAGTTTGTTAATAACATTTAAACCAGAGAATAAAGTAATACGTTACGATTTTGACTGGCTCATGGAAAATAATTATGACGAGATAAAAAACTTAAAGTTCGACTGTATGATGATGCTGGTAAAATTCCAGACATGGTTACCCCATCATTTTGGCATTTTGCTCCTCTGGTCCAAAAGATGGTTGATAGTCATTGTTTAAAAGAAAAATAATAAATATTTAATCGTCTTTTTTGTTCTGGACCATACCTGCAGAACCTGGCATCGGGACGCTTGAGGTTGTCTCAACCTGATTAATCCTTTCTCTATAGATTACATAAATTCCACTGGAAATTATTAGCGACATACCTATCCATGCTGTAGAAGAAGGATAATCGCCCCAAATTAAGATCCCCCATACAACGCTGACAGGGATCGCAACATACTCAAAAGGAGCAATCAATGAGGCTTCAACATTTCTGTAAGCAAAAGATGATGCTAAGGATAAGAACAAGACAGCGCCAGCACAGATTGCAATGTATATAACGTCAATAAATGTAGGCGAGACCGTGGCACGCAATAAGAAATCAAAAGACATATTCCCAGTAGAGCTTAAGCCACCACTCCAATTAAATGCGAGAAGAGGTAATGCAGAAAAGAAATAACACAGATGTTGTATTGTTATTAAAGCCGGCAAATTTCCATCTGATTTAAGACTACGTGTAAAAATTTGAAAAATTGCATAGCTTATTGCAGATCCTAAAGCGAGCAACATTTCCGGATGAAATTCATTCGTTCCTGGCTTCATTACAAACATAACACCAATCAACGCAACAATAACGGACGTGATCCTATGAATACCAATCTTCTCTTTAAGTACTATTGAGGATAAAAAAGTAATCAAAAGCGGTGATAGAAAAAATATAGAAACTACAGTGGATAAGGGTAAACTTGCTAATGCAACAAAGAAAAAGTACATGGCGATTACCAAACACATACCTCTAATAGCAAACAAGATTACAGTACGCCGTGGAAGTAGTAAAACTTTTTTAGCACCCTTTCCTACTATTGAAATTACCAAGATACAGAATAAAGCACGGATAACTACTATTTGAGCAAGTGGATATCGCGAACTCAAAAGCTTGATTAGTGAGTCATTTAAAGGAATCAGCGCCATTCCTAACATTAAAAGTAGGATAGACAGTTTGGTGAGCCGATCGTTCATTTTAAATCCAATTAAAAAAATATCTCAAACTAAATTAGCCTAAGTATTCAGAGTACCAAGGATAGATGTATTGGCGCGTTCAATAACGCCATTCAAATTGTCGTAAATGGATCTGAAGCTTGCTTAAAATCAATTAGTTAAGTATTTTAAACTTAATGAACTTATGTTTTTACCTTTTCCAATTTAGGATCATAAAGCGGTTTTAAACAAACATTTGCTCTTACTCTTTTCATCGCCACCTCAAGTTCATAATCACCAGATAATACGAAATCGTTATCGATATAGCGGTCACTACGGACATATCCCATTCCAATAAATTTTCCTATTGTGTGACCGAAACCGGCAGAACTTAGCCAACCACAACGCTCGCCATTACGATAAATTGTTTCTCGACCTGATAGAATAACATTACTATCAGTCGTGAATGTAGCCATTATCTTTTTAATGCCCTCAGCTCTCTGTTTTGCTATTGCATCACGTCCTTTAAACGAAATATTAGATTTCATTTTAACTGCCCAACCTAAACCTGCTTCATCTGGAGTATGATCGGGACCAACATCTGACGACCAGGCACGATAACCTTTTTCAAGTCTAAGAGTTTCAATTGCTCGATATCCAGCATTTCGTAAGCCCAATGGCGATCCAGCTTCAATTAATTTATTGTAAACGGTTTGTGCATATTCAACGGGAAAATGCAGTTCCCAACCAAGTTCTCCAACATATGTAATACGCATAGCTAGAACTAGGCATCCCGCTATACTAATTTGCCTTGCCGATCCAAACGGATGACCGTTATCTGAGACATCGTTTACAGTTAATACCTGTAAAATATCCCGTGCGTTAGGCCCAAAAAGCGATAAAACCGCATTAGATGATGTTACATCAATTAATTGAGCATTTAGCTGAGATGGGATATTTCCGTTAATCCAATTAAAATCGTGAGTAGCATACCCAGTACCCGTAGTTATATAGTACTCGTTAAACTTTGTACGAACACAGGTTAAATCGCATTCAATTCCACCATTATCATTGAGCATTTGAGTGTAAATTATAGACCCAACTGGCTTATCAACACGATTGGAAGCAATCCATTGAAGTGCCTGTTCTGCATCTGGGCCAGTTAATATATATTTTGCAAATGAGGTCTGATCAAACAAAACAGCTGCTTCTCTTGCTGCTTTGTGTTCACGTGCTACCGCACTATGCCAGTTAGGCAGTCCGAACGTATATATATCACGCGGTTCTTCACCAGTATCGGCAAACCAATTCGCTCTTTCCCACCCAAGTTTTTCACCAAACACTGCACCAGATGATTTCAAAGTATCATATAATGGCGATCGACGACATGGCCGCCCACTTGTGTGTTCCTCAGATGGCCAAGCCATCGTATAATGTTTTCCATAAGCCTCTAGAGTACGCGACCTTACCCAATTTGTATCATGATGTGGGCGCCCAAACCGGCGGATATCAACTGGCCAGAGATCAAATGGTGGTGCTCCATTTGCAACCCACTCAGCCAAAGCCATTCCTGCGCCACCACCAGCTGCAATCCCATAAGCATTAAAGCCTGCGCCTATGTAAATATTTTTTAATTCCGGGGCTTCTCCTAATATAAAATTGCCATCAGGCGTAAAGCTCTCTGGTCCGTTCAATAATTGCTTCACACCAACTTCTGAAAGTTTAGGAACACGAGGCAAAGCAAGCTCCATCAATTGCTCAAAATGATCATATCGCGACTCTAGTAATTGGAAATCAAAAGGTTCTGGAATACCTTCAATGGCCCAAGGTATCCCATTTGGTTCATAACCTCCCCAAACTAACCCCCCAACCTCCTCTTTATAATATGTAAGTCTGTCAGGGTCCCTAAGGGTTGGTAAGTCCGATGGAACACCAAATTCTTCAGTTATCATATATTGATGTTCAACTGAAACGAGTGGAACGTTTACCCCTACAGTTGCCGCAAAATCACGGGTCCACTGACCGCAGCAGAGGACAAGTTTCTCGCAGGAAATGCTACCAAGTTTTGTTTTAACTCCAACCAAATTTCCATTTTCTGTTATGATCTCGGTTACTACACAGTTTTCTATTATTTTGGCTCCAGATGTCCGCGCTCCTCGGGCTAAAGCTTGAGTTATATCAGACGGTGAGGCCTGTCCGTCAGTTGGCAAAAAAGCGGCGCCCACAACATCACTAATGTCCATAAGTGGCCACAAGTCTTGTGCTTCCTTAGGTGTTAACAATTGCATTTCTAGTCCAAATGAACGCGCTGTAGTGGCTTGACGTTTGACCTCAGTCCAACGCTCGTTATTACATGCTAATCTCAAGCCACCATTCATTTTCCAGCCAGTTGCAAGACCTGTTTCAGCCTCCAATTGATCATAAAGATTTATTGAGTGCCCTAACAGCTGTGTGATATTAGCATTTGAACGTAGTTGCCCAACCAAACCCGCCGCATGCCATGTAGAACCTGAATTAAGTGATGCTTTTTCCAACAATAAAACTTCATGCCCTATTTTAGCGAGATGATAAGCAGTGGAGCAACCGACAATACCACCTCCTACAATTATGACTTTTGATGAAGTCGGTAGACTCATTTAACACCCCTAAGTATTTTTAAAATCTGACATTGCCACATTAAATCGATTTAAGTTCTCTACGGTGTACGCCGCATAATCAAAGTCGATTTCAGAATATATTTCAGAAACCATAGACCATAAGGTTTCTCGCATTAGAGAGGCGCATTTCATAGCATTATAAGGGCGCCAATAGTTCTGCCAATCTTGCTTAAAATATTGCTCTAACATTTGCTGTTCCTGAAGAACAGATAAACCATTATTCCCTGCAAGACCTGCTAAATCAAAAAGTGGGGTATTAAAGCCACCATATTCCCAGTCAATCAACCAAAGTTGATCTCCGTCATCCAATATATTTGCAGCCAAAAGATCATTATGCCCAACGACTAATTCTACTGGCCCCGTAGCTATTTCTAGTACCTCAAGTTGACGTTTCATATCCACAAGTTTTGAAACATGGGGTGAACCATCTTTTTCTAATCGGGACATATAAGTTTGATTAATTTGAAATGGCCAAAAAGTAAGAATTGGAGAATGCAAACATTTTCCAATTCCTCGGTGTGTCTTCGCCACAAGGTTTATAATTCGTATTAAATTTTTTGGCTCACGAACGGCTGCTTCGTCAAGAGTGTATGCATCAATAAACTCAAGAACTAAAACACCTGTCTTATGATAAATGACTTTAGGGGAAATACCCAACTTATACGCTGCTTGACTGAGTGCTAGTTCATTCCAACGCATTACACCATGCTCTGCAATATCACTCCCAATGCGAACAACATATTTACAATCTTCGTCTTCAACAGTCACATTAGTATTGGTAATTCCACCGCCCAACGGGGTAATATTTGATGGGGCTTTGAAACATGGTAGGCCCGTAATAAGTTCTGTTAGATCACTCATAATTAACGACAAACCCTACGTGCCAGACAATAATATAAAATTAATTTTTTATTAAAGAAGTGGAACTTCCAGTATTTTAATTTTTAGGACGCCAGAGGCCACCTTAATGGTCTATTATGAAATAAGATGGCCTCAAATTTAAGCTTAGCTGGCCACTTCCGTCACGTACAAAATTTCCTGCATGTTGAATAAAAGGAAACCATAAAGAACTGTGAATACCAAAGGAGCAATCCAAAATTCATTGGTCATTTTTACTCCCTCGACCTGTGCCCATTCACTGCTGAGGATTCTGAAACCAAATATAATTCCTAAAACTGATTGAACGAAACTATATGTTAAAAACGCCCATGCGTATTGAGGGCCAGAAATTAAAATTACAATCCCCATTATGAAACCAGCACCGGTGAAGGTTCCAATTAACACTAATGGGAAAGCCGCTCCGTCGCCGGCACCATACTGATCTATCATTCCTCTGGTTCCAAAGAGGCATCGATATGAATAATACCCGGCGCCGAGCGTCGCAATAATCCATATAATTAAATTTAAAGAACCACCAAAATTTTCTACCATTTTTTTCTCCCTTGTTGGCTGGAAGTAAACTATCACACCAATTCGTGCAGGTGGAGAAAAATATAAATTAAGTTTTGAGTTGTAGTATTTTTATATCTGCTTAGTCGCGATTAAAAATTGGAGATAATGTTTCTTTATCAAAATTTGCCCCACATAAAACTACTGCGCTTATCTTGTTTTTATTGTTTGAAGCATCTTCTTGCCAAGCAGCATAAGCCAAACCAGCAGACCCCTCGACTAGCATTTTTTCATTCCAAGCAATCTGCTGTAGGCCCACCTCTATTTGGCCTTCAGAACAATCAATCAAATCATCGATAACTTCTGAGCCCAAACCAAGTGTTATGGTATCATTATCAACACCGCCAGCACATCCATCCGCTAATGTCTCATAATGGTCTACTTTTACCATCTTACCAGCCCTGATACTGGCAGCCAACTCAGCTGAATTCTTAGCACTAACACCAACGACCCTTGTTTTTGGTGAAAAAGCTTTTAGCACACACCCAATACCCGAAATCAAACCACCTCCTCCAATAGATACATAAACCACATCTAGCCGAGGAAGTTGATCTAGTAACTCAATTGCTAATGTTCCTTGACCAGCAATAATCTGTGGATCATTGTAAGGTGAGACGTATATTTTTCCCTGTTCTTTGGCTAGTTTTTGCGCATGCTGTTCAGCAACGCCGGAGTCATTTGAATGCAAAATGATTTTAACACCAAGGGCCTTAATTTTCTCCAACTTCTCCCGCGCTACTGTTTCAGGTAAAACGACAGTCAAATTATGACCTGTTAATTTTGCAGCAGTTGAAAGACCCAAACCATGGTTTCCAGATGAGGCAGTAATTGCTGGGACGTCGGTTGAAAGTGAAGTCAATTTTGATAGGGCTCCCCTAAATTTGAAGGAACCAGTTTTTTGGAAATTGTCCGCCTTGTAATAAAGTTCAGTTTTTTCTTCAAACACCTGTCGTGATGGAATGCATGGTGTTGGGCTCAGCCAAGGCTTAATTCGACTATATGCTGATACTGATAGAGCAGCTTGTTGAAGCACTGCCGAAGATGCACTCATAAATAATATCCCTTAATTCTTTTTTCCTAAAGCCGCAGCATCAATAATTCCTGTTGTGATTGCAATATCTTGAGCAGCTATGCCAGTGAGATCTGCAATAGTAATATCATTATCAGAGGTGCGACCTGCACAACTATTAGACAGAATGTTTCCCAATTCTAGTACATTTTTAGAGAGATTAGTATCATTAATAGTCTGAAACTCACCATGGTTGAGCGACTGTGAGACCATATCACAAACTAACAGCGAGGCGCTTTCGAGTAGGCTTGTTGGTAGCTCTTGTTTACCTTGAGTATCAGCTCCAATAGCTGTAACATGCGTCCCAGGCCGGACTAAATTGTCCCCAAACAAAGCAGATGTCGCGGGAGTTGTGGTAATTATAATATCTGATAAGGAAACTTGCTGCTTTAAATCTAAAGCAAGATCTACATTTAAATTTTGGCCTCGAAGCTCCTCCACAAGGGTGGCAGCAGCATTTTCATTTCTGCCCCAAATAAAAAAATTAAATGACTTTTCAAGCATCAAAGACGCCAGGCAAGTAGCTTGAAATCGCGCCTGTATACCAGACCCAATTATTAAAACTCTTTCTGCATTTCTAGACGCCAAAGCCTTGGTGGCTATCGCACCGCCTATACCAGTTCGCATATCTGTGAGCCAACCTTCATCCCTTAAAATTGCAGATGGTTCTCCTGTCATGGCAGAGAAAGCTAACATCATGCCGTTTGAAGATGGAAGTCCATTTGACGGATTATCGTAAAAGCCAGATGCAATTTTTACAACATATGTATCCGTATGACGAATATGACCGGACTTTATATGGCAGTCACCATTAAATTCTGGAAAACTTAAGTGGACGACATCACCGGTTTGAACATGTCCGCTAGACGATGCGACATATGCTTCGCTTATAACTCTTGCCGCAGTGTCGAAGTGAAAAAGCTCCATAATCTCAGACTTATTTAAATCATACATAAAATTTTAAGTCCTTCTCTTGGTGTATATCCTAACAAAAACCTGATTTAACTAGTTAAGCATTTTAGATATTTTTTAGATACTCTGACACTCGGCTCAAACCAGTTTTTAATACCTCTGGATTATTTGCATAACCAACTCGGATGAAACCTTCCATTCCCATAGCTGCTCCTGGTGTAAACATTACCCCAGTATTCTGAAGTAACTTTACACAAAAATCATGAGATTTAATTGGTAACTCAATTTTTATTAAAGCAGTTGTGCCAGAATTTGGCTTGACCCACGAAAGTTTTTTTTCACCATCTACCCAAGAAGACAGATAGCTCAAGTTCCCACGGGTAATTTCATGGGAACGTTTTAATAATCGATCAACACTCTCTAATGCAATCGTAGCAAGATAATCATCAATCATGCCAACACTGATTGTATCATAATCACGATGGATCATCACATCCTCAATAACGCTATTGGGAGCCGTTACCCAACCGAGCCGTAGTCCGGCCAAACTGTAAGCCTTAGACATTCCTGCCGTGCTTATTCCTTTTTCATATATATCAGCGATTGAGGCAGTCATGCCGCTTCCATGCTGATCAGTGCCACGATAAACTTCATCACACAGGATCCAAGAATCTGCAGTATTTGCTATGTCGGCAATTTCATTTAGCATTTCTTTGTCAATTAATGAACCTGTTGGGTTGTTAGGATTTGTTAAAGCAATTAGTTTTGTTTCGGGAATAACTAGCCGTTTGAGCTCATCCAGATCAGGCAACCAATTATTCTCTTCCCGCAACTGCAAAAAGTGCACATCGGCACCGATACTTTTTGGAATTGAAAAATGTTGTTGGTATGTTGGTACTATTGAAACCACATGATCACCATTATCGACCAGTGTTTTATGAACCAACATATTAGCACCTATCGTACCATGGGTAACAAGCACATTTTCAAGAGTTTGCTTCTCATACAAAGCAGCTATTGCTTTTCTGAGCCGATCAGAACCTTTAATCTCACCATAAGTCATTTTAAGGCTCAGTATTTCAGATAAATCTTTTTTATTCTTGCCCGTAATTTGGAACAACTGATCAATTGTCAAACTTTCTACGCACGTTTCAGCTAGATTGAATTCACATTTGGTTTCCCATTCATTCATCCACATTTCCACACCAAATGTATCAATTTTCATTGTGGTAACCTCACGTGCCTTAGCGGTTGAATTATATGAAAAAATTTCGGATCATATAATTATCTTGGAGCAGAATAGTCTCGAACTTCTAACTGGTAAACCCATGGCACGTCACTCTCGTTATGATATTCTTTTTGAACCTGTAAAAATTGGTCCTGTTACAGCAAAAAACCGTTTTTTTCAGGTTCCACACTGCAACGGAATGGGCCGAAGCTTTCCATCTTCAATGGCGGAAATGCGACGCACTAAAGCAGAGGGAGGATGGGCCGTAGTTTGCACGGAAGAAATTGAAATACACCCATCTGGTGATCATTCACCGTGGGCTGGAGGGCGATTATGGGACGATACTGATATACCAGTTCTTGCCAAAATGTGTGATGGAATTCACGAATTTGGAAGCCTCGCTGGTGCCGAACTTAACCATGCAGGTCAAATGTCACCAAACAGGTATAGTAGATCTGTTCCTCTTTCACCATCACACATACCAGTTGCAGGTCACGAGCCGCTACAAGCAAGAGAGATGGATCTACAAGATATAAAAAATTTAAGAAAATGGCATAGAGATGCCGCTATTCGCGCTGTAAACGCAGGTTTCGATATAGTGTACGTTTATGCAGGACATCAACTTTCTACTATATCTCACTTTTTATCACGTTATCGAAATCGAAGATCAGATCATTATGGTGGTTCACTAGAGAACAGAGCTCGTCTTTTAAAAGAAATATTAGCTGATACTAAAGATGCAGTTGGTCATACCTGCGGTATTGCAATTCGGTTTGCGGTTGATGAACTGAAAGGTTCAATGGGTTTTACTAGTACTGGCGAAGGGTATGACTTGATCGAAATGCTGGCCGAAGAACCTGACCTATGGGATGTAAATATTAGTTCGTGGGAACATGACAGCGCTACCTCCCGTTTTAAGCAATCTGGATATCAAGATGACTATGTGTCTTTTGTAAAAAAAATTACTTCCAAGCCAGTAGTAGGGGTTGGCCGTTATACTTCTCCAGATGCAATGGTTTCGTTGGTTAAGTCAGGTCAACTTGATATGATCGGGGCAGCACGCCCTTCAATTGCTGATCCTTTTTTACCGAAAAAAATTGAAGAAGGTCGTGTGGAAGATATTCGAGAATGCATTGGCTGCAATATATGCGTTTCAGGTGATGAAAGTTATGTGCCCATTAGGTGTACTCAAAATCCAACTATGGGAGAAGAGTGGCGAAGAGGATGGCACCCAGAACGAATTAACCCAAAGACTAGTAATGAGCGCGTTTTAATAATTGGCGCTGGGCCAACTGGTCTTGAAGCGGCAAGAGCGCTTGGCCAGCGGGGTTATAATGTTGTTGTTGCCGAAAGATCAACAGAGCTCGGAGGTCGGGTGGTAAAAGAAAGTCGTTTGCCGGGTTTTGGCGAATGGGGTCGAGTAATAGCTTATCGCGAATATCAAATTCGGCAAATGGCAAATGTAGACGTATATCTGGAGAGCGAAATGAGCTCAGATACACTTACTGAATTTGAGGATCATCATATTGTTGTCGCAACTGGTTCCAAATGGGTCAATGATGGAATTGGACGCGAAAATCCTTTGGGAATAAAAATAAATAAGGATACCAAAACCTATACACCAGATGACATTTTTAAGGGATATCGTCCCGACGGTCCGGTTGTAGTTTTTGATGATGACCACTTTTATATGGGAGGAGCCATCGCCGAGCTTCTTAGGAAATCTGGCTGTGAAGTGACCTTAGTCACGCCAGCATCAGAGATTTCATCTTATACGACTAAAACTTTGGAGCAGCACGCTATACAAAAGAAGCTACTAGAAATTGGAGTATCTTTGGAGATGTCACATAACCTTAAATCTGTGAGATCTTCTAGTGCAGAGCTAGAATGTATATACACAGGAAGAAAAAAAGAGATTGAATGCTCTGCAACTATTTTAGTTACAATGCGAATACCGGTCGATGATCTTTGGAAATCAAATCCTAAACTTGATCGTATTGGTGATGCTATGGGTCCGTCAACTATAGCGGCTGCAATCTACAGTGGGCACCTTTATGCCCGCGAGTTTGGTAACCCAACAATTAACGAAGTACCTTTTCGACGAGAATTGATTAATCTGTCAATGGGTTAATTTGGTATAAAGAATATCTCAGGGGTGATATTAGATGACTGACAAGGCAAGTTTTTTTAAGTTTGAAGCAGAGGGCTCCTCAAATAACGGATTAAAAGAATGGGAAACAATAGATCCCAATAACCTAATATCTGGCAATCCTATACAACGGGGTCACATATATCATGAAAATCCAAACATTGGTTACATGACAGGCGTGTGGGACTGCACGGAATTCGTGGATCAAATGGGACCGTATCCTGTCGATGAATTCATGCTCTTTTTAGAAGGCGAATTGTTTTTAGATGTTCCCAATGAGAAAACAGTTCACATAAAAGCTGGAGATGCATTCATCATTCCTAAAGGGTTTGTATGCCAATGGAGGCAACCTGGGTACGTAAAAAAAATATTTATGATTGTGGACGAAAATATTCTAAAAGCGCAAAATCCATCACTTGAAAGGATAACAGTAATAAATTTTGATAAACAAAATATCAATTCTGATATTTCAAATAAGGATATTCAGTTTTTGA
This sequence comes from Candidatus Salinivivens marinus, assembly GCF_965655845.1. Lineage (NCBI taxonomy): Bacteria > Pseudomonadati > Pseudomonadota > Alphaproteobacteria > Rhodobacterales > Paracoccaceae > Candidatus Salinivivens > Candidatus Salinivivens marinus. The sequence continues at coordinate 136,575 of NZ_CBFHHX010000005.1, forward strand.
ATGCAGCTGGAACAATGTGGGTTGAAGTAGAGCAGCTTTGTTCATTGATACAGCCAAGTATAAAAGCAACCGAAAACAAATTAGTGACTATTCTAGAGGGCGCCATAGAAATTGGTTCTTCAGACGGTGCGGCAACATTTGAAACCGGTGAGACATTTTACATAAAAAAAGATTCTGAAATCAGTATGAAAGCAGATGTTAAGACAAAAATGATAAATGTTTGCTATCAAGCCCCTTAACCTTTCTAGTAAGCCTACTTAAAAATTTATTAAATTTTCCATTCAGAATGGTTTGCGAGCACGGATATGATGTGGACAATGTTCACCACTCTTTAAAACAGTAACCAGCTTTGACCAAATCTCCACCTGATGATCAATGAAATCTTTTCCGTGACGCTCTTGTAGTTCGGAGCGTTTTGGTCCTTTCAACCATTGCAGTTCCTTGTCAGCTTCGGTGGCATACCAAGAATTTCTATTTACCAACTCAATATCTATAAAACCTGCTCTTTTCATTGCGTTTGCATACCTGGTCGGTGATGCCATTGCAAAGTCAAGTCCCTCTGCTTTAATATAATCCGCCATTTGAGGCGAAGGATCATTGTCATGACTAATCAACCAATCAGACGCTGCAAATTGTCCACCGGGCTTGAGAATTCGGAACGCATCAAGCGCCATGGTTTCTTTATCAGGAATATGAATTATGGCATCTTTAGAAAAAACAACATCAACTTCATTATTGGTAAAAGGTAAAGGACCAGGCTCAACTAATTGAATCTGTACTTTATCAGAAACCCCTTCTGCTTTAACTCGATTTGTCGCAGCATCGCAAACAGGCTGTTCTACATCTATACCCACCACTCGTTTAGCGTGATATTCTTTAGCTAATAGTATTGCGCAAGCACCAGAACCACAGCCAATATCAATTACCAATTTGCCGTCGACATTAACACCTTCTAATACGCGACGCACCTCGCCAGCTCCACCTGGCGACAGAAAGCCATCGCCCCAGATATCTTCTAAAAATTCTATAACTTGTTGATCATATAGTACTTCGTCAGACAATAACTATTCCTCTTATTTTAAGAAAAAAATTTTAGCTACCTTAATGTATATACTGTAGTGAAACAACTAAAAGCACCAGCACTTGTTACTTAATCAATACGATTTGCTAGATCTAATCAAACGTTATCGCGCAAATTTGCCGCGCATTTTTGCAAATAACTGACGAAATCTATATTTACAAAGTCAGCGATCGTGTTATCTGTTTTTTTTTGAGAAAAAACCGGAGAAAAACACATGAAAATAATACTTGCCGCTACCGCGGCTTTAGGCATCGCAATATCAGGCAATGTGCTAATGGCCGCATGCGACGACGGTGAAATGGTTATTAAATTATCCCACGTCACCAATACCGACAAGCACCCAAAGGGTATTGCCGCGTCACTACTTCAACAGCGTGTAAATGACGAAATGAACGGTAAAGCTTGTATGGAAGTTTACCCAAACTCAACACTATATAATGATAATCAGGTTCTGGAAGCAATGCTACAAGGTGACGTACAAATGGCTGCACCATCGCTCTCAAAGTTTGAGCAGTTCACGAAAGTTTTTCGTATTTTTGACCTTCCATTTATGTTCAAAAACATCAATGCAGTTGATGAATTTCAAAATTCTGAAACTGGCCAGGCAATGAAAGAAAGTATGACACGTCGCGGATTACTAGGGCTTGCATTTTGGCATAATGGAATGAAGCAAATGTCAGCTAACAAACCACTTGAAATGCCAACAGATGCGAATGGTCTGAAATTTCGCGTTCAAAACTCTGAAGTTCTAAAAGCACAAATGGCTGCACTTGGAGGCTCACCTCAGCCAATGGCGTTTTCTGAAGTGTACGGCGCATTACAAACTGGCGTTGTAGATGGCCAAGAGAATACTTGGTCAAACATATATGGCAAAAAATTCTTCGAAGTTCAGGATGGGGTCACTGAAACAAATCACGGTATCATTGACTACATGCTAGTTACATCAACAGATTGGTGGGATAGCTTGGATGCGGGAATGCGTGATCAGCTTTCTAAAATAGTTGATGAAGTTACTGAAGCTCGTAACTCGGAGTCTACTGCTGTTAATGAATCAGCAAAGCAAGAGATCATTAGTTCAGGTGGTGTAGTTCGCCAATTAACTTCGGCACAGAGAGATGCATGGGTCGCTGCCATGATGCCAGTATGGGATCAATTTAAAGATGATGTTGGAGAAGAAAATATTGCTGCTGCGCAAGCAATAAACGCTAATCATTAAATCGATGCAAATAAATGCCGGCCATTCGTAAAATGGCCGGTCATAAAATCTTATAATTAGCCATCAATAATATATTTTAAAATGCAGGATACAGAACATCATAACGGAAAGTCGAGAGTTTCGCGCTTTATTGACGAAATTGAGGAAACTATTATTGCCATCATTTTGGCACTAATGGTGACAATTACATTTATAAATGTCGTATTACGCTACGGGTTTAATTCAGGTTTGATCTGGGGTCTGGAAATGGTCACCTTCCTTTTTGCTTGGTTAGTATTACTTGGAATTAGTTACGCGGTGAAGAAAAAATTACACCTTGGTGTAGATGCTCTGTTAAACATTTGTTCAGCCCCAAGTAAGCGTATTTTGGCCTTAACAGCAGCAATTTTATGTATTTTGTACGCCCTATTATTATTTAAAGGTTCTTGGGATTACTGGGCAAATTTTGCAAACTTACCGCAGACTACCGGGCGATGGTTTCCAACAGGGTTTGAAGAGATGAAAAGAACTTCGTACCGTTCGTGGTATGAGGTTATTGATATTCATATGCCAGACTGGTTGCGATGGATAGAACCGCTTATAAATTCTGGCGATTCGTATGAAAAAATACCGCGATTTATTCCATACGTAATGTTGCCTGTCGGAAGTGCATTATTGCTCTTAAGGTGTATACAAGTAATGTTTAAAATAATTGAAGGCAAACAAGATTCACTAATAGTAAGTCATGAGGCAGAAGATAGAGTTGAAAAAATAAGCGAACCGGAAGTTTAGAGGCAAATTAATGGAAGTCGCTATTTTATTCCTATTAGTAATTGCAATGCTAATAATAGGCGTTCCTATTGCAATATCTCTTGGCTTGTCCTCCATTTTTTTTCTTTTAACATTAAGTGATACTTCACTCGCCTCCATCGCCCAATCCTTTTTCCAGGCGATGGCTGGACATTACACACTATTGGCCATTCCATTTTTTATTCTTGCATCATCATTCATGTCCACTGGGGGTGTCGCCAAAAGAATTATTCGCTTCTCAATTGCGGTTGTAGGACATTTCCCTGGGGGGCTTGCAATAGCGGGCGTTTTTGCTTGCATGCTATTTGCTGCTTTGTCCGGATCGTCGCCAGCTACCGTTGTGGCTATCGGTACAATCGTTATTGCGGGAATGAGGCAGGTTGGGTATTCGAAAGAGTTTGCAGCAGGCGTAATTGCAAACGCAGGCACACTAGGAATATTAATACCACCATCTATTGTAATGGTAGTATACGCGTCCGCTACAGATGTGTCAGTAGGCAGAATGTTCCTTGCAGGGGTGATACCCGGTTTGTTGGCTGGTATCATGTTAATGGTGACGATATATATAATAGCCAAAATGCGTAACTTACCCAAAGGTGATTGGTTGGGTTGGAATGAGATTTTTGCTTCTGCAAGAGAAGCAGTTTGGGGGCTTTTTCTCATAGTTATCATTCTAGGCGGTATATATGGTGGAATTTTTACCCCTACAGAGGCCGCTGCAGTTGCATCCGTTTATGCATTTTTCATTGCAGTTTTCGTTTACCGCGATATGGGACCACTTGCAGCGAGGGAAGGCAAACCGCGACAAAACTTAATACAAAACCCATCAGCATTAATAACGGCTTTTTTCCATAAAGACACTAGAGATACTTTATTCGAAGCTGGAAAACTGACAGTTACATTGATGTTTATAATCGCCAACGCTCTTATCCTTAAGCATGTTTTAACTGACGAACAAATACCGCAACAGATTGCTAGTGCAATGCTTTCTGCGGGGTTCGGCGCTATTATGTTTTTAGTGATCGTAAATATAATTTTACTGATTGGTGGTCAGTTCATGGAACCATCAGGATTAATCGTAATTGTGGCACCATTAGTATTTCCAATTGCAATCGAGCTTGGAATTGACCCAATACATCTTGGAATTATCATGGTCGTAAATATGGAGATTGGTATGATTACCCCACCTGTTGGCTTAAACCTATTTGTTACATCTGGTGTAGCCAGAATGCCAATGATGTCAGTTGTAAGAGCGGCTCTACCATTTTTGGGTGTCTTATTTATATTCTTAATTTTGATAACTTACGTTCCAATAATCTCTACATTTTTGCCAACGTACTTCATGGGGCCTGAAATTATCACCAAGTGAAATTATTGCCACGGCTCAAGAACTATTTTTGGCGCTGCAACTTTATTCCTAAGGAGATCTTGAAAGGAACTTTCACCTTCCGAAAGTGGGCGCTTCTCGATCCAATCTAATGTACCTAGACGCCCAGCAAATAATGCTTCTGCAGTATCTTTAAAATCTTGTGCAGTATAGGTGTAGGTCCCGATAAAGGTTATTTCCTGAAGGGTCATACGCCTAACATCAAGACCATTAGTGTTGTCTCCTAAACCCACGTGTGCAATGACCCCACCAGGGGACACTAGCTGTGATGCTACGGCCCGAGTTGAAGCGAAGCCCACTGCGTCGATAACTATTGGAAATGAATTCTCTGTTTTTTCCACAATTTTGGCATCTATATGTTCTAGCAAATATTTTCTGCGCAAAGGGTTAAATTCAGATATAGTCAGCTCAGTAATACCCATCGCCTTAAGCGCTAGTGCAGTCGCAAGACCAATTGCACCACCTCCAATTACTAGAGCTTTTTTTTCCATCTTAGCGTCAATTGCATTGGTAGCTAATTTGGCAGTATGCCAACCAACAGCCAAGGGCTCGACTAAGGCTGCTTTATCAAGAGAATACTCAGTTGGTACATTAACCAAATTTCTTTCAGGCATAGTAACATATTGTGCAAATGCACCCTCTCTTGGAGGCATGGAAATAATTTGCCTGTCAGGACAGATGTTTTCTCTTCCAGTCGTACAAGCTGAACAGTTACCGCACGAAACTAGAGGGTTAATTGTAACCCGTTCACCATCGCGAGCACCACCACAAATAATTCCAGCTGCTTCATGGCCCAGTATAAGCGGAGCTGGACGTCTTTCATCATGACCTAAATACGCATGCATATCAGAGCCACAAATCCCCACTGCTTCGATCTTTATAAGAACGTTATCTTGACCCGATCTTGGTTCGTTAACATCACAATAAGAAAGTAGCTTAGGGCCATTATAAACAAGTGCCTTCATTTTGAGGTAAACCCTCCATCAACCATAAGAACTTGGCCAGTAACATATCCCGAAGCCTCAGAGCACAAAAATAATAAGGGACCATCAATGTCCTCTAGTCTTCCATTCCTTCCAATACAAGTTTGCATAGCATTTCGCTCAGCTCGCTCTGAGTCATCAAAAACTGATTTTGTAAGTTCTGTAGGAAAGAAACCAGGCCCAATAGCATTAACGCAAATGCCGTCTCCTGACCATTCTTCTGCCATTGCCCTAGTTAACTGAACAATACCACCCTTCGACGCTCCATATGCCAAACCGCCGGGAAATGCTCTGGTAGATTGCAACGAAGCAAAATTTACTATTCGACCCCAGCCCCTCTCTTTCATCACAGAGATTGCAGCCTGCGATAAGAAAAATGGTGCTGATAAATTAATTTCAAGTGTTTTGTCCCACCCCTCTGAAGTTACTTCATTAGCATTCTGCCTTGGGTTTAAGCCAGCTGCATGTACTAAAATATCTGGCATACCAAATTCCTTGGAGGCTTCAGATAAAAGGTTTTTAATTTTATCGCGTTGAGCAACATCTCCCACAACGAAAGAGAAACTATTCCCTATTTCTTTTCTTAGTTCTTCAAGTGCATCTCTTCTCCGGGCAACACCTATTACTTTTGCCCCCGCGGCTGATAAGACTATTGCAGCGCGTCGTCCAAGACCTGAACTTGCTCCTGTAACAAGTGCAACTTTGTTTTTAAGGTCAAAGAGCGAGTTTAGACTAACCATTTGCTGTTAGATCAAATTTTTCATTTGGAAAAAACTTAGCCAGCCTAACATCGGCTGTCCTTGCATGACCTTCCATACCTTCGAGCCTTGAAATACGTGCCGTAGCTTCTGCTATAGGGCGGGCACCTTCTCGAGTTGCGCGTTGCCACGTAACAATTTTCATATATTTGTGAACACTTAGCCCACCTGTATAGTTAGCCGCTCCCGAAGTTGGCAGAACATGATTGGTACCGGATGCTTTATCTCCAAAAGCAACCGTCGTCTCTTCACCTAAAAATAAAGATCCATAACAGCTAAGATTTTCTAACCACCAGTCTAGATCTGCAGCCTGCACTGTTAAATGTTCAGGTGCATAGTCATCTGATGTTTGCGCCATTTCCTCACGGTTATCACAAAGAATTACTTCGGCGTAGTCTCGCCAAGCTGCAAATGCGTTTTCACAGTTCGTATCTGGCAAATCTTCTATCAATCCAGGAACAAGCTCCATAACTTTTTCAGCCAATGCTTGATCATCCGTTACGAGCCAAACAGGTGAATTATAGCCATGCTCTGCTTGTCCCACCAAATCAACAGCTACTATCATGGGATCAGCCGTCCCATCTGCTAGAATAAGACTATCCGTAGGACCAGCAATCATATCAATACCAACGCGTCCAAACAACATGCGCTTTGCCTCCGCAACAAACTGATTACCTGGGCCGACCAGAATATTTGCTTTTGGCAAACCAAACAGACCAAATGTCATTGCTGCTATTCCTTGGACCCCGCCCATTGCGAGTATTTTATCAGAACCACAAATATGCGCAGCGTAAATTATCGCTGGAGCCACCCCAACACCGGGTCTAGGAGGAGAGCACGCTATAATATTTTCACAACCTGCAACTTTCGCTGTTGTGACCGTCATAATGGCACTTGCAATATGGCTATAACGACCGCCAGGAATATAACACCCTGCTGCATTCACTGGGATAGCTTTTTGCCCTGCTATTAGTCCAGGTACAACTTCAGTTTCAAAATTTGCAACAGTTGATTTTTGAGCTCTAGCAAATCTCTCAACATTGGAATGAGCAAATTCAATATCTTGCTTCATCTTCTCTGGAACTAATTCAGCTGCTGCCTCAATGGCGCTTTTAGAAAGAATAACTTCGCCTTCATATTTATCAAATTTAGACGCGTATTCTAATGCCTTTTCATCACCACCATTTTCAATATCGTGTAGAATATCTCTTACAATTTGCTGAGTCTTTGTATCATCACTACGGGAATGAAGAGGCGCTTTTTTCAAATATTTTATAGTCATAATTATATTCCTGCTGCTGCTTTAACTGCAGCTTCATTTTTATTGTGTTGAATTGATCGGTAGAAGGCATAGCCAATTAGAGAAAAACCAATGCCACCTGTGATCAATTCAGGTACATGGAAAAGTGATTGTAAGAACATGATAACCGAAAGGGCAAATATGGAATAAAAAGCTCCATGCTCTAAGTAACGGAATTCAGCAAGAGTGCCACGTTCTACCAGCATTATGGTCATTGAACGAACGTACATCGCACCAATACCTAAACCTATTGCGATTAGTAAAATGTTGGTTGTAAGTGCAAAAGCTCCAATAACTCCATCAAAAGAAAAACTAGCATCTAAAACTTCTAGATATAGGAAAGCACCCAATCCACCCCTCGCACCAAGTGAGCTTGTGGATCCAGCCATACCATCAAGATAAGACCCTAAACCATCGACCAGCATAAATACTAAAAGTCCAAAAAGTGCAGACATTAGAAAGGAAGCGTGCTTTGGTTCTGGTAAAAATTGGCAAATTCCAAGTATCATACAAAGTACGATTACGATTTCAAAACCCCTTACTGAACCAAACTTACGCAAATTTCTCTCAAGTCCAACAAACCAATCCACCGATTTATCTTCATCAACAAAAAATTTTAGAGCAACCATCATTAAAAAGGTTCCGCCAAAAGCCGATATCGGACCATGGGCGTCTTCGATGATATGCGAATACTGATCTGGATCTGACAGAGCTAAATGCATCGCGGCAAATGGATTAATCCATGCGAAGATTGCTACTATAGCTAACGGAAAAATAATACGCATGCCAAAAACGGCAATTAATATACCCCAGGTTAAAAACCTTTTTTGCCAAACAGGTGTCATCTCCACTAATTTATTGGCATTAACAATCGCATTATCGAAGGACAAAGCTATTTCCAAGGCTGCTAATATTCCTCCAATAATGAGAAACCCGATTAACCCAGATAAAGTGCCAGTTGTTACCCAACCCAACCAAGCTGATAAAGTTAATCCGATTACGGTAACTATTATTGGCCATTTCTGGTATGATAAAGCTGATCTAGTCATCCAAGCACCTTATGATCCAAACACCTGGTTAGGCAGCCAAAGGACAATTTGAGGGAAAATAAAAATGAGTATCAGTCCAATCAACTGAATTACCATGAACTGCATCATTCCCAAATATATATCCTTCAGGTCCCAATTTGGGACGACGCCTTTTAGAAAATATGCAGACAGGGCAACCGGTGGCGATAGCCATGCGGTTTGTAGATTAACCGCAACTAGAATACCAAACCAAACCATCAAGTCATATTGGCTCAACCCATGAACATCTAATGACAAAACTGTGGGAAGTAGTATAGGCACCACAATTAGTACTATAGGCACCCACTCTAATGGCCATCCTAATAAGAAAATAAGGGCCATTATTAATATCAAGATAAGGTAAGGCGACATATCCATGCCTAACAGCATTTCTGTCATCATCTTTGGCGTTCCAAGAGAGGAAAACTCGGCACCGAAAAAGTTTGACGCTGCCACTAAGAACATAATTAATACCGTGATTTCTAGTGCTTTAATCATATTGTCAAAAAAGCCAGAAATGGTGAACTTTCTGTAACCAATCGATAGAAGAATTGCGCCAAATGCACCCATTGCAGCAGCTTCCGCAGGAGTTGCAAAACCAAGTAAAATTGAACCTAAGGCAAAGGAGATCAGAATCGTGGGTGGCATGAGACCGGCAAAAAACTCATCCCATATCTCTGAAAACTGAAAGCGCTCGTATGCATCATTACGGTAAATTGGTAAGGCTAGTGCTGCTAGAAACAAGATAAACGCCAGCAATATAAACGAGATGGTTCCACTTCCCCCGATCCAATTTATGTAAAATATATAAACATGGAAAAGAATAGCCAGTGGCAGAACAATTCTAAGAGCATTAGTGCTTCTGTAAGCTCTGTGAGCTAATAAAATAGAAGCTGTGAGAACTAGTAATCCTCCAAATGGAATAAAGCCCCCAAATGCACCACCTATACTCAACCCAAATACACGACAAATTGTAAGTATTCCGAGAGATATTAAGGCGACTTCGGCACCATAGAAATCAGATGTTTTGGGCTGAACGGAGGTGGGAAGAATTGGACCCAAACTTGGGTTAAGCCAACAGCGACCCAAGGTATATAATAAATATAAAGTTGCAAGTAATGCTCCAGGTATAAATGCGCCGCGAAACAAATCTAATGTTGAGACTTCCAGAACTGGACCCATTACAATAAGCATAATTGACGGAGGAATTAGAATACCCAATGTACCTCCTGCAGTTATTGTCCCAGCAGCAAGCTGAACATTATAACCAGCTCTAGTCATTGTTGCACCTGCCATTATTCCCAGTAGTGTCACCGAAGCACCAACGATCCCGGTTGCAGCGGCAAAAATTGTAGAAACAATCAAGACTGCAATATAAAGTGATCCACGTACACGCGCCATTATCATCTGAATAGACGAAAATAATCTTTCCATTAATCCAGCAGCTTCCATCACAATACCCATTAGGATAAATAACGGCACTGCCATCAACTGATCGTTAAGCATGGTTGAGTTGGTGTTTAGAGTCATCAAAAGTGTTGTAAGCTTAAAATTTGATCCCCAAATACCAAAGACAAAAGCCAGAAATATTAAAGTGAAAGAAATAGGGAAGCCAATGAAAATGACAAATATCATTGCAGCTAACATTATTAGGCCTATAGTCGGCTTTGATAGACTAGGGCGTGATGACATAATGTCAGTAAACCATTCGCCACCCGGCGTGACATCTGGGATGAAAACGGCCATTACCAACCAAAAAAGAGTGATGAAATAAATTGGTAGAGCCATCACAAAATAACGTTCGCGCTCTTTACCCATTTTATGGAAGGCTCGAAAGAGTTCAGGAAGACCCTGTAGTAACAAAAGAAGACCACCTACGGGCATTGCCAATCGAGCGGGCCACAAAAGAGGTTCCCATGGACTATCAAAGGCAGTTTCACCTGTTCTGTATGCTAGTTCCCAATATTGAGCTGCAATGATTGTAAAAAAAATCATAGAAGGTATAAAAAATAGCATATAAAGTAGCGCATCTACCGTAGCTTGCGTCTGATTGGACCAATTTCTATACAAAAAATCAGCACGAATATGAACGCCGCGCATCAGACCATACCCAGCAGCACCCATGAATAGCACACCTGATATCATTCGGCTAATATCATAGGCGAAAACAGTTGGACCTAATCCTAATGCTCGAGCGGTATCATCCCAGCCATTGCTTGCCATAATTCCAAAAGAATTTCTTGCAATAACCTCAAAAACCACAACCCCAATTAATGGAATCATTAATAAGCACAAAAACTTTCCTGCCCAATTATTTAATAGATCAATTGATCCAGTAATTGGGCGCTGCCAAGAGGTCATATCAGCAGGGGTTTCGCCTGGTTTTTCTTTGCGCCTTTCCGCGATCAGCTCGTCTGCGATTTCTAAATCTGCTGGGTCAACTTCATCAGCCATATCCCATACTCCCTTTACACCACTACCCTTTTTAAAGGGAGAAATTCTTGTTTAGGAAAATATTACCGTACTTACCAAAAAAAGAAAGGAACGGGGCGCAAATAGCCCCGTTCTAAATAAGAAGATTATTTTAAAGTTTCAGCATGCGCTCTACCCAAACTCGCATTTGAAGTTTGCGCTCCAGCCCAAAATGGCACCACTATGTCTGCAAAATCTTTTTGTGACTGCCAAACCTCTGCAAAGAATTCATTTTCCGCAGCTGCTTCCTCAAGGAGTTTCTTGGCTGCCGCCATATACTCAGTGAAATAATCTGCTGGTGTATCCTCTAAAATTACACCATGATTTTCAGTGAGGTCTTTAAGAGCTGCACCATTTGTTCCGATGCGGTAGGATTGAGATTTTGACAAGGATGCATTCGCTGCAACTTCTAACGCTTTTTTCTCAGTAGCCGATAGACTATCATAAACATCGCCATTTAGATAAAAGTCAGCATTTACCACAACCTGATGAAGACCTTGTAGGTAATAATGCTTCAATACCTTCTGAAACCCAAAAACGGAATCCGGTTGTGGACAACACCACTCTGCGGCATCAATCGCACCTTTCTCAAGTGCTGGCAAGATATCACCACCACCCATAGCAACAGCAGCAACCCCGATCTCGTTATAAGCTGCACCAACCATACCTGGAGGAGCTCGGAAACGTAATTTGCGGAAATCATCCATAGTTTCAATTTTGCTTGGGAACCAACCAAGCGCCTCTGGACCAACGGGCTGCAACATGAAGCCTTTTACGTTTACACCCATCTCATCCCAAAGTCGGTCATAAAGCTCTCTGCCGCCGCCGTACTGAAACCAAGCTAGAAAAGACATGGCGTCTAACCCTACTCCCGCGCCTGCAATAGGTGCTCCAAATAAATTGGCAGCCGGATGTTTTCCACCCCAATAGTGGGTCCAAGCAAACCCACCCTCTACAAGGCCTGCATCTACTGCATCCATAATATCCCGCGGGCCAACTACTGCTCCGGCTGGTAAAATTTCAATTTTAACAGACCCACCAGTCAATCCTTCAACGTCATCGGCAAAGCTTTGAAGCATAAATACTTCATCGCTAGAATTACCAAGCACTGATTGTATACGAATGACAGTTTCGGCTGTCGCTGACGTGGCTAAAAGTGCTAAAGCTGTTGCTCCAGCCGCCACAGATTTTAAACTGAACATGTTCTTCCTCCCATAGTTCAATGCCCTCGATGTTTATTTTGAAAGCCGCCAAGTCGAGGACGTTACTTGGCTCTCTTCAAAGATGCAAAAGCACCCTTATTAAAATTTTAAAATTGGCTATCATGCCTCCTTCAAAATTAAATTACTCGCTTTTTCACCAATCATTATAGCTGGCGCATTAGTATTCCCACTCGTTATTCTTGGCATAATAGATGCGTCGGCAACGCGCAGACCCTCTATGCCCTTCACTTTTAGATTTGGCGTGACGACGGCCATTTCATCAGTGCCCATCTTACATGTCCCTGTTGGATGATAAATCGTTACCGCTGTCCGGCGTATCCAATCCAACGTTGCATCGTCATCGTTGATAGCAACCTCTGGACCTGGTGAATACTCGCCGGTTAAATGCGATTTCAAAGGTTGGCAGTCAGCTATTTTTCTTGCAATTTTGACGCCCTTTACGATTGTCTTGCAATCTGTATCGGTAGATAAATAATTTGGATGAATTTCTGGAGAGTCCATAAAATTGGGCGATCTCAACTTTAAATGGCCAGCACTTTCAGGACGGAGTTGTAATACGGAAGCTGTGAAGGCAGAAAAATTATGTGTTAGTTTAGATGGCATATCAGCGCTGAACGGTTGAATATGGAACTGGATATCCGGCGTTTCTAGGTGAGCTTCAGTTTTGAGAAAAGCAGTCCCTAAACTGGCAGCCATTGTCATCGGCCCTCTCTGAGTAAGGATATACTGCAACCCAATTAAAGCCTGCTTGAAATAATTACTGGTCTCCACATTTATTGTGCTCAAATCAGTTTTAAAAATTGGGCGTGCCTGGAGATGATCCTGCAAATTCTCACCCACACCTTTAAGATTACTTTTAACTTCTATTCCAAGTCTTTGAAGTTCAGCTCCTGGCCCAATACCCGATAGCATCAAAATTTGTGGAGAACCTATAGACCCTGCCGATAAAATAATTTCTCGCCTTGCCGAAATTGAACTTACATTTTTCTTAATTGAAACGTCGATCGACTTAGCTCGACCATCCTGAATATTTATTTTCTGCACATGCGAATTAGTCACCACAGAAAGATTTTGTCTTCCTTTGATTGGATAAAGATATGCTGCAGCTGACGAACATCTTCGTCCCCCTCTCATTGTAAGTTGAAAATGACCAACACCTTCTTGGTCACTTCCATTGTAATCAGGGTTACGTCGATACCCAGCATTTACAGCGGCATCCACCCATATGTCTACAATATCACGTTTCAACCGAGCAGGCTGAACCGAAAGTGGACCATCACTTCCCCTCAATCCTGTGTCGTCCGTGCCTGACCATTTCTCAGATTTTTTAAAGAAAGGCAGAACATCTTCCCAAGACCAACCGGAACAACCAAGCTGTGCCCAAACATCAAAATCTTGAGGTTGCCCACGTACATATAGAAGGCCGTTCAGCGAGCTTGAACCACCCAAAACTCTACCCCTAGGCCACGGAATCGACCTGCCTGCAATACCGGAGTCATTTTCTGTTTCATAACACCAATCATAGGCTGGATTACCCATTGTTTTGTAATAACCAACAGGTACATGTATCCAAGGGTTCCAGTCAGACGGCCCAGCCTCGAGCAAACCGACTGTATACCGACCACACTCAGAAAGACGATTAGCCAATGCGCAACCAGCCGAGCCAGCGCCAACAATCACGTAATCAAACTCCATAAACCCCCGAATATCAAAAAATGAGACTTTTTTTCTCGATTATTGCGAATAATTACGTTACAACGAATCTTGAGGAAAGCAACCGTTTTATTTGGAACTGAAAATGAGGACCGATGATAGAATAGCCACTAATCTCAGAACGCTTATGATTTTGGAGGTGCTCGGCAAAAATAATAAGGCCATGACGGCAACTGAAATTAATGCCTCACTGGGGTTGCCGAAGCAAACTGTGCATCGGCTATGTGCTACTCTTGAAAAAGAAAACTTTTTGGCACGCCAGGGTAACTCAAAGAAATATTTACCCGCACGGCGATTGAGAGACCTCGGCGCTGGATTACTATATTCATCCAGAGATCATATAATACGTCGGCAAATATTAAAAACAGTAGCTGAACAAGTTAAAGAGACAGTAAACTTCGCTGTCCCAGAAGATAATGGGATGAGCTATGTAGATCGTGTTGAAACAGATTGGGCATTCAGAATTCAATTACCAATCGGCACAAACGTTCCATTTCATTGCACAGCAAGCGGAAAATGTTTTCTATCAAGTTTAAACAAACGAGAAAGAAATGGCATTTTATCTTCGCTAAAACTTGAGGCACTTACAGAAAAAACTCATGTGACTATCGAAGCTCTAATGCAGGAACTAAATCAAATAAAAAAACAAGGATATGCGTTAGACAGAGAGGAATTTATGGAAGGCATGATCGCCATCGCTGTTCCAATAAAAGATAAAGAAGATCGTTTCATAGGGGCATTGGCATTTCATGGCCCAACCCAGCGCATCTCAATCGAAAATGCAATTGCAAGAAAAGAAATACTACTAACTGCCTCTCAGAAATTGCGGGAACATTTGTTTTAAACTTCTACTTTGGTTGCCGCCTCATCAAACTCACTTACTGCTTTGACAGTTAACTCCGCAGTTAGTAGTTCGTCTGCAATGGCGGGGGATATCGTAAAATATAGATGCCCTTGTGCTGCAAGTGTAATCATTTGTTCAACAGAACGAATGGAAGCTACAAGAATTTTACACCGGTTGGTAGAATGCCTTTCCAAATCTTTCATTAGAGACATATGATCATAAGCGTCCAACCCGGCTTCTTCCATCCGACCAAAGTATGGTGCTATATAATCAGCCTCTATGGCATCTGCCGTAATGTATTGTTTAGAATGATAGCATGCTGTCATCAAGATAGAGAGCCCAAGCCTTTTCATTTCTGGCACTAATTTTACACCTTCTTTAGTCAAAGGAACTTTAACTACAAACTTAAAATTAAAATTTTGCGCTTCTTCTTTTCGCTGCGCTGCAAAACTAATTGCCGTTTCATCGCAACTTGGCAGCTGAATATGGAACTCTTTTACGTTGAGTTTTTCAGCCAAGGCCATTTTTGAGGACCAATTTATACTCGGGTAAAATAAACCAGCTCGTTCTGCCAAAATAGGATTTGTTGTAATACCATAGAAAAGACCAGAAGGAATCCATTCCTGCCACGATTCAACATCAAAAGAGTCCAAGTATAATTTCACGTAAAAACTTCCAAAAAATATCTAAATCTATGAACTTTACCGAATAACGATAATTAATTTAGTCATGTTTCTCAAGCACCTGAGAAAACCAATCTTTAATGTCGATCTTGAACCTTCCCTATGCAATTTTATATCGGTGGTAGGGAAATAGGCGTAAAAGTTTATTGCGACTTGTCAAACGCCTTTTAATTACAATTTTTATTATCATGTTTCTAATTTAAAGATGAAAATAAACTGGCATTCTGTTTACTCACAAATACTTCAAACTCTTCTGTTGCCTGTTCTCTTGTTTCAGGGGTGGAAGTTGAGGAAAAATATAATTGAACTGCCAGAAGCAACTGGAGACCAGCGGGGGACTATTGGAAAAGGAAATAATCTCAGACTTATTTTTTTGGGGGATTCCTCGGCATGTGGTGTTGGTGTTTCTCATCTAGACCAGGCACTATCTGGTAAACTCATTAATATTTTAAGTCAAAAATATTCATGTGTTTGGGAAGTTTTTGGCAGAAGTAAATTAATGACTTCAGAGCTTACTCTGTTAATTTCGAAGGAAGAAAAAAGAAAGTTCGACATAGCAATAGTGTGTATTGGCATGAACGATATTACAGATGGGAAAAGTGTTGAAACCTGGATGCGTGATATTTTAAAATTACGCGAAATAATAATAAAAAAATATGATACTTCAGAGATAATATTCTCTGGAATTCCACCTGTTCGTAAATTAACCCAAGTACCCCACCCACTATTACACATACTAAGTCTTAGAGCATATATTTTTGGGAACGCTCTACTAGAATTTTGTGAAAACAATGAAGAATGCTGCTTTATTGATATTGATTTGCCAGTATCAAACCAAACAATGGCAATCGATGGCTTTCACCCTAACGAACTTTTCTATAGTGCTTGGGCAAAACGCATTAGTAAGACTATACTAAAATAAACTTAAATCATGTGCAGATTAGTGAATTAAGACTAACTAGATATTTCATATTAGTAGATCCATTATCAGCAAGCCACAGCTGATGTAGTCTTTCAAAGTTACATTACTGCTCTATTTTGCATTTATGCGAGGGAAGCAATGGTTCTTAACTTAAACTCTATACGAAAATCATACCGCACTAACGAAGGCAAAGTGTCAGTTCTAAATGATGTAAGCTTAACTCTTTTCGCAGGCGAAACACTCGCTCTGAGAGGTGAGTCGGGTAGTGGGAAAAGTACCCTTTTGCACATTGCCGGCGCATTAGAGTTGCCCGACGAAGGCAGCGTAGAAATAGGCGGCAAAGAGTTATCCAAAATGGATGATACGGGAAGAGCGGCCGTCAGGCGCAAAGACATCGCAATAGTATTCCAACACTTTAATCTTATTCCATCTTTGAATGTTGCCGCAAACATCAATTTCCAAGCAAGTTTGTCAGGGCCCGTAGACAAAATTAAATTAGAAAAAATTGTGTCTTCTCTTAGGTTAACCGACCAAATGGAGAAATATCCGGAAGCATTGTCTGGCGGACAACAACAAAGAGTTGCGATTGCTCGAGCGTTAGTAACAGAGCCCAAACTTTTATTGGCCGACGAACCAACTGGAAACTTAGACGAACAAAGCGCAGAATCTGTGCTTGAGCAAATGCTAACTTTGGTAGCAGAAACTAACACTGCCTTGATGGTTGTAACTCACTCTCGAAATGTTGCAGCTAGAATGGATAAACAGCTCCGATTAATAGGAGGACGGCTGAAGTGATAGTTTCATGCCTTTTTACGCTTCTATCACATTGGTATAGGAACCCGTTGCAAATATTTGCTTATCTTTCAGGTGTTGCGCTTGCTACTGCACTGTGGTCAGGAGTGCAGGCAATTAATCATGAAGCGAAGGTCAGCTATAGAGCTGCTGCGCAGACTTTGGGCGAAGGTCAGTACAACTTAATTCGGCCCAAGCAAGATAAGACCATTTCAGTTGTAGATTATGTTAACCTCAGAAAATCAGGGTGGTTAGTATCTCCAGTAGTTGATGGATATTTTGATAACGTGCGGTTATTGGGCATGGATCCATTAACGTTACCCTCATCTTTTTTGTTTGCTAATGCTAATCTTACTAGTTCCATTAGTGGAAATGATTTTTTCGAATTACTAATGGCCAATGAAAATACTTCAAAAAACTTCGGACCAAATATTAAAGTAATAGTTGATAAAAATGTTGCACCGGGTATGGCGGTGGGCGATATAAGTTTAGTTCAAAGATTACTTAACAAAAATAGCATTAGTTACCTGATTGTTAACCCTACACAACCTTTAGAACAAACAGAATTAGAAGAAATCGCGCCTCATTTAGCAATAATTAATACTGAGCAAATGACCAATATCTCGCAACTCACTGATAGTTTTCATTTAAACTTGTCAGCATTTGGTTTGCTTAGCTTTGCTGTAGGTTTGTTTATTGTGCATAGTACGATTGGTCTCGCTTTTGAGCAGCGACGGGCCATGATGCGTTCAATGAGATCCATGGGAGTGTCAATACGAACACTGATCATCTCCGTTACAACTGAAATGATGATTTTAGCAATGATTGGTGCAGTTTTCGGGATAGTTTTAGGTTACTTAATCGCTGGTCTTTTGCTACCAGATGTTGCGGCAACCTTACGCGGCCTATACGGCGCAAATATTTCTGGAACACTACAATTAAGACCAGATTGGTGGCTGTCAGGTTTGGTAATTGCACTGCTCGGAACTGGTGTAGCAATGTCATCCCAAATTTGGCAGATAACTAAACTGCCCATTTTAGCCAGTGCAAAACCTAGGGCTTGGATGGTTGTTACCACTTCATATTTTACTTTGCAGATGAAGGCCTCTGTCGTGTTACTCACTCTGGGCTCAATTTTTGCAATACTAATTGATGGACTAGTAGCCGGCTTTGCATTATTGGGTGCTCTACTTATTGCCGCTGCAATAGCACTACCGGCATTTTTAGCATGGTGTCTGAGAAAACTTCAAAAATCTGCTAATACTCCATTGTGGGACTGGTTCTGGGCTGACACACGACAGCAGTTACCCGGTTTAAGTCTTGCATTGATGGCCTTGTTACTTGCTGTATCAGCTAACATCGGAGTTTCAACGATGGTTTCAAGTTTCAGATTAACGTTTATCAGTTTTTTAGATCAACGTCTTGCACCAGAACTTTTTTTACAGGTAGCTAGTAAAGATCAAAGCTCCGAATTAAACACCTTTCTTTCTGAGCGTGGTATTGAAGTTTTGCCATTAATGTCCGTTGAAACGGTAATATCTAAGCAACCAGCTGAACTCTTTGGCATCAAAATTGGAGATACTTATAGAGAGAATTGGCGTTTTCTCGATGCCGTTGAAAATCCATGGGATAGAGTGCAGTTGGGTAAAGCTATCATAGTTAATGAGCAATTTGCGCGCCGAGCAGATCTTTGGGTGAGTGATCGGGTGAATATCAGCCCTGATTTTACGCTACCAATTGCTGCTATTGTTGGAGACTATGGGAACCCTAAAGGCCAAGTAATAGTTAATGAAGAATTATTCAGTAATTTATTTCCCCAACTATACCCGGCTCGCTTTGGAATTAGGACAGATAACCCGGCTGAGCTGCAGTCTCAAATAATAAATCAAATCGGTATCGATAAAAATTCGATTATAGACCAAAAATCTCTAAAAGCATTTTCAATGGAAGTTTTTGAGAGAACATTTCTTGTTACCTCTGCCTTAAACGTTCTAACACTTGGAGTAGCCAGCTTCGCCATTTTAATGAGCTTACTCACCTTGGCTGACAGACGGATCCCACAACTTTCCCCAGTTTGGGCATTGGGACTTACACGGTCACAATTAGGAAAACTAGAGCTTGTCCGTGCAGTTTTACTTGCTTTATTCGTGGTTATTTTCTCTATACCAACAGGTTTGGTGCTGGCTTGGGTGCTGTTGAATGTGATCAACGTAAAAGCCTTCGGCTGGCAATTACCAATGTTTCTATTCCCATTTGAATACCTTAAGCTTGGCTTATACGCGGTATGTGCTGCGTTTCTGGCGGCGACATGGCCCAGCCTAAGACTAATCAAAACGCCTCCAAGCGATTTATTGAAGGTATTTGCCAGTGAACGTTAAGCTTCTAATTTTATTAGTTTTTTTACCCTGTAATTTAATAGCCCAAAGTTTTTCAGGTCTAGGAAGTACAGCTGAAGGCTTTACTAACCCTATACCGAATAAAAGTTTTAACTTTCCTTTGGACCATGGATCACACAACGAATATAGAGTGGAGTGGTGGTACCTCACGGCAAATTTAATAGGTGAGGACGGAACACCTTATGGTATCCAATGGACTCTTTTTCGCACAGCGCGCTCACCAACTGAAGGAAATAGTTGGCTTTCTAATCAGATATGGTTCGCCCATGCAGCGGTAACCACGCCCAATGAACATTTCACCACAGAACGGTTTGCCCGAGGGGGAATTGGCCAAGCTGGCGTCAACGCTAAACCCTTTGAGGCTTGGATTGATGAATGGTCATTGAGTGGAGAGAATTTTGACGAATTAAGCGTAACAGCCACGGGGTCAAATTTTTCCTACCGCATGTCTTTAGAAGCAAACGGACCACTAGTTTTTCATGGTGATAAAGGCTACTCCATAAAGTCGTCTGCAGGACAAGCAAGTTATTACTACTCTCAGCCTTTTTTTAAGATAAAAGGGACTCTCATACTTCCAGAAGGATCTATTAATGTATCGGGGAGTGCATGGCTGGACCGTGAGTGGTCATCTCAACCTCTATCTGAAAATCAATCAGGATGGGATTGGTTTTCACTTTCGCTTGACGACGGAGTTAAATTAATGGGCTTTCAACTTCGTCAGACTGATGGTTCCACTTTCAGTTCCTCATCTTGGATTGAGCCAGACGGTTCATTAACCTCATACGGAAATACAGAATTTATCGCGAAGCCACTTAATTTACATACTATTGGAGAAAAGAAACTGCCAACGCATTGGCGCTTGTTACTCGAAGATAAAAATGTTGATGTAACAGTCAAGGCAATCAACCCAAATGCTTGGATGAACCTTTCGATCCCCTACTGGGAAGGCCCCGTGGATATTTCCGGAAGTCATTCAGGAAGAGGATATTTGGAAATGACTGGCTATTAAAAGACACCCGCTTTCAAACGACATTGAAGTCGCAATTGGAAAAGATACCAAGAAGTCGGAATTATATCTTCTGACCCAATTATACCGAAGGGTCTTTGAAAATGACGCTAGAACTAGATAAGATAGTATCTAAATACCGTGACAAAGGGTTTGTTTCAGGGCTGCCTGTATTCTCAAGAACTGAAACGGACGAAATACTAAATTACATAGAAGGACTTGAAGAAAAGCACAAAGAGGGTGCTGGTGGGCATTCCCTTAATCAATTTTTTCGTGTAAATGGGCACGTAGTTATTCCAAAGCTTGCCGAAATAGCACGCAACACAACTATCTTGGACATTATTGAAGCTTTACTTGGACCTAATCTATTAGCTTGGTCAGTTGAATTATTCATTAAAGAACCGAACAGCGCAAAAACTGTTTCTTGGCATCAAGACATAACTTATTGGGGTATGGGTGAGACAGATGACGAAATTACCGCTTGGCTTGCCTTGTCTGATGTGAGCATTGAAGCTGGCTGCATGCGCTTTATCCCAGGAAGCCATAAAGAAGGCTTAGTCGAACATCACGATACATTTGATAAAAACAACCTATTATCAAGAGGACAGGAAATTTCAAATGTGAAAGAAGAAGATGCTGAGTTCGGACCACTACTGCCTGGAGAAATATCTTTACACCATGGAAGATGCTTTCACGCCTCGGGTAAAAACAGATCTAAAAATAGGCGTATTGGGATAGCAATTCGATACGTGACACCAGAGGTCAGAGATCATGCCCCTGGACGTGATTGGGCCATGCCTGTACGGGGCGAAATACCTAGGGGTGGATGGGATTGCATTGCAGGACCTCGTGGTCTTTTTCATCCAAATGATTTAATGCTTTACGATCGCATTCTGTCTGGACAATCAAAGACACTTGCAGAAGGTGCTAGTAACCAAGTCAAACTTTATGGATCGTGAACTGAAAAAGATGGATAAAAAAGTAAATTTTACTGCAATGAAGAACGGAACCCGCGAAGATTATCAACTTTTAGCGGAATTAGAAAAGCCATTCTTATCTCTTACCGCAGATAGAGTTCTAAACGAACTGCGTGAAGCAGGAAATGCCACTCTTGAGGGGTATAAGATTACACGTCTCGAGCATGGCTTACAATCAGGCACTCGTGCAATGCGTGACGGAGCGGATATAGACTGGATTGTCGGAGCTCTTCTTCATGATATCGGTGACGGACTAGCACCTCAGAACCACGACCGTATGTCAGCAGAAGTTATTAGACCATTCGTTAGATGGGATGTTGCGTGGACAGTTGAGCATCATGGCGTTTTTCAAATGATATATTATGCCCATCATTACAATTGGGATCGCAATGCGAGAGACAAATTTCGAGATCATCCTCTTTTTAAGACGTGTGAGGAATTTTGTGAACGCTGGGATCAATCAAGTTTTGACCCCGACTACCCAACGGAACCATTAGAAACCTTTGAACCAATGGTAAGACAGGTCTTCAATAGAAAGGCATATGACCCGGCAGTACTTCGTGAGGGATTTATATCATCTCTTACCAGAAAAGAAGAGAAAATGCGCTCCATATAGATCAGTAAAAAAATGGGTGAACTAGGCTCCATATCATTTACGACATGCAATTCTCCTGTTAGATTTTTTCAAATTGTGCCAGTGTACTTTGACTTAGTTCTTTGCATTTAGGATAGGTTATTCAACTATAGTGGCAAAATTCAAGGTATGGGGGAAATATGCAAATATCAGAACATGATCTTGCTGATGCAAGGCAATCTTGGGGTGATGGCCTGATTAAAATTTCACAAATATTCGAGAGTAGTGGTATAGATGAGGCCAAGTCCTTCGCAAGTAGTCTTACAGACAACCTTTATGGCTTTGATTTTGGTCCAATTTTATTCAAACCAACATTAAGCGGTGGCCCTAAAACATTTCGACAAGATAAAGAAGGCACCTTATCATATTTTGTTGGACAAAACCCAAAGTACCCAAAAGATACTGGGTTTGGCCTTAAGTATTGGAGAAATGTTCGCTTTGATACTTCAAGCACATTTATTGAAGATACTATCGCTATGTGGATGGGGTGGGTATCTTTTGAAGACAAGGATGGAAATGTTACCAAAGTTGATAAAAGCTGGGGTTATAAAAAAGATTCCAAAGGTAATCTTAAGATCATCCTACACCATTCCTCCCTTCCTTATAAAGACTAGCGCACTTTACAAAAATGTGCCCTTTATTCTACGAAACTCGGAAATAACAATAGAAAATGCCAATTAAATATTCTCGTAAAGATTTCCCAAAAGGATTTACGTTTGGAGCAGCAACCGCTGCTTATCAAATAGAGGGTTCAGAAAATGGAAACTGCGGAACCTCTCATTGGGATACCTTCTCTATGACACCTGGTAATGTACATAATGGAGAAAACGGCTCCATCGCATGTGATCATTTCCATCGTTTTGAAGAGGATTTAGATTTAGTGAAATCTGGCGGGTTCGACTCCTACAGATTTTCCACATCTTGGGCTAGGGTCATGCCTGATGGCAAAACAATAAGCAAAGACGGTTTGGACTACTATGATCGTTTAGCGGATGCTATTTGCGAACGAAATTTACTGCCAAACCTTACGCTTTATCACTGGGATTTACCATCTGCATTAGCTGATATCGGAGGCTGGGCAAATCGTGAAACAGCAAAACGATTTGTTGATCATACCAATGCTGTTATTAAATGTATTGGAGACCGCATGGACGCGGTTGCAACTATAAATGAGCCTTGGTGTGTAGCCTGGCTAAGTTACTTTCTTGGACATCATGCACCTGGTTTAAGAGATATAAGAGCTGCAGCTAGAGCTATGCATAATGTCTTGTTTGCACATGGACTTTCAATTGATGCAATGCGTTCATTGGGGACTTCGAATATCGGTATTGTTCTAAATCTTACAGAAGTGCAGCAAGCGAGCAATAGTCAATCGGATGTATCTGCGAAAGATCGCCTAGATGGAATCCACAATAGATGGTTTTTGGATGCAATATTCAAAGCGGCATATCCCGATGATATTCTTAAAGATCTTATTCAATTTATGCCCGAAAATTTTGAAGATGATATGACATTAATCTCTTCATCAATCGATTGGATAGGTATAAATTATTATACTAGAACAATAGTAGCCGAAGATTCAAACGAGTCTTGGCCATCTATAAAGGAGGTTAAAGGTCCATTGGAACGGACTCAAATGGGTTGGGAAATCTATCCAGATGGTCTAAAAAATTCATTAGTCCGGGTCAGTAGGGATTATAGCGGTAAACTGCCAATGCTGGTTACTGAAAATGGTATGGCGTGGAAAGACGCAGTGTTAAATGAAAAAGTCTATGACCCAATTCGCGCAGACTATATTTCGTCTCATCTTGCCGCTGCTAAAGCAGCAATTGATGAAGGAGTAAATTTAAAAGGTTTTTTTTACTGGTCTCTACTGGATAATTTTGAATGGGCTTTTGGATACGAAAAGCGCTTCGGGCTAGTTCATGTCGACTTTGAAACACAAAAACGAACACCCAAAGCATCTTTTCATGACTTGGCGCTAGCGTTAACTTCCTGATTTTAATATAAATGTGCCAATCTAAACTCCTTGTAGAGACGCGATAGTAGGTAATTTTATACAATCATAAATACCTGACCAAAGAATTGGACTTATTTTGGAAAATTATGAAATTACAAGCTTAGATAATGGAGTCACTCGAATTCGTGAGAAATTTATCTCAGCTGATTGGCGCTGCAATATTTGGCATATCCAAGGTCGTGAACGAGACCTAATAATTGATACAGGTTTCGGGCTCACCTCGCTAGCAGCGGCTGTTACAGAAATATCTGATCGGCCAATCATTGCAGTTTGCACCCATAGCCATCATGACCATGCAGGAGGACTGTGTCAGTTTGAAAATAGATGTGGCCACCACTCAGAGGCAAAAATCTTTGCGGAGCCTTCCAGAAAAATTATTGTTGCTGACCTTCTTGATGCATCGGTAATTCGCAAATCACCCTATAAAGGATTTGATATTAGCACTTGGTGTTATCAACCTGCACCATTAACTGGGCTGATCGATGATGGTGATATTATTGATCTTGGTGACCGCCATTTTCACATCTTTCATGTGCCCGGGCATTCACCCGGATCAGTTGCGATCTTTGAACCAAAAACTGGGATAATCTTAACGGGAGACGCAATCTACGATGGGGTGCTTTATGACCATCTTTATCATTCAGTTCCAAATCAACTAGTAGAGAGCCTAAACAAGATACTTTCAATGGATTTCAATGTCGTCCATGCAGGACATTTTCAAAGTTTTGATAAAGACAGAGCCAAGATTATTGTCCAAGAATACATGGATGGTAAGAGAAGCATGCTTTGCCCCACTCCTTAAATAATGAGCAGTCAGACATCCTCTAAATTTAAGTGATAAGAATATCATACCATAGCGCAAGATATAACTTGATACTATTCAATGGTAAGTTTTTAGTCCAGTGTAAAATTTTTCATTAGACTTACTTTGCAATCTAGTAAATATTGCAGCTAGGGAGACATAGAAATGGTAAATTTGCAGGAAGAAAAGGATCTAGAGAATAACGTTTCAATTAGTGCCAGAAGATATGAAGAATCTCCATTTATACAGCGTCATGATACAAAAAATATGGTCCGAGGGGTATACGCAGGAAGATTCTTTGCAGTTTACAATGGTGAAGATTATCTAGCCAAATACTGGACCCTGCGCCGCAAAGCGTTGATCTTCGATGTACCCGAAAAGCCAATTGAAATATCTGGCCCAGATGCCATCCCATTTCTAAATAAAGTTCTGACTCGCAAAATTTCTACGGTTAAAGAGGGTCGCGGCTATTACGCACTGGCCTGCACGCCACAAGGTGGTATTTTCATGGATGGCGTATTGTTTAAACTAGGTGATGACCGCTTCTGGTATGTTCAGGCAGATGGACCATTTGAAACATGGCTGATAGCACACAGCGATGGCTTTGATGTAACAATTTCCGATCCTCATTCAAGAGTGCTTCAAATTCAAGGTCCCAAATCGATTGATATTATGAACAGAGCATCTGCAGGACAAATTGACGAAAATATGAAATATTTTCAGTCTGGGTATTTTGAACTGGGAGGGCAAAAGCTATACGTTTCACGTTCTGGATTTACAAATGAACTTGGCTTTGAGATTTACTGTGACGGTAAAAATACAGATCATCTCCAGCTTTGGGACCATCTGATAAAGGCAGGTACCCCATTCGGGATGGAATTTTCGTCGACCCGGGCCATGACGATACGTCGAATCGAAGGTGGCATTCTCGGCAACACTACTGACATGGATACAACCATGACACCTTTTGAAGCAGGTCTGGGTAATTTTGTAGATATGGAAAAGGATAGTTTTATCGGTCGATCTGCTTTGTTAGATGCCGATAAACGGACTACTTTATTGGGACTAACCTGCGGCACAGCAACTCCATCATCAGGAAGTATGATCCTCGATGGGGAAACCCACGTCGGCAATATCACTGCAGGAGTGCCATCTCCAACTCTTGGACTGGGAATTGGTTACGCTCGATTTTTTAATCCTGGTGAATGGACTGGCAGAACGATGATCCTTCAGCTACCTGATGGAAGTCGGCATTCATCTACAATCGTAGAAACTCCATTCTTTGACAGAGATCACCATATTGTCCGCGGTATTGATAGGAATATCCCATAACAATCTCAGTTCACTAAAGACCATGAAGTGTTTTTGTTTCTAAATAATCCTCAAGGCCCATCAAACCTCCTTCACGACCATTGCCTGATTGCTTGTAGCCGCCAAAGGGAGTGCCGTATTCAATGCCACCACCATTAATATGCACGGCACCCGCTTTAAGCTTGGCAGAAACCCGTTCTTTACGATCTGGATCACCAGTCTGCAAATATGCAGCAAGCCCGTAGGGTGTATCATTGGCGATGGCAACAGCCTCACTTTCATTTTCAAAGGGGATTATCACTAGAACAGGACCAAATATTTCTTCTTGAGCGATTCTCATATCATTCGAAACATCTGAAAAGATTGTTGGTTTAACAAACCAGCCTTTATCCATCCCCTCTGGTTTTCCTAAACCTCCTGCTAACAATGTTGCTCCCTCATCGATCCCAACCTTGATCATCCTCTGAACTCGCTCAAATTGAAGCTTGTCAAATAAAGGACCAATATGGTCCCCTTCCTCAGCTGGATTGCCAACATTTGTCTGTTCAGCTGCTCGCTTTGCAATACTAAGGACATCATCATAACAAGCACGTTCAACCAACAACCTTGTGGGGGCATCGCAGGATTGACCTGTATTGAACATGCACTCATCTACAGAAGCGATAACTCGTTCTTCAAGATCACAATCAGCAAAAACAAGGTTTGGCGATTTACCGCCAAGTTCAAGTGTGACACGCTTGACGGTTTCTGCTGCGTCACAAGTGACAGCAGTACCCGCTCGGGTTGAACCAGTAAATGACATCATCTGAATGTCCGGGTGCTGAGACATTGCCGTCCCCACTACTGGACCCTCTCCATGAACGAGATTAAAAACCCCTTTTGGGTAACCTGCCTCGTTTAAGATTTCTGCATAAATCATGGCGGAGATCGGGGTATATTCACTCGGCTTTAAAATACAAGTACACCCAGTTGCCAATGCAGGTAGAACTTTCAGGGTAATTTGGTTTATCGGCCAATTCCATGGCGTAATTAGCCCACAAACGCCAATCGGCTCACGAACTATAATATCACCATTTTTTAATTTGATACGTTCTTCATAATCTTCAAGAGCATCGATAAACCCCTTGAGGTGCCCAGTCGCAGCATCAGCTTGAGCACTCCTTGCCATAGTTATCGGGGCACCCATTTCCATGCTCATAGCCTGGGCTAAGTCTTCCAAACGGCGATCTGTGATAAACAGTAAAGTTTTTAAGAGATCTAGTCGATCTTTCTTACTGAATTGAGAAAATTTTTCAAAAGCTGAACTTGCAGCTGCTACGGCTTGATCAACATCTTCGGCATTACCAAGCGCAACATCACCAATTTTTTCCTCACTTGCTGGGTTAACCACCTGCATTGTTCGGGTTGATATTGGATCAACCCATTGACCGTCTATATAAAATTTCCTCAAGTTTTCCATTATGGGTTGCTTCCATCTAATCAATTTGAAGGTCTAGATCTTTTTGTCTCTTATAACTCCATGCCTGAGTCATCCTGTCTGCTGTCATGGCAATAATTGCAAGCCCAATTCCAGCAATCAGGCCTAATCCAAAATTTCCGTCGCTCAAACCTATATAAACGATTTGCTCAAGCCCATTTGTTCCAACCAGCGCAGCTATAACAAGCATAGCTATTCCGTACATAATAGTTTGATTCAGACCTAGCATCATAACCGGTAAAGCCAACGGTATCTTTACAGTCCATAATAACTGTTGCTTAGAGCAGCCCATCATCTGGGCAGCCTCGATAACACCCTCTGGCAGATTGCGCAAACCATGCTCTGTGTATCGGATAGATGGGACGATTGCATACGCAATAATTGCAAGCAGAGCGGTGAATTCACCAATTTTAAAGATCATTACAAACGGGATGAGAATGACGAATAACGGCATAGTTTGAAGAGTATCATTGATCGGTCGCAAAATAGCCGACACTGTTGAATTATGTGCGGCCCATATCCCAAGCCCAGAACCCAGCACAAAAGAAAGTATAACGGCGATACCACACAAATAGAGGGATAACATGGCTTCAGGCCAAATACCACTGACAACAAGAAAGCCTAGCCCGAGGAAAGTGCCGACGCCAAGAGTTAATCCTCCAAGTTTCCATGCAATATATGTGTAGATGATCAGAATTGCTGGCCACGGCATTTTTGTGAGACCAATAAAAAAGAAAATTGCAAAAAGTAACATCATGAAACCGAGCTGAATATTAAAGCGAACACCGCACCAAATCGACAGCCCAGTCATCGCGATTGCATAACTAGCTGAGTGCCAAATCTGTAATTCAAAGCCCCATGTAAATGGACTTACCGAGCCCTGAAGACCAATTTTTGCTGGAAGCATAACAAAGAAGAACGCCACAGTCTTTATAGTCTCTATAGCCGCCCGGTAATTGATGATTATATATTCAAGACCTTCGTTCATGCTGCGCGCTGGATTGAGCTCAAGCTCTCGAGGCCAAACATCAAGAGCAGGTATAAACCTTGAGAGGAAGAAAAATATCAGAGTTCCTCCAATGATTATGAGCCCATACCACAACATAGGTGAGCTATATTTTGGTTGGTAATCACTGGAA
Organism: Candidatus Salinivivens marinus; assembly: GCF_965655845.1. NCBI lineage: Bacteria > Pseudomonadati > Pseudomonadota > Alphaproteobacteria > Rhodobacterales > Paracoccaceae > Candidatus Salinivivens > Candidatus Salinivivens marinus. The sequence continues at coordinate 165,567 of NZ_CBFHHX010000005.1, forward strand.
TTTTTGGCGAACCCATAGGTTGCACGATCGATGAGTATGGCCATGAGTGCAATAACCAATCCTGCAAGCAGACTTTCACCAAATTGAGCTTTACGGATTTGTGATAGAACTTCCCATCCTATATCTGCCGTACCACCTATAATTGAGGCAATTATTACCATACTAAGCGATGCCATTGTCGTCTGATTAACACCCAAAAGAAGCTGCCTTTTTGTACTTGGAATACGAACCTGCCAAAACAACTGGCGATGTGTAGCACCCGACATAAGGCCTGACTCAATGACCTCTGCAGGAACTCGACCAAGCCCAACAATCACATTTCTCGCCATCGGTGGGAAGGAATATAGGATACTAGCAATGAGTCCTACGACTGTACCAAAGCCAAACAGCATTAAAATTAGCAGAAGATAAGCAAATGCTGGAACCGTTTGTAGTATATCCAGCATTGGCATTATTATTCTTTTGGCAGCTTGCGACTGAAACGCCCAAACACCAAAACCAAAACCGATTAGCACAGCAAGAGGAACCGAAATGGCAACTAGTGAAAGTGTATTCATGCTTTCAGACCAATAGCCTATAATTACCATATAAAGGCATGATATAAGTGCAAATAAAGAGAGCCGCCAACCGGCTGCAATAAAGGCAAACATACAGATTAGGAAACTAATAACAGCCCAGGGTAGAGATTGTAGTACTATGCGAACACCATCAATAGGCCATTCAAGTAACCAGGATACACCTCTAAAAAACCAGCCGAAATAAGTAATCAAAAAACCCATCCCAGAATTTAGCCAACGATCAAATGGAATGACCAAATCCTTCGGATAATTTGCCAGCCATTTTAAGTGATCCTGCAAAACGATCAACGCTAAGGTAATAAAAATGATAACTAGCCAAGGGAAAAACCCAGGATCTAGTTTAAACTTACTCATTTTGTTCCTTTGACATTTGCTGGTGGCACATTGCTGCTGTTCGCAAGTGCTTCAAGAACACCGCTTGCCGTTGCAATGCCAATTATCGAGCCGTCTTCAGCTTCAACTGCAACTCCTTTATCATTCTTGGCAAGATATCCAAGCAAACTATCGATCTGTGTAGCTGCAGGTACTCGCCCCAGTCCTTTCGTAGATGCAGAAGTTTTATGGCAAACGTCTGATGCACACAGCACAGACTCCCAAGGCACATCGGTTGTAAACTCTCTGACATAATCATCGACAGGATTAAGGATCAAATCAACAGGACGGCCAATTTGAACGATCATGCCGTCACGCATTATGGCCATTCGATCAGCTAATCGTAGGGCCTCCTGAAAATCATGGGTAATAAAGACAATTGATTTTTGAAGTTTTGATTGGATACGAAGAAACTCATCCTGCATCCGTTTCCGGATTAATGGATCAAGAGCAGAAAAAGGTTCATCAAGTAACCAAATATCCGGCTCCACAGCAAGTGACCTCGCAATACCAACGCGTTGCTGTTGGCCTCCTGATAATTCATTTGGAAAATTATTTTCGCGGCCCTGCAAACCAACTAGCTCAATAACTCTTTCAGCTTGAGCATACCGATCTGCCTTTTCAATACCCTGAAGCTTCAATGGAAATGCTATATTATCAATCACGTTAAGATGCGGCATAAGACCAAAGCTCTGAAATACCATACCCATTTTGTGACGACGAATTTCAATGAGCTCTTCTGCTGATTTTTCAAGTAAATTTTCGCCATCAAGAATGATATCACCAGCTGTTGGTTCAACCAACCTAGATAGGCAACGGACAATTGTTGATTTACCGGAGCCAGAAAGGCCCATTATAACGAAAATTTCTCCAGCATAAACGTCAAAGCTAACATCAGCATTGGCAACAATGTGTTCACTTTTTAGGATTTTTTTTACATGTGCCTGCGGATCATCAACGTTGCCGTTTCTGTCCATAAAAAATGAATCAGAAGTATCACCGTAAATTTTCCATACATTGCGGCATGAGAGCTTTACAGTTTGACCAGCATCATAATTCTCCACGCGGCGTCCTCCCAATAAAACTTGAACCACTAATAGAGGTGCTCATCTGATTACACACACATCAAATCCATAATGCAAATTAAATTACATTAAAAATTTAATAAGAAGCAAAGAACGGCAGAAGTTTCTGCCGTTCCAACAATTTCTAACATGCAATCAAATTACATCGCAGCTTCGATCCAGGACCTCCACAGTGCCTCGTTCGTTTTAAGCCATTCTTTTGCTACATCCTCAACATCTCGTCCGTTGTTATCGACTTCAAAAATGGCCCAGTTCTCATCCTCATTAGTGAGTTTGAAATTTGAAACCATTTTGAATGCAGCCGGCCATTTTGCCTCAAAACCGCCCCAGACTACCTTGTGAACGGCAGCCTGCTGGAAGCCACACGCGGTTTCTTTTTGTTGAGTCTCTTCAATACATTCACCGTCTACTGGATTCCATTCGACAAAGTTGAGATCTAGATCGGCAAAAATCCAGTGTGGTTGCCAAATCATCATCAGTATTGGATCCTGGGCGGCATAGGCTGACTTCAATTCAGCCATCATGGCGCCTTCACTACCACCTGGAATAGGTTCAAGCGGCATCTCAAGGCTCGCAACTAGATCACGGGAACGAGTACCCCAATCCGCTGGATAAGTAATAACTCTACCATTGGGAAAAGTTGCAGCAGTAGCAAACGCCTGCTGACATTCATAAAGCGCCATGTAATTTGGCAGACCTGGACATTTCTCCTCCATATATGGGGGATAGACCCAACCCTCCTTAGGATCGAGACCTAGATCGCCAACTACTACAATCTCACCTTTATCTACAAAATTAGGATAAAGGTCGCCAACATTGTTGGTCCAAACTTCAGTTTGAAGATGAAGATTACCCTGAGCAATTCCTGGATGCTGTGGTAATGCCCCAGCACTTACATATTCAATATTATAGCCCATTTCCTTAAGCAGTTCACCAACTACTTCTGTAGAAAATAGCTGACCTGTCCAGTCATTTTTAATCACTTTGATTGGATCAGAGGACTCTGGCACGTTTCCTGCCACAGCTATCCCATTAGCAAAAGCAACTATTGAAGCGGCAAGTGCCGCAGTCTTAAACTTTTTAAACATTATTCCTCCCTTTCGACACATTACAAAGGTACATCAGCAATGATGCAAAACTTTCCTGTGGTATAGAAACTTTCTCTTAGAAAGTATTATAAGTCAATAGTGTTGAGTTGACCTCTCACTTCAGTACAGTTATCCCTTAAAAAGATCCTAATTTATGTGATATTTTTAAAATGCAGGCGCGATCAATTAGTTCAATCAGAAGATCAGAGCTCTCACAAGCAGCATTTGAAGCGGTCATCAGATATGGTTTACGAGGCACAACACTTGAGAAAGTTGGCGAAATAGCCGGCGTATCAAAAGGCGTTGTTCTTCATCACTTTAAGGACAAAAGCGCATTACTTGAGGCTGTTTTTAGACGCTCAAATTCAGTATTAAGTATGTCTCTATTGCGTCTTTATCGGCACGCTGAAAGTCCGTATGAAAGATTTTGGGCCATTGCTTACGCAAACTTTTCAGAAACAATTTACAACCGGGAAGTCTGCCAAGCCTGGGTATCTCTCTTAGCAGAAGTTCCCCACAATGCCATGTGTCAAAGAGTACAGGCAGCCAACAATGCTCGTATTAAAAGTAATTTATCACATGAACTTAGGCATTTTCTTGAGGGGGACAGAGTGCCGGAAGTCGCCAATCTTCTTGGCACCTTAATTGATGGAATATGGGTGCGTGCGGGATTATTTGCCATCACACCTGATTGCGAAAAGGCACTCAATGAATTTGAGTTTACTACACTCTATCTTGTAGGAGCATCTTTAGACGAACAAAAACATCATAAAGATGCTCGCGAGAAAATCAAAACCATCGCTAAGATCGCCCTAAGTCCAGAGCTATTTCGACCGCAATAAATGTTTGCTTAGTCAGCAGAACTATTCTTAACAGATCGATTTCTAATAATCTCAGACAATGGTTCGAGCACACTTGCCGATATTATCAAGATAATACCAAGGCTTTCTCTAATACCGAACGGTTCATTGGCAAATAGTGCAGCTGTGATAGACCCAAAGATTATTTCAGTCATCATTAGTAAGCCAACAAGGCCTGGACTGACGTACTTTGGGCCCCACAATGATGCAAAAGCCCCCGGGATAACAAAAATAGCCATAAAAGCAAAAAGCCAGGGTAGAATACCAAATATTTTTTCAATTGATGGAAATTGATTAGCATCCAAAAAAGAACATAAAATGAGAGAAGCAATCAAGCTCCAGAAAAAAAAGCCGATTGTCATATCCACCGCTGAATGTCCTTCATGCTTGCGTATACGAATGGTAGCAATCGCCCATATAATTCCAGAAAGAATACCTAACCAATCACCAACGTTTTTAGGGATGGGAAAGTTTTGCCCCAAACCAAAAATGATCAACATCCCCATTATTGCAAGAATTATGGCAAGAATGCGCTGCCATGTAATGGTTTCGTGAAGAATTATGGCTGCCAATAATGTGCTCCAAACGGGTGTCAAATAGAAAAGGAGCATTGCACGAACAACGTCAGTGTAAAGAAATGCAAGCGTGTAAAAGAGCAAAGCAACACCCGAAAGAATGGCAGTAATTTGAAGACTAATGCCTGCAATTTTTATCGATTTAAATCTTAAAACCGTTACTGGCAAAAGAATTATCGTAGGAACAGCGAACCAAATCGCCGAGCTCCATAACCCATGAATACCAGCATCATTGATGGCTCGCACTGGGATCCAGAAAATTCCCCATATAGCCCCTGCGTAGAGGCAAGCAAAGCGAGCCAAGGCTATCGTGGACCATTTTTCCATTAATCATTCATGCCTGTATGCAAACCTTATTTAAACTAACTATTGGTAAGTTAATTGTCAAAGGGTCAGTTTTAGATTAAGCTTATTTTAACTAGTAGAATTTTTAACTACTGTTTTTACGAATTGCGAGAGAATTAATGAAGTATGATTTTATAATTGTTGGCGCCGGTTCGGCTGGCTGTGTGCTAGCAAATCGTCTCACCGAAGACGGTAGAAATCGTGTTCTTCTCGTTGAAGCTGGACCAAAAAACAATGCTTTGTCTCTTAAAATTCCAGCTGCAGTTCTAAAAAATCTCCAAACTACCAAATATAACTGGGCCTACCTCGGTGAACCTGAACCTGAATTGGGGGGACGTACAATCACCCATGATCGTGGCAAAACACTGGGTGGGTCCTCATCTATAAACGGCCTATGCTTTATTCGTGGTCATGCACTAGATTTTGAAGGATGGCGACAATCGGGTTGCGAGGGCTGGGGCTATGCAGACGTGTTGCCTTACTTCAAACGCCTTGAGAATTACTCCGGAGGTGAGAGCGAATATCGGGGCGGTAATGGTCCTTTAGTAGTTCACAGGCCCAAACCTCAAAACCCGTTATATAAGGCATTTCTCGACGCTGGTAGTGAAGCAGGGTATCCAGTCACCGATGATATCTGCGGGTATCGCCAAGAAGGGTTTGGTGTTTTTGACATGAGCATCGATAATGGCGAGAGAAACAGCACGGCGAAGGCCTATCTTGATCCAGCCCGACCAAGACAAAATCTAAAAGTTATAACCGATGCGCAAGTTCAAAAGATTCTTTTCAATGGCAATGAAGCTATTGGTATTAGCTACAACAAAGCAAATGGAGAGACCATTAAAGTTGAGGCATTGCAAGAAGTCATCCTAAGTGCAGGTGCGGTGGGCAGTCCACAGTTGTTGATGCTATCTGGAGTAGGCCCCGCCTCACATCTAAAGGAACATGGCATCCCTATTGTTGCAGATCTGCCAGGCGTTGGCCAAAATCTCAACGATCATCCTGATTTTGTCCTCAAATATCGGTGCCTACAGCCAGTTTCTATTTGGCCCCAGACTCGGCTCATTGGTCGAACATTTGCCGGGATTCGCTGGATCTTACGCCGTGATGGTATCTGTGCTTCGAATCAATTCGAAGCTGTAGCCTGCGTACGATCAGGAGCCGGAGTTGAATATCCTGATATTCAATTAACGCTTTCACCCGCCGCAGTAGATGACCAAACATGGAAACCTCTACCTGAGCATGCTTTTCAAATCCATGTTGGACTTATGCGTAACTTCAGTCGAGGCAATATCACTCTTCGGAATGCTGACCCCGCAACACCACCGCAAATTCTAGCAAATTACTTGAAGGACCCTCGTGATCGCGACCTGTTACGCAAAGGCATAAGAATTGTACGTGAGATTGTGAAACAACCTGCATTCAAGCCATTTTGCGGCGAAGAAATTTATCCTGGCAATGCCACGCAATCAGATAGTGGGTTAGATGTCTGTATTGAAGAAAAACTTAATACACAATGGCATCTTTCCGGGACTGCTCGTATGGGAGCTAGTAACAACCGCGAAGCAGTAGTCGATCCGAATGGTTTGGTTCATGGCATCTCAAAGCTACGAATTATAGATGCATCAATCATGCCTGCGGCAACCAATGGAAATACCAACAGTCCCACCATAATGATTGCCGAAAAACTCAGTGACTCTGTTCTAGGGAAACCACCTCTTGATCGAATAGAGGTGCCAGTATGGCAAAACAAAAATTACGAAACTTGCCAGCGTTAATGCTTGTTAGAGGAATTAAGAAATGATTGCATATGTGATGGTTGGGACAAACAACCTGGAAAGTGCAGTTAAATTTTATGATCAATTAATGCCAAAAATGAATATGATCCGTGTAGAACTTAATAACGATTTTGCTGCTTACTCTCTTCTAAACAAACCAGAAAATATTGAATTTTATATAACCAAACCCTTTGACGGTAACCACGCAAATTCTGGAAATGGGACTATGATCGCATTCTCGGTAGAAAACATTGAAATCGTAGCAAACTGTCATAGAGCAGGTATTGATGCAGGAGGAAAGGATGAGGGCGCTCCAGGTTATCGACCTGCGGATGGAAAAATATACTATGCCTACGTTCGAGATCTCGACGGAAACAAACTCTGTTTCGTACATGACAAAGGGTGATCATGATGACTAAACCTGGGCTAGCCCTCCCTAATTTAGGTAATGCGCATCCCGTTTATACGGGTAGTAATTCATTATCACCTTTTCACGAGTGCTATGCTAACAGAAATACCATTCTGCGATTGGCGGCTGGTCGGTTTTTTGTCCATTACAATGGAGAAGACATCCAGCAAGCGTACTGGGCGTTGCGAAATAGAGCTGCCCTTTTTGATGTTCCTGAAAGACCCCTTGAGATAAGCGGACCAGATGTTGTTGAATTTTTAAACCGAATTTTTACTCGCAACAGCGACAAGCTGAAAGTTGGTAGCGGACATTATACGCTTGCCTGCACCCACCAAGGTGGCCTTTTTATGGATGGCATCTTATTTCGCCTCGATGATAAAAAGTATTGGTTCGTGCATCCTGATGGTGACCTAGATACCTGGTTTCTCGCTCATAAACATAATTATAATGTGTCAATTTCTGACCCACAATCGCGCGTCCTTCAGTTGCAAGGGCCAAAGTCGCTTGCAGTCATAAATTTAGCCACAAATGGTGGTGTCGATCATTGCATGGGATATTTTAAAGCTGGGTTTTATACAATTGGGGAACAGTCAGTATTCATATCGAGAACGGGATGGACTGGTGAATTAGGGTATGAAATATACACACTTGGCCAAAATACAGATTATATGCGTTTGTGGAACGAGCTAATCACTTCTGGTAAAAAATATGGAATGATTTTCAGTAGTATGCAGGCTATGAATATTCGCAGAATAGAGGCAGGTATTCTAGATAGTGGCAGTGATTTTGATACAAGCATGGCACCCGATGAAGCGGGACTTCGCAGATTTGTCGATAGGGATAAAAAATATTTCATCGGATACGAAGCCCTTAAAAAGAGGAATACGGGCAACCGAATTCATGGGATGCTAGCACGGAGCTATACACCGAAGGGTGGTGATTTTATTCATGATGGCAAAAATATTGTGGGATATGTAACGACCGGCACCTATTCACCTGAATTCAATGCAGGAATTGGTTATGTCAGATTTAACTTGGCAGAGGATCACATAGGAAACAATTATTATATTGGCAATTTGGATAGCTCTAAGCATACCTGTAAGATTATTGCTTTACCTTTTTACGACAAAAATAAGAAAAAATCTAAAATGGCAAAACTTGACTTACAGGAAAGTATAACTCTTGATATTACCAACAAAACTGGAATGAATTAATTATGGGACTCACTAGTTCACATTGGGGAGTTTATGAGTTTGTAGTCAAAAATGGACGGCTTTCAGAACTTAATCCCTTCAGCCAAGATCCTGATCCATCGCCAATTGGTCCATCAATAATTGATTTACTTGAGGATCGCACAAGGATAACCAAACCAGCAGTACGTGAGAGTTGGCTGAAAGGTGGGCCCGGAACAGCAACACATAAAAGGGGTAGTGAACGTTTCATTACATTAAGTTGGGATGAGGCTGAAAAACTTGTAGCAGATGAACTAAAGCGCGTCATCAAAACAAAGGGTAATCAGGCAATTTATGCTGGATCATACGGATGGGCGAGCGCTGGCCGTTTTCATCATGCTCAAAGCCAGGTTCACCGTTTCCTTAATTCGATCGGCGGGTATACCTCATCGAAAAACACTTATAGTTATGCTGCCGCTGAAGTCATCATCCCACATGTTTTGGGCGGTAATTTAATGGAATTATTGACTTTGCAAACAAGCTGGCAATCTGTTTGTGAAAATACTGAGTTAATGGTAGCTTTTGGAGGATTGCCTGCATTTAATAGTCAGATCAGCAACGGTGGAACTGGTGCTCACATCCAACGGCTCGGGGTAATAGAGGCTGCCTCAGCTGGTACAAAATTTATAAATCTGTCCCCACGTCGCTCTGATGTAAAATCAGATATTGACGAAGCATGGTATACGTTGCGACCCAATACCGATGTAGCTGTAATGCTGGCTATGGCCTATCAGTTGCTTACTGAGGATTTGCACGATGACTATTTCCTAAATAAATACACCGAGGGTTTTGAAAAATTTCAAGCCTATTTGCTTGGCCGGAAAGATGGCGTTCCCAAAACACCTGCGTGGGCCGCTGATATCAGCGGTATGGTTGAAGAAGACATCATTGCCTTGACGCGTGAGATGGCTAAGAAACGAACTATGCTTACAGTCAGTTGGTCGTTGACCCGCCAGCAGCATGGTGAGCAGCCATTCTGGGCAGTAACTGCTCTGGCTGCAATGCTTGGTCAAATGGGCAAACCTGGCGGTGGAGTAGCCTATGGCTATACTATAACAAATTACCTAGGCAACAATGTTTTCAAAATGCCATATGCTCCCCTTCCTCAGGGGAAAAACTTAGTAACTGATTTCATTCCGGTTGCTCGGGTAAGCGATATGTTACTGAATCCTGGCCAGAAGTTTGATTATGATGGTCGTGAGTACACTTATCCAGATATTGATATGATCTACTGGGCCGGAGGTAATCCGTTTCATCACCATCAAGATCTTGGTCGATTGAGAAAAGCCTGGGAGAAACCTTCGACTGTCGTTGTAAATGAATGGTGCTGGAATGCTCTAGCGCGGCATGCCGATATAATCCTTCCCTGCACCACCACGCTTGAAAGGCAAGATATTGGAATGACACCTCGTGATCCTTTTGTGATTTCGATGGACAAGGCCATTGAGCCTGTTGGTGAGGCTAAGAACGATTATGATATTTTTGCTGGAATAGCGCGCCGCATGAACACCGAAGATTCTTTTACCGAAGGCCGATCTGCAGAAGACTGGCAAAAATGGATTTGGGAACAGTCATGTAAGCGAGCTGCAAAATTAAATGTTCAAATGCCCGATTATGAAAGTTTCCGTGAAGCCGGCTTCTATAAATCACCCGATTTAAAAGAAGACCGCATTTTTCTATCAGATTTCTTTAAAGATCCTGACAAAAATCCCTTAAAAACTCCCAGTGGAAAAATTGAAATATTTTCTAAGACAATTGATAGTTTTAATTATAATGACTGCCCGGGCCATCCGACATGGATGGAACCAGACGAATGGTTAGGCGCAGAAGAGAAAGCCTATCCACTGCATCTCATCTCAAACCAACCTAAGACAAAGCTCCATTCACAGATGGATAACGGGACTTTGAGTTCCTCGATAAAAATAAAAGGCCACCAGCCATTAGAAATGAACCCCGATGACGCAAAATCTCGCGGTATTACTCAGGGTGACATCGTTAGAGTATTCAATGGTAGAGGTTCCTGTCTATGTGGAGTAAACATCACAGCTGATGTTATGCCAGGAGTGGTTATCATAAGCACTGGCTCGTGGTATGATCCTGCTGAGCCTAATGATCCTAAAAGCATGTGTAAGCATGGGAACCCTAATGTGTTATCACCTGATATCGGCACCTCAAAGCTGGGCCAAGGCCCAGCAGCTCATAGCTGTCTAACTGAAATCGAAATATATGATGGCCCTGTTCAAGATATAACTGCTTTTAACCCACCAGAAATTATTGAAAAGAAATAGGAAAGACCAATGATTAAAAATACTTCCATGCAGCCACGTCGAAGTTTCATTTTTGTGCCAGGACTTAGACCTGATATGTTTCCCAAGGCCCTCGCCAGTGGTGTAGATATTGTTTGTGTGGAATTAGAAGATGGTATCGCACCAAAGGATAAGGCAGAGGCTCGACAAAAAGCCCTAGCTCTATTTAGTAAACCACAGCCCAATGATGGTGTTGAACGCATTGTTCGTATCAATTCAATGCGGGAGAAATTTGGGATTGAAGATGTAAATGCCATCTTATCTGCCAAAACCCCACCTCCCGCACTTATGATGCCAAAGGTGCGGAGCCCAGACGAAGTAAAAATGTTGGATCAACTATTATCGGAAGCAGGGCATGATACCCGTTTACACGTCATCATTGAAACCAATGAGGGCTTAGAAGCCGCCTACGAAATTGCCCATTCGAGTTCTCGAATAGATGCTATGTTCTTTGGTGCTATTGATATGGCGCCTGAATTACGTTGTGACATGGCTTGGGAACCTTTGCTTTATGCACGTTCAAAGGTGGTTCATGCAGCAGCTAGTGCTGGTCTAGACGTTATAGATGTACCATATATGGATTTAGAGGACCTCGATGGTATGAGAGTAGCCGCCGAGCAAGCACGTATGCTCGGTTTCTCTGGTAAGGGCTCAATACACCCCAAACAAATTCCTATTCTAAATGAAGTATTCACACCATCGCCCGACCAAATTACTCGTGCAAGACGGACTATTGCTGAATTTGAAAAAGCAGATACTGGTCTTGTTGTAATTGATGGAAAATTGATCGAAAAACCTGTATTGAGGGAAATGTATAGAATGGTAAGCATCGCTGATAGAATGGGGCTTTAGGACTCTCTTACCAAATATTCAGATAAACTTAATTAACAATTTAGTAGATTTTAGTTGCTGAATATGCCTAGATAATTCATTCTGAGACTAAAATATTGCTATTCCAAGATGGGAAAAATTAATTGACCAAAATATCCGAAATGCCAGCTGTCGGCAGACGCTTTATATCAAATCTTGAGCTTACAGTTCCAACTAATTATTCATGGACAAAACCAGTACCCGCCAATGAGCGGCGTGTATCAATCGTTTCGACAGCAGCCGTTTCAAGACGAGGCGACAAGCCATTTTCTTGGCTTGCGAAGGATTCAAGGACCATTCACAAAACTGACCGTGACTTGGTAATGACACACGTCGCTGTAGAATTTGACAGATCTGCATGGCAACAAGATCTAAACACAATTATACCACTCGACAGACTAGAAGAAATGGCAGCCGATGGAGAAATTGCTTCAGTTGCAGACGAGCATTATTCTTTCATGGGTGCAGCAGATCCTGTTACGATGGAAAAATCAGCACGAGCAGTTGCGGCTCAAATGAAGGAGGAAGGTGTAAACACGGTCTTTCTAATACCCATATGACCGTTTTGCACGCGCGCCGTGTGCGGGCTGGCTCATTATTTTGAATCAGAAGGTTTATCAACAATACTGGTAGGTTTCGTAAGAGAACACATTGAAGTAATTCGCCCCCCTCGTTCTTTGTTCTTGGATTTTCCAATGGGAAGAAGCATGGGAAAGCCTAACGACCCAGAATTTCAGAAAAAAGTAATTCGTGCAGCATTCGAATTACTGGAGGCAAGCGACGGCCCTGTCATCGAAGATTTCCCCGAAATTATTCCTGTTAAGGAGGGGCGCATGGGCTATGCGCTACCACCTGAGTTGGTTCTGAATGTAAGTGACATTGGCGATGTAGATGTTATTCTATCCGAAGTCAGAAACGAAATGGAGGCTTTAAGACCAGATTACGCCGCCGCAATCGCAGCGCGGGGGCGCACAACAGTTGGTGCCAGCGGGCTTGCGATCGAAGAGTTAGCGCCCTTCGTTGCTAGTTTTCTCGACGGAGAAATTCCAAAAAGTCCTAGAAAAGGCATGCCTGCAATTCCACTTCTGAAACTAGTAGTCGAGGATCTGGAAGCCTACTACACCGAAACACGCACCCACCGCGACAATATCGATGACTTAGAACTAATGGGAGAGTGGTTTTGGGAAAAAACCAAAGCAGGGCGGCTTCTTTTATTACTTGAAGCTGTATCTCTCACCTCCAAAGATAAGGTTATGCTTCAGATCGTCGAGATGTCCCTTATGGCACCTCGTTTTTGGTCTGAGGGTCCGTTGCCAGGAACGTCCGCAGCAGGTTGGTAATACCAAAACGACATTATCGAAAATGGATATAAGATTAAGAATTGCCAGTCTAAGGATATCTTATCTTTATTTAATATATGAACTTTTACTATTGCGTATTACTGCAACACGCTGGCAAAATGTCTACATTCCCATGACACAGGATTTCAAGGATAGGCAATTTCAAGTTTATGATCCAGAATTAGTTTAGTTTAAAGTCGCTATGAAAGGTTAAAGACAATGTCCACCGCACCCTCTCTGACCAGCATGGCAAAATCGGCGGGTTGCGCTGCAAAGATTGCACAAGCTGATCTAGCCCAAGCGCTAGCCCATCTTCCCAAGGCGGATGACCCAAATTTATTGGTAGACCACGCTGGATCTGATGACGCTGCAGTTTATCAGCTTTCTGCTGAACTAGCACTAGTCGAGACCGTCGATATTTTCCCACCGATTGTTGATGATCCATTTGATTATGGGAGGATTGCTGCCGCCAATGCCCTTAGTGATATCTATGCCATGGGCGCAAAGCCGATTAGTGCCCTCAGTTTTGTTAGTTGGCCGATTGAAGTATTAGGCGTAGATCAGCTCGGTGCCGTTCTAAAGGGCGCAGCCAGTATTTGTAGCAAAGCTGGAATTTCGATTGCAGGTGGCCATTCAATTGTTGATAAAGAGCCAAAATTTGGTCTTTTTGTGACAGGCGTAGTACATCCAGACAAAATCATCGATAATACTGGCGTAAAAGAAGGTGATTATTTAGTCTTAACTAAAAAGATTGGCACAGGTGTGTTAACTACAGCCGCCAAACGAGGATACTTAACCTCCAGCAGATTAGATGAGGCCATCCTGTCGATGACCACTCTCAATAATACTGCAGCCTCAGTAATGATAGATAATAATATAGACTCTGCTACTGATGTTACCGGTTTCGGTTTGCTTGGACATCTTGGTAATATGCTGAAAGCATCCTCAATTACTAATCAAAAAAAACTTGGTGCCAAGCTGTTCTATTCTCAAATACCCCTCTTCAAAGGTGTAGGGGATCTCCTTGATAAAGGCCTCTGCCCATCAGGTACTGAGCGCAATCTCAAAACTGCAGCTCCACTAACAACATTTTCGGCCGACATAAGCCATAACTTTCAACTCTTGTTAGCAGATGCGCAGACTTCAGGTGGCTTACTGATGTCGGTACCAAAAGCCCGGCTTAAGACACTTTTGACCGACCTTAAAAAAAATAGTGTTGTACCTTGTGCAGTAATTGGCCAAGTTATAGAGACTAAAGAACCAGGTCAGATACAGGTCGAAAGCTAACACTTTAAAGGCCATTAAAAAGCCAATAACCAAAATTTCTTCTTAAGTTAAATTTTTGACTACAAATTAATTAAAATATTTGGCGAAAGAGCGTGGGAGTCGAACCCACCAGAGACGTGGTACGCCTCTCACTAGATTTGAAGTCTAGGCGCCCCACCAGGGTGCGATCCTCTTCCACATA
>NZ_CBFHHX010000006.1:0-170270 GCF_965655845.1 Candidatus Salinivivens marinus
AAATTTCTAATTGATTTAATTATAAATTATCAAAACGAAGTATATGTGCATAAATTTTCAAAAAATTAAATTTGTACAGCTTCTTTCTGGGCTTAATGTTCTTTTCTAGCTTACTTATTCTTGTTTTTGGCCCCCACCCACTAATTTAGGGCAAACTGAGGAAATTTTTTCTTCTATTGTGGGGCAAAACCATTTTGCTTTTGCCTCACATGTGAATTTGCGACAGCGAGTGAAAAAAAGCAATTTAAAGTTGGGTAGGGGAGTACTTAGTAGATTGTGACAGATAGAAACCCGTAAACACACACAAAAAGCACAAGACGCGCATGGACGCGCATGGACGCGCCATAAAAGCTGTAATAAGTCAATATTGTGGGGGCAAATATGGGGGCGAATAATAATTAATATCCACAACCTATTGTTTCTATTATATTAATTATGTTTAAATGGCGGAGGGTTATGAATCCGAAAGTGATTAAGTGGCGGGAACAATTCTATCCAGAAGTAAAAGAGTGGGAAGGCTTGAGGTTAGATGATTAACTACTAGCCATACTATCTGTTGGTATCTTTCTTCTTAAATTAGATTAGCTCAGACTGCGGTATTGGCGTTTCCAGATATTGATATAGTACCAAATTTATTCTTTTGCTATCATCACAGAAGACGCTGGAAATAAACAAATCACCGTATCGTCTAACTTAAGATTTAACTCATCAACCTGGTCTACGGGAATTGAAGAATATATATTTTCATCAGTATTATATTCTAGTAAGTCAATTGTAACCATGCAAACACTAGGTCCTGGATCTAAGGCTATAATCTTACCTCTTATCTGATTTTTAGCTGATATGTTAACGCGTTTCAAAACAATCTCCAATCCAGTTTAAAATAAATGAACAACCACTATGATTAATTTTTAATACTCGCTTTTAGAACACATTCATGAGCCAAACATTCTTGGGTATCGAAATAATTATAGCAAGAAATTTCTGAGGCCAAAAGTGATAATTCTGTACAGCCCAAGATAATTGTTTTGTCACTTGCCTTTAATGATTTATGGGTATTTTTATCAAGAATTTTTTGAACACAACGTCTAGCTTTCTGAATTTTTCCACTTTTTACATAACCTATAGCTAAATTAATTAAATTCTGCGTAATCTCATCGGGCAAGCAAATCTCAAAATTGTGAATGTGAGCAGGTTTTTGAAAAATTGCCGAAGAGATGGTGCCATCCGTGGCCCATAATTCAGCTTCTTGAACTTCAGACTTTTGAGCAGCGGCGATTGTGATTTCAGGCATATTTAATATTGGTACATTTGAAATAGCCTGTAATTCTTCAAACCAAAAGTGAGCAGAATTGCAAGGCATAACAATGTATTTACACCCAAGAAAGTTAAGATATTTTACTCCCTTTATTAAATGCCTAAGTGGTTCGTTCGAACCTTCTATAATTGAAGTTGACCTGTCTGGGATCTTTGTGTCCATTAAAGTAACTGATGAGATATGATCTTGGTCACAACATGCAGGAGTAAGTTCAATTAATCTCTTCAAAAACGATGTTGTTGCTTCAGGCCCCATCCCCCCTAATACCCCCAATTCAAATGTCATTTATCGTCATCTCTGTTTTTTGGTGTTTTTTTGGACAAACTAAAGCAGAGATTGCCATGTTTCCTACCACGAGTAGAACTGTTCTCAGTACATCACTAATTACATCGACAGCTATAAATAAGATCAAAGCTGCTTCAAAGGGCAAACCTAGAAAACCGCAGGCTATGCTTACCATTGACAGCGCTACTATTCCACTTGCGCCAGCTGACGCCATCCCAGCTAAAAAACACGCCAATCCAACCAGTATTAATTCACCAAACTCAATTGGCCTTCCATAAAGTTCTGATATAAACATTGTAGCTATAATGTAAAATACTGTCGGTCCAATTCTTGCTAATGAAACAGATAAGGGCACTAAAAGTTCAGCCTCAAATTTTGAGAATTTAAGTCTATGCAACCCTTCAATCATTGAAGGCATGCTTGCAACACTGCTTCTCGTTGCAAGCGCAACAGATACAGGTAATTGAATCGCCTCAATCACCGACAAAAAAGTTTGTTGAGACCTCCTCCACAAAACAACCACAGATAGGAGTAAAATTACTAAAGAAGCAACTAAAAGTGTCCAGAGAAAGTCTCCCATAACTACAAAAGGTCCAAACCCGGTTTTTCCAATTTGGCTTGATACAGCTGCAAAAAGCGCTAGGGGAAGGGGGACGATTAACCAACTAGTGAACATTAAACAAGTTCTATAGACGCCTTCTACTGCCGAAGTGAGAGTGCCTTTTAGGGTGGCCGAGACTGAACCTAATGCAGAACCAAAAAAAAGAGCAAATATCAGAACAGATAAAGCTTTTCCTTCTGCCATAGCAGAAAAAATATTACTTGGGACAATGTCTAATAAAATTTCCGCGAATGATAATGTCGCTTCCTCAATATTATTACCAAAAAGTTTCATACTTTCGATAGGTTCGGAGCTTGTTTCTTCTACTAACAAACCCAAAGAGTTCTGATTTTCAGATCCAGAACCACCCCCCGGCTGAAATAAGAGCCCCACTATTAGTGTGATAGCTATTGTTAGGGGAAGAAAGATAGAAAAAACAAGCAAAAATCTTGCTAAAAGTTGTTTTGCGTTACCATCTCCAAACAGACGGCTGATGCTAAAAATAACTGCAGAAATCATCAAAGGTAGCGTCACAACCTTAAGAAGGTTTATGTAAACTGAAGACAAAAATTCTAAACTAATCGATAACTGAGGAAAATATTGACCAAAGACCAACCCACTAATAATAGCGAAGATTACGGCTAACGGATGTTTCAAGATTAAAATTAAAGTCGACATTAATATTTTTCATCTTCTATTTGTCGTGCTTTATCCAGTAATTCTTTTATACCTATATTGTTAAAATTTTGTTCCAAAAACATCTCTACAAAACTATGAAGAGTCGTATTTTCAATAGACACTGCTATACCAATAGTATCTAACTGATCATCAAACGCGACAGGTCTCAAAAGCAAAGAGTAAGATTTCTCAGATTGCATGATTTTTTGGACCTCAAACTCATCCAAATATAGGGCTGTGATGTTCCCTGAGATTAAAGAAAAAATAAGTTCTTCAAGATTTGCATATTCTTTTAGTATTGCTTTTGGAAAATTATTAATTGCATATCTTGAGAAAGAAGAGCCTTCAATTACGCCCAAAGTCCCATCAAAGTTTTGAACTAAAGACTCGAGAGATCTGCCTTTTTTAATTTTTGCCAACTCTTTTCTATTTAATAAAATTGCTTGTCGCAATGTCATATATGGAGAACTAAATACTACTCTTTTAGATCTTTCTAGTGTCCGAGAAATTTTACTTATGCCGAGGTCAGCTTTGCCTAAGGCAACCTGGTCAACAACCTCGTCAAAAGTATTTGCGTTACGTAAAAGTTTAAGTTTGACTCCCAGAGAGCTAGATATTTTGTTTGCCAGATCGACGTCTGTTCCAATTGTATTGTTATCATCAGTCCTATAAAAAAATGGAACGCGATCATTCTTATTCATAGCTACTGTCAAAAATCCTTTTTCAATGATTTTTTCTAAATCGGGGCTAAGAATTTCATTACGAACTGTATATTTAGCCATCTCATGTGAGGCTATACTTGTTGTAAACAAAAATGACAAAACCACTGTTATAGGAAAATACATAATTAACCAAATTTTTCGATTGGATAGTGTTTGTGTCATCGGGGCCAAGTGATTTTTGTTTTTTTTACTACTTGAAATATTGATTTGCAATGTGCCCAAGGTTATATTTTTTTTTTAAAAACCTACTATTTGTGGATAAAAAATGCGCAATTAAATGCTATCGTCTATTTTTTGTGCAAAACTAAACTGTGAATTGCTTCTCGTATCAAATAAAAGCTTAGTTGTAGTAATAAGCAGGGGCTTTTTGTCAATAACTGTATCATCGACCACTTCCTCTTCACTATTTTCCGTAATTTTAGCCTCTATGTTTTCAGTTACTATTGCCGTATTTTCAATTTTCAAAAAAATTAAAAGAGTGCTTCTTAAATAGGTATCATTTGTTTTTGCTACCATCGGGTTTCTGGGCATACTTCCAAGCAAAACAATAATTTATTTATGATTAAGTGGTGCCCCCACACGGACTCGATCCGCGGACCTATTACTACGAGACCGTTGCTAATGTTGCACTCGCTAAGGTGCGAATAACGGGTGTTATAGTTCTGATTAATGGTGGGTAGGCTGGTGGGTAGATAACGGCCAAATATATAATATATAATTATATCAATAATATATATTGGTATAGTGGCGGAGACGAAGGGATTCGAACCCTCGAGACGGTTTCCCGCCTACTCCCTTAGCAGGGGAGCGCCTTCGACCACTCGGCCACATCTCCAAGACTGTGTCTAAGCGGTTGAAAGATTGTTGACAAGAGCAATTTTTTTGATCCCATTCTAGACTGTTTCATTCTTTCAAAACAACGAATGACCTTGCCACCAAAAAGATCTAGGTATTGAAAAGAAAATGCATTACGTCTCCATCTTCTACTACGTACGCTTTGCCTTCAATCCGCATTTTCCCAGCTTCTTTAGCGCCACTCTCACCCTCAAATGCAATATAGTCTTTATATGAGATGGTTTCCGCACGAATAAAGCCTCTCTCAAAGTCGCCATGAATGACGCCAGCGGCTACTGGTGCTTTTGTACCCTTTTTAATAGTCCATGCCCTAGATTCCTTAGGACCGGCAGTAAAATAAGTTTCCAGATTTAGTAAATCATAACCAGCCCTTATAAGTCGATCCAAACCGGCCTCTGATAGTTTCATCTCTTCCAAGAACATCTGTGCTTCGTCAGACTCCAACTGGCTGATTTCTTCTTCAATTTGCGCACTGATAATTACCATCCCTGCATTATGTGAGGACGCCATTTCAGCAACTTTGTTTGAATGACTATTTCCAGTTGCTGCCGAATTTTCCTCAACATTACATACGTATAATATTGGCTTAGCAGTTAACAGCTGCAGCATTTGCCAATCCTTTTGATCTTCATCTTCCACTGAAACAGATCTAGCTGGCATACCCTGCTCTAACTGTTTTAATGCTGACTGTAACAGCCTTTCCTGTTGGACTGCTTCTTTATCTCCACCCCTCACTTTGCGGCTCAGGTTTTGCAAGCGCTTTTCAATGCTTTCGATGTCAGCTAACATCAATTCAGTTTCGATTGTGTCTGCATCAGCTAAAGGATCAACTCTTCCTTCAACATGGGTCACATCAGAGTCCTCAAAACAACGCAAGACATGTGCAACCGCATCTACCTCTCTGATATTTGCCAGAAACTGATTTCCGAGGCCTTCGCCCTTAGAAGCCCCTTTAACCAAACCAGCTATATCAACAAATGTCATTCTTGCTGGAATGACGTTTTGTGAAGCAGCGATTTTGGCTAACTTATCCAAGCGGTCATCCGGAACAGATACTTCGCCAATATTTGGCTCAATTGTACAAAACGGAAAATTTGCTGCTTGTGCAGTTGCTGTTTTCGTTAGCGCATTGAATAGTGTCGACTTACCAACATTTGGCAAGCCAACTATACCCATTTTAAAACCCATTAGAGACAACCTTGACTATAACTTCGTCTAGCTTTTAAGCTGACAGTCCTAGACTTGCAATAAACTATTAAGACTATCTCTTGCCCAACTAGAAATTTTGGTTCACAAGACTAAAATAACGGATGGGCGAAAGGAAATTTAATGACACGTATTGATAAAAAATTTGCTCAACTTAAAGCAGAATCTAAGAAAGCCTTCGTATCCTACATAATGGCAGGTGACCCCAATTTAGAACTATCTTACGAATTGATGGAGCGACTACCAGCTTCGGGAGTTGATATCATTGAGTTAGGACTTCCTTTCACCGACCCAATGGCAGATGGGTCAACGATACAATTAGCTGGTCAAAGGGCACTCAAAGAAGGAATGACACTTCAAAAAACATTGGATATGGCAAAGAAATTTAGATTGGTCGACGATGTAACCCCTATTGTTCTAATGGGCTATTACAATCCAATTTACAGCTATGGTGTTGAGAAGTTTCTGGAGAATGCCAAAGAGTGTGGCATCGATGGTTTGATAGTTGTTGATCTTCCTCCGGAGGAAGATGATGAACTTTGTATTCCGGCTCAAGCAGCGGGGATAAATTTCATAAGATTGGCCACTCCGACAACGGACGATAGAAGACTACCACGCGTATTGCAGAACACTTCTGGTTTTGTTTATTACGTGTCAATAACAGGTATTACTGGTGCAGCGTCGGCGAAGGCAAACAATGTCGGACCGGAAGTAGCCCGAATTAAATCAAAAACAGATTTGCCTGTAGTGGTAGGCTTTGGGATAAAAACCCCAGAAAATTCGCGTGAAATCGCATCCATAGCCGATGGCGCAGTGGTAGGATCTGCAATTGTAGAAAAGTTTGCTGATGGAGCATCTGTGGATGAAATTTGTAAATTTGTTGAAAGTTTAGCTACTGGTGCTCACGCTGCCTGAGGTTGCTAAGTAAACTTAAGATGCCATGTTTTGTAATATGAAATTTGTAAACCGTTACCTTGAAATCAGATAAAGCCGGATCATTATGCCAGTAATAACAAATATTTCAGACCTGCAAAGAATTTACAAAAAACGCGTTCCGAAGATGTTTCATGATTATGCTGAGTCCGGAAGTTGGGACGAGCAAACGCTCGAGGACAATTCGTCTGACTTCAAGAAAATCCGCCTGCGCCAACGTGTTGCAGTCGATATGACAGACCGCAAAACCAACTCGGAGATGATTAGGCAACCTGTAACAATTCCAGTAGCTTTGGCACCAGTAGGCCTCACCGGCATGCAGCGGGCTGATGGCGAAATTAAGGCTGCCAAAGCAGCTGAAGATTTTGGAGTGCCGTTCACCTTATCTACAATGTCAATTTGTTCAATTGAAGACGTTGCGAAAAATACCGACAAACCATTCTGGTTTCAGTTATACACCATGAAAGATACCGGATTTGTCCATAGTTTAATAGACAGAGCGAAAGCTGCTAAATGCTCAGCACTTGTAATTACACTTGATCTGCAAATCTTAGGTCAGAGACATAAAGACCTTAAAAATGGGTTATCAGCTCCGCCCAAACCAACTTTTAGAAATATGTTAGATCTTTCAACCAAATGGACTTGGGGCTTGGAAATGCTGCAAACTAAGCGTCGCACGTTTGGCAATATAGTTGGGCATGTATCTGGTGTTGGTGACACTTCGAGCTTGTCAGAATGGACCCACACTCAATTCGACCCTGCTTTAGATTGGGACAAAATTTCAAAAATTAGGGAATATTGGGGTGGCAAGGTAATTTTAAAGGGCATTCTAGACAAAGAGGATGCCAAGATGGCGCTTCAGGTTGGTGCTGATGCACTCATAGTTTCAAACCACGGTGGCCGCCAGTTAGACGGCGCTATCAGTTCTATGGAGGCCTTACCGTCTATACTAGAAGCGGTTGGAGATAAGATTGAAGTTCACTTGGATGGGGGAATAAGGTCTGGTCAAGATGTTTTAAAAGCGATTGCGATGGGAGCTAAAGGTACTTACATTGGTCGCCCATATATCTACGGCCTTGGGGCTTACGGCGAAAAGGGTGTAAAATTAGCCTTAGGACTGATGCAGAACGAATTAGATATTTCCATGGCATTATGCGGATACAAAAATATTAAAGACGTGGATCGCTCTGCGATTTTATTACCAAAAGACTTTGGTAAGGGCTGGTCGTGACCCCAAGTATTGGCAACCTAAACTTTCGACTTTAAATATTTTTTTTTTTGATATAAGGACATTTTTCAGTGGGCTACAGCCTTGGAGGAGCCCAAATATTAGGAGAAATTAAATGGCAAAAGAAATACCAGATTTAGTTGCTGTTGCGCGGACGGGGACAGGCAAGGGCGCCGCTCGTCAAGCTCGTCGTAATGGCATGGTACCCGGCGTAGTTTATGGTGGAGGCGTAGACCCCCTGCCTATCCAAGTACCATTCAATGAACTTTTTAAGCGCTTGAAAGCAGGACGATTTAAGTCCACTCTTTATAACCTGAAAGTTGATGGTCAGGATGACGTCAGAGTGATTTGTAGAGACGTACAGCGTGATGTGGTTAAAGACCTTCCTACTCATTTAGATTTTATGAGACTTCGAAGGACAACACAGATTAATTTATTCATTCCAGTTGAATTTATTAATGAAGCAGACGCTCCGGGGCTCAAGCGTGGCGGCGTTTTAACAGTTGTGCGTCCGGAAGTTGAACTCGTTGTTACCGCAGCAGATATACCAGAAAAAATTACTGTTGATCTGACCGGGCTCGATATTGGAGACGTTATTTCTATTTCATCAGTAACACTACCTGAGGGTGCAAAACCTACAATCGATCGAGACTTCGTAATTGCTAATATCTCAGCACCTTCCAGCTTAAGATCTTCTGAAAGTGATGAAGAGGAAACGTCAGAAGAAGAAGCAACAACTGATACAGAAGAAACCACTGAAGAAGAATAATTAACAACAAATTTTGTTTTTATCAGGGCGATGCATTGTATCGCCCTTTTTCTTTACAAACCTTCGGTCTATGCTAACGGTGGATTATTTATTTGCAGAGTTGCGCTATGAAGCTATTCGTCGGCCTTGGAAATCCTGGTGAAAATCATTCAAAAAATCGGCATAATATTGGTTTCATGGTCGTTGACGCCATTGTAAATCGGTACGGTGGAACACCTTGGAAAAAGAAATTTCAAGGCTTGGTAAGTGAAGTGACACTAAACCGGGGAAAACTAATTTTCTTAAAACCCTCGACATTTATGAATTTATCTGGACAATCAGTGATTGATGCATCCAGGTTTTTCAAGCTCCCTAGCACTGAGGTATGTGTATTTCACGACGAGCTAGATTTACCTTTTTTGAAGATAAAAACAAAAATTGGTGGAGGGCATGCAGGTCATAACGGGTTGCGCTCAATACAACAACACTTAGGACCTGATTATTTCAGAGTTCGCCTTGGTATTGGGCATCCAGGCGATAAAGCCAAAGTTGCCTCGTACGTCTTAAGTAATTTTCCAAAGAATAGTGAAGCTGATCTAAGTTTTTTGCTTGAAGCAGTCGCGGAAGGCTTTCCTCAACTACAAGAGGGAAATCAAGAAAAGTTTTTGAATATTGTAAGTGGGCAAAGTAACACTTCAAAAAAAACCTCAGATAGAAAAGTGCCGAAAACAAAGCCATCTCCTGGCAAACAGACACTCGATAGCAGTAAAGAAACAAAGAAAAGTGCTTTAGAGCGTTTACTAGAAAAATTTCGGTGAATTTTCATCATTTCCAATACTATCTGGATAAAATCAGAGTATAATCTAATTCACTAATTGGGAAATAAGTAAAGGTGGGTACATGAGTAGTGACTACAGTATGGCGGAAAGCTTAAATGTTTTAGGTGAAGAACTGCTTCCGTGTTCGAATGATCCTCTAACTGGTTTTTTCAGAGATGGTCATTGTAACACTTGTCAGGCCGACTATGGCAGTCATACAGTTTGTGCCGTTATGACGGAGGAATTCTTAGCCTTTTCTAAATATGTGGGCAACGATCTATCTACACCCAAACCAGAGTTTCATTTTAAAGGTCTTAAAGCTGGCGATCAGTGGTGTCTTTGCGCCAGTCGTTTCTTACAAGCATATGACGAAGGCTGCGCTCCAAAAGTTAACCTTAACTCTACACACAAGAAAGCTTTGGAAATAGTGCCAATAGACGCCTTAAAAGAATGTGAAAACATTTAGCAATACACTCATTCAGCCTGCACAGATAGTCAATTAAATAAAAAGTCGCCCACTTTCACTGATCTGTATACGTGAGCAATTCTCTCAACTGCCTTCTCAGGCGGAAGTTCCTCTGAAACGCCAGTTTTTCTGTTTGTAAGCTCTACCACTCCATTTTTCAAACCACGCGGCCCTACAGTCAAGCGCCATGGCAAGCCTATCAGGTCCATAGTGGCGAATTTCCCACCTGCTCTTTCATTCCGATCATCGTAAAGAGGTTCTAAGCCTAATAAGCTGAGAGAATTATACAGGGCTTCGCAAGCCTCATCCGCCTCCTCGTCACCCTGCTTCAAGTTTACAATCCCACAATGAAATGGGGTTACTCCTTCGGGCCAAATAATTCCATTTTGATCGTGTGATGCTTCTATAATCGCTCCAATAAGTCTCGAAACGCCAATCCCATGAGACCCCATATGAACAGGCATTTTACTACCCTCATCATCTGCAACATAAGCTCCCATAGCTTCTGAATATTTTGTTCCAAAATAAAAAATTTGACCAACCTCTATGCCACGCGCACTTTTTTGCCGCTCTTTCGGTAGCTCCGCAAATAACTTGGGATCATGTGTTTCATCAGTCCTGGCATAGAGCGATGTAAACTCATCCAGTATAGACTGGCACGCGGCTTTATCATTGTAGTCGATATCCCGATCACCAAAAGTCAAATCTGTCACTTTGGAGTCATAGAAAACTTCCGATTCCCCTGTTTCAGCAAGTACAAGAAATTCATGCGTGTTATCACCGCCGATTGGACCACTGTCAGCCCTCATCGGGATCGCTTGCAATCCCATCCGCTCATATGTCTTTAAGTAACTAACAAGGTGTCTGTTATAAGCATGCAATGCATCCTCTTTTGTTAAATCAAAGTTATACCCATCCTTCATGTAAAACTCTCTACCCCGCATGATCCCGAAACGAGGACGAATTTCATCGCGAAATTTCCATTGAATTTGATAGAGTGTAAGTGGCAAATCTTTATAACTCGAAACATGCGATCTGAATATATCAGTCACCATTTCTTCTGCGGTTGGTGTATATAGTAAATCACGATCTTGCCTGTCTTTTATCCTTAGCATTTCCTGGCCGTAATCATCGTAACGACCACTCTCACGCCACAAATCCGCAGATTGTAAAATAGGCATTTGTATCGGTATATGACCGGCCTTGATCTGTTCTTCATGAATAATGTTTTCAAGTTTACGCAAGACTTTGAAACCGAGTGGTAACCATGAGTAAATGCCAGCGGCTTGCTGCTTAATCATTCCTGCGCGCAACATTAATCGATGAGAAACCACTTGTGCTTCTGCTGGGGTCTCCTTTAAAACTGGTAAAAAGTAACTGGAAAGCCTCATAAAAACCCTCTTGTGATGGTATGTAACATAAACAATTAACGTTTAACGAGTGTATAGGGCACAAACAAGGGTTGTAAGATAAAAATACAACTTGAATCAAATGCTTGCATGCGCGATCTATGTAATAACAGTCTAGGAGAAACACATGGCCCTGCCAGTGAAAGATCAGATCAAATACTGGATGATTGCTGCGGCAATATTGCTTTTATTTGTTTGGCTTTTAGGAGATATTTTACTCCCATTTGTTCTTGGCGCTGCAATTGCATACTTGCTGGATCCAATTGTCGATAGACTAGAACGCCTCGGAACTGGAAGAGTGCTAGGAACAACATTGATTTTAGTGGCAGCTTTTTTTGTCGTATTTTTTATTTTCTTGCTAGTTATACCATTGGTAATCGATCAAATAAGACTTTTTGCTAAAGCCGCGCCAGATCTAATTAGTACAGTACAAGAGGTTATATTAAGTAAAATAGCCTCGATAGCTCCTGAATCTGGAGCTGTAAACTTAACTTTATCTAAGTTTACAGCAATTGCTCAGGAAAAATTGGGAAATATAGTTGGAAGTGTAATGGCCTCTGCTATTTCGCTGATCGATATAATAACACTTTTGGTAATTACTCCAGTCGTAGCCGTATATCTTCTGGTAGACTGGGACCGTATATTACTAAAAATAAATGAACTGCTTCCCCTTGATCACGCTGTAGTCATTAGAAGCTTAGCTGCAGAAATAGATACCACTTTGTCAGCATTCGTACGTGGCATGATTGCGGTTTGTTTGATTTTGGGGATTTACTATGCAACTGCTCTTAGCCTAATCGGGCTAGAATTTGGTCTCATAATTGGACTGATAGCAGGTTTGGTTAGTTTCATTCCTTACGTAGGCGCTTTGTTAGGCGGTGTTTTGGCAATTGGATTGGCTCTAATTCAATTCTGGGGAGATTTCGAACTCGTAGCGTTAGTTTTTGGCATATTTATTGTTGGTCAAATATTTGAGGGAAATATTTTAACTCCAAAATTAGTCGGTAATTCCGTGGGTTTACATCCTGTATCGTTAATCCTCGCACTTTCTTTGTTTGGAGCCTTTTTTGGTTTTATCGGTTTGCTGTTGGCGGTACCTCTTGCAGCCAGCGCAGGCATAATTTTAAGATTTTTAATCAAAAAATACAAAATGAGCAGGCTATTTTTGGGTGAAAATGGAAGCAAACCAGATACCTAGGCAGTTAGCATTTGATCTACCCTCTCGTCCCGCACTAGGGAAAAGTGACTTTTTCATTTCGGACTGCAATTCGATCGCTGTAAAGTTAATGGAGGACTGGTCTAACTGGCCCAACCGCCAGCATATATTATCGGGACCGTCAGGCTCTGGCAAAACTCATTTAGCACTAGTATGGGCCAAGTCGTTATCAGCAAACGTCATAAATATTTCGGATTTTTTTGATATTGATCTACAAAAGGTAACCTCAGCTTCCCTTGTAATAGAAGATATTGATGAACAACAAGGAAGCCCAGAATTAGAAAATAATCTTTTTCATTTGTTCAATATGCTACTTGCAAACAATTGTTACCTACTTCTTACAGGCAAAAAAGATCCAAAGTTTTGGAAAGTAAATCTGCCAGATTTGCGCTCACGAATTTTGGGTATGAGAAATGCACGTTTACTTCCACCTGACGATAAATTGTTTTTAGCCTTGATCGCTAAACTTTTTGCCGACCGACAAATTTACCCGAAGCCAGAAGTATTGCAATACATCGCACGCCACGGTGAGAGAAGTTTTAGCGCAGCCAGTAGATTGGTAGTCTTTTTAGACAAAGCAGCGCTTAGTGAAGGAAAAAAAATAAGTCTAAAATTTACTGCCTCACAACTGCACAAATTTAATGATTTACAATCATAAATTGAATGTTGACCCAATAATAATTGAATGCGAAATAAGTTAAGATAAAAATGCGCAAAGGTAACGATCGTAAATGCAAGACCTTGCCGTAACACCGCCTCTTTTCAAGGAAACGGTATTCGATGATCCATCTGTTCGAAACCTGTCCAGAGTAGGTGTTATCGATATTGGCTCCAACTCAGTACGTTTAGTAGTATTTGATGGAGCCGCCCGCTCACCAGCATATTTTTTTAATGAAAAAATAATGTGTGGTCTCGGTGTAGGGTTATCTTCACATGGCCGGCTGAATCCCGAGGGACGTACCAGGGCAATCTTGGCAATAGCTAGGTTTAAGCAGTTGGCAAAATCTATGGGCATTAAAGAAGTCACAGCAGTGGCCACTGCAGCGGTTAGAACTGCCTCTGATGGACGGGATTTCTGTCAAGAAGTTATGGAAAAAACTGGTCAGTTTATTGCCGTGATTTCGGGAGAAGAGGAGGCCAAACTATCAGCCCAAGGCGTACTGACAGGTTGGCCGGGAGCATACGGCTTGGTATGCGACTTGGGCGGGACATCACTCGAATTAGCGGAAATTAGCAACGGAAAAGTTGGAGCCTGCGCAAGTGCTGAACTTGGTCCATTAAAACTAATGGATATTGATACAAAGAAGGAACGTCTTGAATATATAAGCTCCCAATTATCTCACCTTGCTAAATCGTTTTTTCCCCAAAATAATCGATTATTCTTAGTCGGTGGATCTTGGCGTGCACTCGCACGAATAGATATGGAAAGATGTGATCACCCGTTAAGGGTTTTGCACGAATATCGCATGGAAAAAAAATCTATTAAAGAACTTAAATACTTTATTAAAGATCACGGTCTGGAAAACATAGCAAAACAATGCTCAATCTCAGCAAGTAGAATAATGTTTATCCCATATGCAATGGAGATTCTTGAAAAGTTATGTAGTGTTTTTAAACCTAAGGATATCGCCATATCAAGCTACGGGATAAGAGAGGGCATGTTGTACGAAAAAATGCCTCAGATGCTGAAAGATAGGGATCCTCTAATTGAAGCTTGTAGATTTGCAGAAGCAAAGGACTCGAGAGTGCCAGGCGCAGGAAAAGCGCTTTTTAACTTTGTTAAACCCCTATTCTCAAATGGTAAAAAGAGCCAAACGCGGCTAATTCAGGCAGCATGCTACCTGCACGATGTATCGTGGCGTGCTCATCCTGATTATAGACACGAAGCTTGTTTTGACTATATAACAAGGGCTAATCTAGGTGGCTTGAAACACTCGGAACGTGTGTTTTTAGGTCTTGCTCTCTTGTTTCGATATAAAAATAGTCACTCCAGAACATCTTTTGATCCTTTACTGCGCTTGCTAAGCTCGACGCAAATTAAAGATGCTGAAATTCTCGGTAAAGCCATGCGATTAGGCGCAAATCTCTGGGTTAATTCCCCACATTCAGAAGCATATTTAAAATATGCTAAAAAGAAGAACAAATTATTACTGAAAATAGGCGAGCTCGAGAAGAAGCGACTGGGCGAGGTTTCACTTATCAGACTAAACTCATTGGCTGAATCACTTAAAGCAGAAGTCGAAATTTCTAATGTTTAGTTACATATTTTCCACAATTTTCTCATAAGCATTATTAATCTGAGCCAGTTTGGTTTGAGCTAATTTAATGGCTTCCTCTGGCATACCCCTGGCAATAACTCGATCAGGGTGACATTCTCGTACTTTTTCTTTGTAAGCCCGTTTGATTTCCTGCATTTCAGAATTTGGCAAGACACCCAAAATTTCATGCGGGTCCAGATCCTCAAATTCCACGAAACGAGCTTTTAATTTCGAAAAATCACTATGAGAAAATCCAAATATTTCACTTACATTACGCAAAAATTCATTTTCTTTGGGATGATACTCCCCATCAGCAAGTGAAATATGAAACAAACTCTCCATAAGATCGGATAAAGTCTGATGCCGCTCTCCAAACATCTTTCTAATTCTGCGAGCATACACTTCATACCCAGCAACATCCTGTCTAGCTAAGTCAAATACTTTTCCGGCCGCCGCAACCTCTGACTCAGGGATATGGAAAATTCGCCGGAATACTTTAACTTCTTCTTTTTTAACGTTTCCGTCTGATTTAGCCATTTTTGCACCCAGTGCAATTACCGCAATTGTGAATGCAACAGATTTCTCAGGCGGAGTTTTTAATTTTGAAAAAATCTTAGCTAAAGGTTCGCCCTTAGCTAGCATGGAAATAGCAGTAGTTATTTTTGTCCAAATAGACATTTAAAAATCATCTCTGTGATCGGTTTGCAAAAATTTTTGCATCAAAATTAAATCAAGCCATTTGTCAAATTTGTATCCAACTCGGGGAAGTTCTGCCACAGCTTGGAATCCTAAAGATGCATGAAACTTAACAGCTCTTTCATTAGAACCACTAACGCCAGCAAAAATTGATTGAAAATTTTTTCTTTTTGCGTCTTCTAAAAGACTAGCCATTAGTGCTTTAC
This sequence comes from Candidatus Salinivivens marinus, assembly GCF_965655845.1. Taxonomy (NCBI): domain Bacteria; kingdom Pseudomonadati; phylum Pseudomonadota; class Alphaproteobacteria; order Rhodobacterales; family Paracoccaceae; genus Candidatus Salinivivens; species Candidatus Salinivivens marinus. The sequence continues at coordinate 15,644 of NZ_CBFHHX010000006.1, forward strand.
CCACACCGCACCTTTGCATGTTTTCCGAAATAACTATCGTATGCTCTAACGTTTTTGCATAGCCAACACCGGCGCGGAATTGAAAATATGTGGCGAATCCAATTATCTTACCTTCGCATTCACTTACAAAAAAACCATAATTTTTTTTATTTGTTTCGAGAATTGTATCTTTAATTTCTACCTCAGTTTTTATGCGGCTATTAAACGTATTTAAGGTACAGCTAATGTTAGCATTCCAAATGTGCATAATAGCCTGAGCATCCTCGGCAGATGCATCGCGGACAATTATTTGATTATTACTGTATTGTTCTGTGGAGTTTCTATCCATAGTTCGTAAGATCCTGCTCCAGACGTAGAAAGAAATTCTATACGCTGATCAGATAATAATCCACTGAAAGATGAACACAAGTTGGTAGCAGATTTATGTTTGATAATAAATTTTTTTAAACGGATCCCGTTATCTTTAAGCGTCTCCGTAGGGTGCACTGATCCCCCCCAATCAATTAGTGCAGGCGCAAATCCCTCATATGGAAGTTGGCCGTCCTCCGGTACGGTAATATTCCACGTCAGGGATCCGCGCGAAAGATTTAGTATCTCCCCCATTCCATGCATTAAATCATTTGGAACAAATTCACTAAAACTAGTGCTGCAGACCCAATTTGTTATTCTCGGCTGACCATTGAAATTATCCAAGTTAAACCATCTAGGAACCCGCTCGGGAACTAATTCTGGAGATACAGCAATAATTTCAAGGTATGTGTCGCCGAAAGAAATTAATTTGTTGTGGGTGCCAAATACTGGATGTTCACCTCCAGGATCAGCCTTTACACCAAGCCTATCTTCGATAAATTCCTGACCAACCAATAAACTCTCTGCAGAAATCACAATATGATCTAAATTCAACATAGGCGGGCCCAACAGAGGAGTAGTTTCAATTATTAATTTAGGCTTTAGTTTGCCTAATTAACTCTAGTATTTTAGATGCTGCCGCAGGAATGTTGGTTCCAGGACCAAAGATTGCTTTGACGCCCTTTTCGTAAAGAAACTCATAATCTTGCTGAGGGATGACGCCACCACAAATCACTAAAATGTCTCCAGCATCGCGACTTTTGAGAGCTTCAATGAGCTTTGGTGCAAGTGTTTTGTGTCCCGCTGCTTGAGAGGAAATACCTATAACATGAACATCATTGTCAATTGCATCCTGTGCTGCCTCTTCAGGGGTCTGAAATAAAGGGCCCACGTCTACATCAAAACCTATATCTGCAAAAGCAGTTGCAATTACCTTTGCTCCGCGGTCATGGCCATCCTGGCCCATTTTCACTACCAACATTCGAGGACGCCTTCCCTCGTCTTTAGTAAACTTTTCTAACTCATGCTGTATGGCAATGAAGTCTTCATCTCCTTCATATGCGGCCCCGTAAACTCCTGCTAAAGTTTTAACTTCAGCACGATGACGCCCAAACACTTTTTCCATTGCCATTGAAATTTCTCCCACAGTTGCGCGAGCCCGCGATGCATCAACCGCCGCCGCCAACAGGTTACCACCACCTCCAGCTGCTTTTTCTAAATTAAGAAGGGCCGCTAAGCAGTTCTTTTCATCACGCTGTTTCTTTATATTTTCTAATCGTTTTACTTGTGCGGCTCGGACCGCATCATTATCTATGTCACGAATGTCTAATTCATCTTCCTGAGTAAGCCGGTATTTGTTCACACCAACTATAACTTGATCACGGCGATCTATATCAGCTTGTCGCTTAGCTGCGGTTTCTTCTATTCTTAGCTTCGGCATTCCAGCGGCTACAGCTTTTGTCATGCCACCCATTTCGTCCACTTCTTCTATTAACCGCCACGCGGCATCGGCCAGATCAGCAGTCAATTTTTCCACGTAATATGAACCTGCTAATGGATCAACGACATTGGACACACCTGTTTCTTCTTGCAGAATTAACTGAGTGTTACGGGCAATACGGGCACTGAAATCTGTAGGCAGCGCCATTGCTTCGTCCAGCGCGTTTGTGTGAAGAGATTGAGTGCCTCCCAGAACAGCAGACATTGCCTCATAGGCAGTACGGATAACATTATTATAAGGGTCCTGCTCTTGTAATGACACTCCTGATGTCTGACAATGGGTTCTAAGCATTTTAGATCTAGGATTTTTCGCCCCAAGATCTGTCATAATTCTGTGCCAGAGCAAACGGGCAGCCCGCAATTTTGCTGCCTCCATAAAAAAGTTCATCCCAATTGCAAAAAAGAATGATAACCGACCTGCAAAAGCATCTATGTCGAGACCTTTCTCAATAGCTTTTTTAGCATATTCCTTTCCGTCAGCCAAAGTGTAGGCCAACTCCTGAACAAGGCTCGCTCCAGCTTCTTGCATATGATATCCAGAGATAGATATGGAGTTAAATTTTGGCATTTCACTAGATGTGTATTCAATAATATCAGCAACTATTCTCATTGACGGTTCAGGAGGATAAATATAGGTATTTCTTACCATAAACTCCTTAAGAATATCATTTTGAATGGTACCGGAGAGATCAGATTTCTTATGCCCTTGCTCTTCGCCTGCAACAATAAAATTAGCTAAAACTGGAATTACTGCACCATTCATTGTCATAGATACAGAAATTTCATTTAACGGTATCCCATCAAAAAGAATTTTCATGTCTTCGACGCTATCGATCGCAACCCCAGCCTTTCCGACATCACCTATGACGCGCTCATGGTCACTATCATAACCTCTGTGTGTTGCTAAATCGAAGGCAACTGAAACACCCTGCTGTCCAGCGGCTAGTCCACGTTTGTAAAAAGCATTAGACTCTTCCGCGGTAGAATATCCAGCGTATTGCCGAATTGTCCAAGGCCTGCCAGCGTACATAGTAGCCTTCACACCTCTTACATAGGGCTCAAATCCCGGCAAGTTGCCAAGGTGTTCAATCTCTTTGAGGTCTTCTTCAGAATAAACTGGCTTTACCTTTATGCCTTCAATTGTTGTCCAATCTAGCTCTGCTACTGATTTACCACGAAGTTCTTTTTCTGCCAGTCTTTGCCAATCTATCTTGCTTTTATCCACTACAAGCTCCTAAATCTATATTTTGCAATGAACATAGGATTCTCAGCCGAACTCAAGTATGATATCATCAACGGCCAAGCTATCTCCAACACTAGAATTAATTTTAGCTACAACGCCTTTACGTTCTGCTCTTAAAATATTTTCCATTTTCATCGCCTCAACGGTACATAATGGCTGACCCTCTTGGACCTCCTGCCCTATCTCAACATCAATCTTTACAATTAATCCTGGCATTGGGCACAGCAACATTTTGGAAGTATCAGGCGGAAGCTTTTCTTGCATATGTTTCGATAGTTCCGCTTGTCTAGGCGACCTGACAAGAACCTTTAAATCCGCTCCTCTGGTGCGCATTCTGAAACCGCCCGTTACCTTGTTGATTTTAATAACTAAATTTTTATCACCAGCTGTCATATTTGCTAATTTTTTTCCTGGCAACCAGTCTCCAGAAACACGAATGGATGTTTCATCCTCAAAAATTACATTTGCTCCAGCGGTATCAGCTATTACATTCACCAAAAACACTTTCCCAGCAACTTGGACCACCCAGTCATCACCAACACGTCTTTCGTGATTATCCATCCTACCAGAGATTTTTGTCCTCCGAATTTCTGCTACACGATTCATAGCCGCAGCACATGCTGCAAGATCTTTTATCTTATCATCACTTAAATCAACACCATTAAAACCTTCTGAATACTCCTCAGCAATAAATGCGGTAGTGATCTTACCAGAAATAAACTTTTTATGATCCATGACAGCAGATAAAAACGGCAAATTATGCCCAATGCCCTCCACCTCAAATCGGTCAAGAGCAATCCGCATTTGCTCAATAGCTTTCGCCCTATCAGGAGCCCAAGTACAAAGTTTTGCGATCATAGGATCATAGTACATAGAGATCTCGCCACCTTCGTAAACGCCTGTATCATTTCTGACAATAGAATGTTTATCCTTTATTTCAGCAGGAGGTCGATAGCGGGTTAATCTTCCAATTGATGGTAGAAAATTTCGATAGGGATCCTCTGCATAGAGGCGGCTCTCTATTGCCCAGCCTGTCAGCTTTATATCCTTTTGGGTGATTGATAAAGGTTTGCCAGTAGCCACTAATATCATCTGCTCCACTAAATCTATGCCGGTTATTAGCTCAGTTACAGGGTGTTCAACCTGCAACCGAGTGTTCATCTCCAGAAAATAGAAGTTTTTGTCTTTATCTACTATAAATTCCACAGTTCCTGCACTGGAATACCCAACTGCTTTTGCTAGGTTGCAAGCTTGCTCACCCATTTCTCTACGGGTATTTTCATCTAGAAAAGAACTTGGTGCTTCTTCAACTACTTTTTGATTTCTTCGCTGTATAGAGCATTCCCGCTCTCCTAAATAAATACAGTTACCTTTAGTGTCTGCCAGCACTTGGATTTCTATATGTCGAGGTTGGGTTACAAATTTTTCTATGAAGATCCTATCATCTCCAAAGCTGCTGGCCGCTTCATTTTTTGAGGACTGAAAGCCCTCTTTCACTTCGGTATCGTTCCAGGCTATCCTCATCCCTTTACCACCGCCACCTGCAGAAGCTTTGATCATTACAGGATAACCGATCTTCTCACTTATACTTAGAGCCTCATCCTCATCCTTTATTACACCGATGTAACCTGGAACCGTATTCACTCCAGCTTCCTGTGCAATCTTTTTCGATGTGATTTTGTCACCCATACTTTCGATAGCATTCTGGGGTGGTCCAATAAACGTTACGCCGATATCAGATAATGACTTAGCAAACTTTGCATTCTCAGATAGGAAGCCATAGCCAGGATGAACAGCTTGAGCATTAGTTTTTTTAACTGCAGAGGTTACCTTTTCTATATCGATGTACGATTGATTGGCTGGAGGTGGTCCAATATTGACTGCCTCATCTGCCAATTGCACATGCAAAGCGTTCCTGTCCGCATCGGAAAAAACAGCGACAGTCTTAATTCCCATTTGTTTTGCTGTTTTTATTACGCGGCAAGCGATTTCACCTCGATTGGCTATCAATATTTTATCAAACATCGTTCATCCTCTCTGATCGGAATCAAAGGTTTCAGGAAAATTAATTTTTATCAAATTGAGATCTAAAATAAGCTTTGCCTCATATGATTTGGCGTCAAATTCGTCCTCATATGCTTTAACTTCTCGTCCAAACAGCCAACTTAAACGACCGGCATCCAAATTACCTCTTTCAAAAGGCTGATCCCAAAACTGTTCCATCAAAGCTCTAACAAAACCATTATCCGCTCTTTTGTCAGCTGACTTACGGTCTCTGTACCGTTCCCGCTCTACAATCGGTGTGACCCCCTTAGGATTAGGCCTTCGGATAGTAAATTGATAGTCTGTTCCGGGCAAGCGTGATGGAAATCCTCTGTGCTTCATCATAGTGTTAAAAAATCCAAGAAAAACAATTTAATATGCATATAGGTCTTTCAGTTAAAGAGGTATATTATCGTGTTTTTTCCACGGATTTTTTAATTTTTTATTCCTCAAAGCTGCAAACGCACGGGATACCCGTTTTCTAGTGGAGCGTGGTTGAATTACTTCATCTATAAAGCCTCTTTCCGCAGCGATAAATGGGTTGGCGAAGCGATCCTCATATTCTTGAGCATGCTTTGAAATCTTTTCCTTATCACCTAAATCCGCGCGATGGATTATCTCTGTTGCACCTTTTGCACCCATCACAGCAATTTCAGCAGTAGGCCATGCATAATTAAAGTCTCCTCTTAGATGCTTCGATGACATGACGTCATATGCTCCCCCGTAGGCTTTTCGAGTTATAACAGTAACTTTTGGAACTGTTGCTTCGCCGTAAGCAAATAGCAATTTCGCACCATGCTTGATAACGCCGCCATATTCCTGTGACGTACCCGGTAGAAATCCTGGAACATCTACTAAAGTTAGGATTGGGATTTCAAATGCATCACAAAACCTAACAAATCGAGCCGCTTTTCTCGAACTATCAATATCCAGACATCCAGCTAACACCATTGGTTGATTTGCAACGACACCAACTGTCTGACCTTCCAAGCGAACAAAACCCGTAATTATATTTTTTGCAAATTCACCTTGTATTTCGTAGAAATCACCTTCATCCGCTAACTTTTCAATTAACTCCTGCATATCATACGGGGTATTTGGGTTATCCGGTATTAATGTGTCTAAAGACGACTCTATCCGATTTGGGTCATCAAAAAATGGCCGCACGGGTACTTTTCCGCGATTATTTAAAGGTAAGAGGTCGACGAGCCTCCGTACTTCAAGCAAAGCTTCGATATCGTTTTCAAATGCTGCATCTGCAACAGATGATCTTTTTGTATGAGTTGATGCACCACCAAGTTCTTCCGCGGTTACTACCTCATTAGTAACTGTTTTAACAACATCTGGGCCAGTCACAAACATGTAAGAGCTATCTTTCACCATAAATATAAAGTCGGTCATCGCGGGTGAATAGACAGCACCGCCAGCACACGGCCCCATGATCACTGATATCTGAGGGATTACTCCTGAGGCCATTACATTGCGTTGGAAAACTTCTGCATAGCCAGCAAGAGATGCCACGCCTTCTTGAATTCGAGCTCCGCCAGAATCATTAAGCCCAATGACCGGTGCTCCATTTTGGATTGCCATATCCATTATTTTACAGATTTTTTGCGCATGCGTTTCAGACAAAGACCCTCCAAAAACTGTAAAATCTTGGCTAAAAACATACACCATTCTACCATTTATAGTGCCCCAGCCTGTCACAACCCCATCACCGGCAGTTTTAGATTGTTCCATGTCAAAATCATTACAACGATGCGTAACAAACATGTCAAACTCTTCGAAACTATCCTGATCCATAAGAATTTCAATTCGTTCGCGAGCCGTTAACTTTCCTTTAGAATGTTGGGCTTCTATGCGATCTATACCTCCACCCAGACGCGCATTTTCTCTTCTCTTTTTTAATTCTTGCAAAACGTCTTTCATCAAAAACCTCAAAATTCAGCTCGCTAGTTTGTAGACATAACTAAGGATAAATGGAAGATTTATTTCCGCAACGTCAGTTGTTCGAAGCATCAATAGTTACCGGAAATCTGTGAGGCATTTATTGTCTTATGATATCTGGACAATTATCAACATCGCGTATATCGGGTTTGAATGACAATGTTAGAGACTGCTCGGTTTTTAGATAAAAAATCACAACCACATACGTTTACTCTCGTAGTACTAGCTAGCATTTCTGCCATGGCTATGAATATATTTCTACCAAGCCTTCCATCGATGGCTGATCATTTTAATACGTCAACGGCAACTTTGGGCCTAACCGTAGGCCTATATCTCGCAGCAAGCGCTGTTATTGGAATATTCGTTGGGCCCATCTCAGATTTATACGGACGACGACCAGTCATTCTGACCTCACTAGCAGTTTTTATTATTTCTTCTATTTGGTGTATTTACGCACCCACAGTTTTCTGGCTACTAACGGCAAGAGTATTTCAAGCCTGCGGAGCTGTAACTATTGTTTTATCCAGAGCAGTTATACGGGATACAACCGAAGCAAATTTAGCTGGTTCCAAAATTGGTTATGTAACGATGGGCATGGCACTCGTCCCTATGGTGGCCCCTGGCGTTGGCGGGTTTATCGATGCATACCTCAGCTGGGAGTATAATTTTTGGGCTTTAGCCTTCGCGGGCCTCATAACTTTTGTCCTAGTTTACTTCGATCTTGGCGAAACTGTTCTAGACCGTAGCTCTTCCATTTTTGAACAATTTAATGATTATCCCACATTGCTAAAATCACGTCGCTTTTGGGCTTATTCCGTAGCCTCAGGCCTAGGTGCTGGTACCTTTTTCGCATATCTTGGAGGTGCTCCATACGTAGCTTCAGAAGTTTTTTACCTACCACCAGAAAAATTAGGAGTTTTCTTTGGAGCACCTGCGATAGGTTATTTTGTTGGTAATTATCTGGCAGGTCGGTTTTCGACTCAGGTTGGGATAGACCCCATGATATCGATCGGTATGCTCATAAACGTATCAGGCATGGTGTTATCACTTGCTTTAAGTATTCTGGGATTTGGCTCGGAATGGAGTTTTTTTGGCACAATGACATTAGTAGGATTAGGAAATGGAATTTCTTTACCGAACGCTAATGCAGGATTATTATCAATCAACCCTAAATTGGCGGGAACAGCTTCTGGTTTGGGAGGGTCAATAATGATAGGTCTTGGCTCTATACTATCAGCTATGGCTGGAATTTTGCTGACTGGTAGTAGTACTGAAATACCACTGATTAGCTTAATGTTGATATCTGCCTTCCTCGGCCTCTTATGCACTTTTTACGTGATAAGACGTAACAGTCAGCTTAGTGCTTGAAACGGTTCATACTATTACCGCTGCTGATCTTTCCAATTGGGATGCACCCAAACATTTTCATTAGCACGAGGCATTGGATCTTTACCTAAAATATGGTCACTTGCTTTTTCACTCACCATTATAGTTGGACCATTTAGGTTACCGTTGGTTATTTGTGGGAATATACTGCTATCAACTACTCTCAATTTTTCAATACCGATAACTTTTGTGAATTTGTCAACTACTGCCATAGGGTCACTTATGTCACCCATCTTACAAGTGCCACATGGGTGGTAAGCACTTTCTACATTTTGCGAGATAAATTCATCAAGTTCATCATCAGTTTGCAGACTATCACCAGGCTGAATCTCATACTTTATAAATTTTTTAATCGAAGGCTGCTCAAAAATTTCTCGAGTCAGGCGAATACATCTTCGAAAATCATCCCAGTCCTTCTCAGTGGACATGTAATTAAATAATATTGCCGGATGATCATAAGGGTCATTTGACCTGAGAGAAACCGATCCACGAGATGGACTTCGCATTGGACCAACATGCGCTTGAAAACCATGCCCATTTACTGCAGCCTTTCCGTCATACCGTACAGCAATCGGAAGAAAATGATACTGAATATCAGGATACTTAACACCAGCTTTTGTTCTAATGAAAGCGGCGCTTTCAAACTGATTAGACGCTCCTGGTCCTGTTTTACTTATCATCCATCTTAGTCCAACGTAGGCTTTACCTAATAAATTCCAATATTTGTACAAACTTACAGGTTCATTGGCTGCCATCTGTATGTATAATTCCAGATGATCTTGCAAATTCTGGCCAACACCAGGACGGTCTGCCACGACTTCAATTCCGTTCTCTTTTAAATGTTTAGCAGGCCCAATACCCGATAACATTAACAATTTTGGAGAATTTATAGAGGAAGCAGATAAAATCACTTCTTTACTAGCATTCAAGACGGCTTTTGCCTGACTAATGTCATCATATTCGACTCCCGTGGCTTTACCATTCTCAATTATAATTTTTCGTGCAAAACCTGAAACCAGCCGACATAAACCCGTTTTGATTGCTGGTCGCAAATACGCTTTGGCAGCTGACCAACGTTGACCCTGAAAGATGGTGTGATCCATTGGGCCAAAACCTTCCTGTTTTCTCCCGTTATAATCATCAGTCACCTCATAACCTGCCTCACAGCCGGCATTTACAAATGCTTTTACTAATTTATTTGATCTTGACCCTCGAGTTACATGAAGTGGCCCTGATTTTCCTCGCCATGCTGGGTCACCACCGTGACCGGCTGAATTCCAACTCTCTAGCTTTTTAAAATAAGGTAAAATGTCAGCATAGGCCCATCCTGACGCACCCATCTCGGCCCATGTATCATAATCCAAAGCATGTCCCCGAACATACACCATTCCATTAATACTTGAGGAACCACCAACAACTTTGCCGCGAGGACAAGCTAGACTCCTACCATTCAAATAGGGTTCCGGTTCTGAAAAAAAGCCCCAATCATATTTAGGCATATTCATTGGATAACTTAATGCTCCTGGCATTTGAATGAGAGGGCTTCTATCACTGCCTCCATATTCCAGAACTATTACCCGATGACCAGCTTCACACAATCTGAAAGCAGTTGCACAACCGGCACTACCGGCACCAACGATTATATAGTCTGCTTCCATGATGATTAATCACTCCTGACCGCCAGATTAAACATACACTTTGATATAAGACAATTGTTACAACTTCGTCTCATGGGTCACAGGTGTGACTTGTTTCTTTTTTGACACCGCTTCCCTCCAAGTCATAAAACTTACCGAGGAAACTATTATAATGCCGCCTGCGATAACAAAAGGATCTATATTTTCGTTGAAAAACAGAGCACCAACGGAAATCGCCCAAATTAGCTGTAAAAATGTGACCGGTTGTGTCACCGTAACTGGTGCTGCCATAAAGGCTTTGGTCATGGTATAGTGACCCAAAGTAGCCAGAACTGCGACCCCGAAAAGGATCATTAGTTCATCCACTCTCGGCGGCACCCAAACGATGTATGCAAGTGGAAATAAACCTATTGTGACCAGTATAGATAGCATGATTACTACTGTCTCGGCGCTTACCCGATTTGTGAGGTGCTTAGCAAAGAGATATGAACCTGCAAAGAATATCGCAGTACCCATCATTGCAACATGCCCCACACTGACTTCTCGAAACCCAGGCCTCAGGATGACCAAAGCACCGACTAATGCAAAAATAACAGCAAGAACTCTGCGAATTGCCATTTTTTCATTTAAAAACAATACGGCACCCAGCGCTACATAAACCGGTGATAAGTAGTTCATCGCGGTAACTTCCGCTATAGGAATTTGCGTCATAGCAAAAAACCAAAGCACAACAGCCAAAGTATGGAAAATCCCTCTTGCTATGAAATTGACCCATAACACAGAGTCTAATTTATCCTTCAGAGATGTTTTTAACATTGGGATCAGCAATACTAGACCCAGCAAGTAACGCAAAAATGCCGCCTCAGGAGCCGGCACTCTGGGTCCTAAAATTTTTACAAGAACAGTTACTCCTAGGAAAAGTAGTCCCGTCAATACCATCCAGAGTATTCCAAGAATTTCTGGCTGATTAACTCTAGTAACCATATTTTTTTGACCCGCCATAGCTTAATAGTTTCCCAGTATTAGCGACAAAGCAATAGACCACATAACTAGAGCGATAAAAACATCTAATACACGCCATGATTTCTCATTACGAAAAAGTGGTCTAAGTAACCTAGCCCCAAAACCTAAGCTAAAAAAGAAAACAAAACTGGCAACAACAGCCCCTACTGAAAATAGCAACGGATCCTTACTTTGATTGGCGATAGCTCCCAGAAGTACTACTGTATCAAGATAAACGTGAGGGTTTAGCCAGGTTAACATTAAACATGAAATAACGGCCTTGTATGGAGATTTAAGTACACCGTCTGCCTCTAAACTCTTACCACCCTTAATTGCTGATTTGATCGCGTAAAAACCATAAAAAAATAGAAATGCAGAACCTGCATAGGCAATAAAGCCAGTCAAGTTGGGAAATGTTTCAAAAAATACTCCAACACCAAAGACACCGAAGAGTATCAAAATGGCGTCAGAAGCTGCGCATACCAGGCATAATAAAGGAACAAACCGCTTTATTAGACCAGCTTTGAAGATAAAAGCATTCTGCGGACCTATCGCAAGTATGAGTGATAAGCCCAGGAGAAACCCAGACAAAAAATTTTCCAAAAATTTATTACCTTATTAAGAGTCGTGCTTATGCGATGCCGATTAAAATTACATTTCTTGCAGAGCCAACATAACCTCATCAGATGCCTCAAAGTTTGTCGTCACCCTTTGCACATCATCGTCATCCTCCAGGGAATCCACAAGTTTCATAAGTTTTTGCATAGAATCTAGATCAAGTTCAGTAGTTGTTGTCGGCTTCCAAATAAGTTTAGTAGCCTCACTCTCACCTAATTCTGTCTCCAAAGATGAAGCTACATCATTGAGATCTAAATCAGCGCACCATATTGTATGGCCCTCACTTATGCTTTCAACGTCTTCGGCACCAGCTTCAAGGGCAGCCATCATTATCGTATCAGCATCTCCAGCTTCAGGGCGATATAAAATCTCCCCCTTTCTCTCGAACATGAAACCAACGGAACCTGTTTCACCGAGATTTCCACCGTGTTTGGAAAATATGGATCGTACATTTGAAGCCGTACGATTTCTATTATCGGTCATCGCTTCAACAATTACAGCTACTCCATTTGGCCCGTATCCTTCGTAACGAATTTCCTCATAGTCGTCACCGTCGCCAGCCAAAGATTTCTTTATAGCTCTTTCTATAACGTCTTTTGGAACTGAGTTAGATTTTGCTTCCTTCACTGCCAAACGTAGACGTGGATTTTTTTCCGGATCCGGATCACCCATTTTAGCTGCTACTGTGATTTCTCTGCTAAGCTTGGAAAATAATTTTGATCGAGCGGCATCTTGGCGCCCCTTACGGTGTTGGATATTCGCCCACTTCGAGTGACCCGCCATTTATTCCTCCATATCAAAACGTCTTTTATTTAATAACTGCTTAATGCTAGGGCAAGAACAAATTCGATGCATTGCCATTAATGAACCCTCACGTTGCTCTTTGTTTTAACACGATTGTTTTTTGGCAAGACCAAAAACATTCCAAAAAACATGAAAGCTACTGAGAGCCATAGGTACCGAGATGTCTCCTCTCCCAGAATTAAAATAGACCAGGCCACGCCCCAAGCAGTGACGAAATATGCAACTTGTGCGGTAAAAACAGCTCCAGCACGAGAGACCAACCAAACATAAGCACAATAAGCAAATGCATGACAACAAGATGAGGCTACATGGGTATAATTTTCTATAGGCCAAGGTTGGAAGGGGTCTATCCATTGTCCTGTAGAAATAGTTACTGGTAGGATCAGAACAGTCCCTAAAATAGATGCCCCAGTGAATGTTTGCATGGGATCTTGGCCAGCAGTGCCATATTTGTCGACATAATTTCCCTCAATTGCATAAAAAAACGGAGCTAAAAGCGCCAGTGGTATAAAAATAAGTAGATGTCGGTCTGGGAAGCTCGCCTCAGGTCCTGTTAATATAACGACCCCTATTAAACCAATAAATAATCCAGAAATTCGCCTAAAATCTTTTTTCTCAAGCCCGATTAACATAGCTATTGGAAAAGAAAACATAGGTACGGTCGCGATCAATATTGCAATAAAACTTGCAGGCAAATAGTAGGTTGCCACATAAGATGCTGAGTTAGGAAAAATTGTCCCCAAAAGAGCTAAAACTGTAAAAAGAAAAATTGTTTTTCGCTCAAAAAGAGGCCTCTTTCGGCGTACGATTAGCACAAATCCTAGGACGATGACAGCAATAACAAATTGCCAAAATATTAATCCAAATTGACCATAACCTATAGAAACAGTGATCTTTGTCAGTGGAATACTTAAGCCCCACGCAGCCCCCATCAAAATTAAAATTATATAAGGAATTAACGAAACGTTCATTCTAAGTTGTGGCTATTTTTCCACCGAGTTTAAACGGTTTTATAGATAAAGATTTTCCGGATATATCGTCTGTCTCTACAAGCACGCCACACAAAGTAGCAGAGCCAGTGGCAGGTGAAAACCTTCCTTTTGCCATCCCAGTTACAAACCGACGTAATGGTTCACTCTTTTCCATTCCAATCACGCTGTCATAATCACCGCACATACCAGCATCCGTTTGGTACGCAGTACCTTTAGGTAATAACATTGCGTCAGCAGTGGGTATGTGAGTATGCGTACCAATCACGGCGCTCACTCTTCCATCACAAAAATGTCCCATGCCCATCTTTTCAGAAGTTGCTTCACAATGAATATCAACAAAACTTGCTTGTATTGAGCCACCTAGGGTGTGCTTTTTCAAAATTGAATCTATGCATGAAAATGGATCATCAAACGTTCTTTTCATAAATACTTGACCGAGAATTTGTGAAACTAAAATTCTTCTGCCTCTCTTATCGCTAAAAATATTAGCGCCCTTACCTGGTGCAGATTTGGCATAGTTCAATGGCCTAATAATCCTTGGTTCTTTCTCAATAAACTGCATCATATCTTTTTGATCAAATGCATGATCGCCTAAGGTTATACAATCTGCGCCCGCGCTCAGGATATCCATTGCATGTTGTGAACTTAACCCCAGACCGCTGGATGCATTCTCAGCATTTATAATTACAAAATCAGCACCATTTTTAGAGCGCAAATTCTGCAGTTCGTTGATGATTGCAGAACGCCCTGCCCGACCCATTACATCGCCAAAAAACATAATTCTCATTAAAGATTCCAATCTTTAAAAGGCCAACTTACCGAGCGCCTAACATTTACTATGCTTGTTTGAAAGCCTAATCAAGGTTTAGACCTAAGATCTAACACTGCCTTCTCTGTAATAACAAAATCTAAACTCTGATCTGTCATTTCCAATGGGACTTGCTCAATCTCTTGGCAGCTATAGGCAAATCCAACAGCGAGTACCGGTTTCTTCATTTTAAGTTTTTCCAGCGTTCTATCATAAAACCCGCCGCCATACCCTAACCTTCCACCTTGCCGGTCAAATGCTACCAAAGGCACAATTAATAATTCTGGATCGAAAAAGTTCTTTGACACGGGAACTTTTGCACCGAATTGCCCTTCTGTCATCTCGGTGCTTGGCGTCCACTCAGCAATTAATAGTGGCTTATTCATTTCCTGAATAACTGGAACACCAACTTTACTATAACATGACATCTCAGTCATAGCAGGAAGTGGGTCAATTTCAGTCCTTATTGGCATATAGCCTGCTACAGAATGGCCACGAAAATCCTCTAAAAAAGAAGATAAAAGGACTGTCTCAGTGGTATCTCCCACGTTGCGGGCTAACTTGCGTTTTGCAAATATTTTTTTGCGAATATCATTTTTTAAAGCCTGGGTATCCATCATAATAATAAAATCCCAGCAATGCTTAAAAATGCGAAAAAACCTACTACATCTGTTACAGTTGTAACGAACGCTCCTGATGCCAAAGCAGGATCAATTCCCAATTTTTCCAGAATAACCGGTACTGTTGTTCCGGCAAGGTTTGCAACCACAAGATTTATTAACATGGATATGGCAATGACGACGCCAAGCATAGCAGTGCCAAACCAAAATACCCCAATCAAGCCCATCGAAACAGCAAAGATCAAACCGGTAAGAATGCCAACTCCCACTTCACGGCGAATAACGCGACCAATATTTGTGCTCGAGATATCTTTTGTTGCGATAGCTCGAACAGCCACTGTCAAACTTTGAGTTGCAGCATTTCCACCCATCGAGGCGATTATTGGCATCAGTATTGCGAGCGCCACAAACTGCGCAATTGTTGCCTCGAATTGTGCTATAACAATGGAGGCAAGTATTGCGGTTACCAAATTTACTGCCAGCCAGGGCAATCGGCCTCTAACTGTTTCAATGATAGTATCACTAACGCTGCTATCCCCTATACCAGCCAATAGCATAATATCTTCTTCTAACTCTTCATCTAGAACAACCATTGCATCATCAATTGTTATTACACCAACAACTCTGTTTTCCATGTCAACCACTGGTGCCGAAATTAAATGATATTGCTTGAAAGCATAGGCCACATCAGCTTCATCTTGATCAGCGGGTATCACCTGGAAAACATCTTCAATGATTTCTTTCAGTAGAACCGATCTTTTTGATGACATTAATTTCCCAAGAGAAACATTGCCCACAGGATGTAAGCGTGGGTCAACCAAGACAATATGATAAAACTGTTCAGGTAAATTAGCGTCATTTCTCAGGAAATCGATTGCCATGCCTACCGACCAATGCTCTGGAGCCATCACTACTTCTCTCTGCATTAGGCGACCAGCCGATTGTTCTGGATAGCTTAGTAAGCTTTGAACTGCTACTCGGTCACCCTCGTCTAGCGCGCTTAATATAGTTTCTTTTTGCTCTTCTTCCAAATCCTCGACGATATCGACGACATCGTCACTTTCAAGATCTCTTACAGCCTCTGCGAGAACATCTGGCTTTAATTCTGAAATAACTTCTTCTCGGATATGTTCATCAATTTCTGATAAAATATCGCCATAAAATTCTGTATCGTATAACCTAATAAATCGCGCTCGGTCAGTCGTATTTAACTGTTCAATTATGTCCGCAATATCAGCAGGGTGTAATGGTTCGAGTACTTCAGTGAGATCTACTCTATTTCCACTAGCAAGAGCAGACAACACAATTGCCATTTTCTGCTTATCGATAACGTAAGAAGCATCTTTTGAACCCAAATCGCTCTCATTTTTTTGTTCATCATTTAGCATCTTAAACCTCCAAGCAGTAATATGTACCTGCATAATAGGAAGTTTATTGCAAAAACAATGCAAATAGCACTATTCCTTTTAAAAAGTATCGATTTAACAATCGCATTCATTGGAGCCGTCCTTTTGAACAACAATACAGCAGATAATAAAAAAGTTCTGATCGGAACAGTTTTAAATTTTATGGAAAATCCATTCCATTATGAATTGAGCGATAGTGTTAATATTGCTGAAAATAGCGCAATTTTAGTTGTTGGATCAAAGATATCAAAAATTGGAAGCCCTGATGAACTTATAGCCAATAACCCAGATGCAGAAGTTCATGATTTTCATGATAAGTTGCTTTTACCCGGATTTATAGATGCGCACGCTCATTATCCCCAAACTCCAATAATCGCGAGTTGGGGCAAACGATTAATTGACTGGCTGAATACTTACACGTTTCCGGAGGAACAAAAATACGGAAATACCGAGTATGCGGCAAAAATAGCAGAAATTTACTTGGACTTTTTAATTTCTAATGGAACAACGTCTGTGTCGACCTTTTGTACAACTCACCCTGAAAGTACCGATGCAATATTTTTAGCAGCCCAAAACAGAAATATGTGTTTAGTTGCTGGAAAAAACGCCATGGACCGAAATGCACCAGAGGCATTATTAGACACTCCTCAAATAGCATACGATCAATCCAAAAACCTGATACAAAGGTGGCATCTCAACGGAAGACTGCGATACGCCATAACTCCTCGTTTTTCACCAACTTCCTCTCCAGAACAGCTCTCTATGCTTGGAGAATTGTGGACCGAATACCCTGACTGCCTGATGCAAACACACCTCAGCGAACAAGTCGACGAACTTGAGTGGGTTCAGTCTCTATTTCCAAACGCAAGAGATTACCTAGATACTTATGAGCAGTTTGGATTACTCGGTAAAAATGCAGTTTTTGGTCATGCGATACACTTAAAAAAAAGAGAAATAGACAGATTAAAAGATATTGGTGCTGGGGTTGTTCATTGCCCAACATCAAATACTTTTATCGGCTCAGGGCTTTTTGATATGGGGCATTTACAAAAACAACGAATAACGATCGGGTTAGCAACTGATACAGGTGGTGGTTCAAGTTTTTCTATGTTGCGCTCAATGGCATCTTGCTACGAGATTGCGCAATTGCGCAAGAATACACTGCACCCTGCTCAGCTACTTTGGCTTGCAACAATGGGATCTGCCAAAAGTTTACATTTAGATCAGGAAATTGGAAATCTTAAACCAGGTTATCATGCTGACATTATAGCTTTAGATCTGTATTCTACTAGTATTATAGCTCAAAGAGTGAGGTCAGCGGATAACATATGGGGGGCAATTTTTCCAACCCTGATGATGGGAGATGACCGCGCAATTACCGCAACCTTTGTTGCAGGCAATTTAGTTTATTCTAATGAAGCGCAAACCGTACTTTCATGTTAAATGATGTTTCGAAAAAAACCTAAATTGACTATAATTGCAAATCTTGAACCAGCCTTTTGGTTTCAGAAAGAACTTCCGACATGTTAACTGTTAATATGTTCCCATCACAAACTATAATGCGTCCTTCTACAAATAAATGCTTAACATTTTTAGGACCAGCAAGTAACAACGCAGCGGGATCCCAGCTTCCAGCAGAATCAATCCCAGAAATATCCCAGATAGCTAGATCGCCTCGGGCACCAACTTGAATACGGCCACATTCCGGTCGCCCAAGAATATCTGCCCCACCGCGTGTTGCAAGTTCTAGTGCATCCATTGCTGACATTGCATCTGCACCGTTGCTGACGCGCTGGAGCAACATAGCCTGACGAGCTTCACTTATTAAGCTACCACTGTCGTTGCTCGCGGACCCATCAACACCTAAACCTACATTAACGCCACTTGTTAGCATTTCATTAATGGGCGCTATGCCTGAACCTAAGCGGCAGTTAGAGCATGGGCAATGCGAAACTCCCGTGCGACTTCTCGAAAAAAGATTTATTTCTTGCTTATCCAACTTAACGCAATGGGCGTGCCAAACATCTTTTCCAGTCCAACCTAGCTCTTCTGCATACTGTCCAGGCCTGCAGCCAAATTTTTCCAAAGAATAGGCAATATCCTCCTGATTCTCGGCAAGGTGGGTATGCAAAGTAACTTTTTTATCTCTGGCAAGCACTGCAGTGTCTCTCATCAACTCTCGTGTTACCGAAAATGGCGAGCAAGGAGCAAGTCCAACCCTTATCATTGATGCAGGTGAAGTATCATTGAACTTATCGACTAACCGTATACAATCATTAATTATATCTTGCTCTTTTTCAACTAAACTATCAGGGGGTAAGCCACCCTGACTTTCACCTATACTCATAGAACCTCTCGTCGGATAAAATCTTAAGCCAACTTCGTGAGCCGCAAATATTGTGTCATCCAAAGTCGCGCCATTTGGAAACAAGTAGAGATGATCCGAACTCATGGTGCAACCGCTTAAAGCAAGCTCTGAAAGACCGAGTATTGTAGAAACTCGAATTTCTTCTGGCCCAAAGCGCGACCAAATCGGGTATAGAGTTTTCAGCCATCCAAACAAGAGAGCATTCTGACCACCGGGCACTGCCTTGGTCAAAGATTGGAATAAATGATGATGCGTATTGACGAGTCCAGGAGTAACCAAACAACCAGCCGCATCAATAACTTTTTCCAATCCATTCAATCTAATATTTTTCTCTACTTTCTGAATTTGACCGTCAGAGATAAGAATATCATAATTATTAAGGACCCGCCGAGCATCATCCATTGAAATAATTAAATCAGCATTTTTTATTACTGTGAGGTTTTTATTTGTCATCAGAATAAGGATTTAAAATATCTAATGCTTGTTGATGCAATTTTTGGTTAGCAGCTGCTATAACCTGTCCTCCAAGATGAGCTGGTTTACCCGACCAAGAAGTTACAACGCCACCCGCCGCTTGAATGACACTGATTGGAGCCTGAATGTCATAGGCATTTAACGAAGCCTCAATAACTAAATCTACTTGTCCTGCAGCTACTAAAGCATAGGCATAGCAGTCTAGTCCGTATCTAACCAATTTGGCTTCTCGCGCAACTGCAGAAAAACCCATTTTTTCCTTTTCCGTACCAACTTCAGGAAATGTTGTGAAAAGTTTGCTTTCTGAAAGTGATGCAGTAGCCGAAACCTGAAGAGACCGTACTCCTAAAGGTCCTTGCACTTCCGAAGCGCCAAAACCACCAATGAACCTTTCTTTAATATATGGCTGATCTATTATGCCCAAGATTGGACCATTTCCAATTTGTTCTAGAGAAATCAGTACACCCCAAGTTGGAGTACCTGATATAAAGCTTCTCGTTCCATCGATTGGGTCTATCACCCATCTATATCCAGAGTTACTTTCGCTTTCTCCATTCTCTTCCCCCCAAATACCATCGTCTGGCCGATAAAACGAAATAACTTGTCTGATAGCATCTTCGCCAGCTTTATCAGCCTCAGTCACTGGGTCAAAAGCTTCCTTATCTTTATTATTGACATCAATATTTTTTCGAAAATATGGGAGAATGGCTTCACGGGCACGATCTGCAGCCTCATTAGCTAACTCGATTAATTCCTTTTTCTCTTTATTCGACAGAACTGGAAAACTAGTCATTGAGGTGCCCTTTACTAAAAAAACAGCTAAACTAATAAAAAAATAAAAACAAGTTTGCTAAAACCTATTGGTCCCATTGGTTTGACTCCAAATTCATCATGGTAATACTGTTCGTAAAATAGGAAGCATAAAATGAAAGCCTTTAGAGTAGTAGATTTTGAGAAACCTGCGATGTTTTGCGATATACCTCGCCAGGAACCACAACATGGACAAGTTGAACTAAAAATTGAAGCTTGCGGTTTGAATTTCGCAGATCTGTTGATGCAGAAAAATCAGTATCAAGATACTCCCAATGTTCCATTTACAATGGGTCTGGAAGTGGCAGGTACAATAACTGCTGTCGGCCCTAATACAAAATCACCTAAAATTGGAACTCGTGTAACCGTATTTGCAGGCCAAGGCGGCTTAGCAGAATATGGATATTTTCCCTCAGACCGATTAATAGAAATTCCTGATACAATGCCAAGTGAGGTGGCCGCCGGCTTTCAGGTAGCCTACGGAACAAGCCATTTGGCATTAAAACATTGCGCAGGTTTGAAGAAAAATAACACATTATTGGTTTTGGGTGCTGCGGGGGGCGTCGGTCTCACAGCTGTTGAGCTAGGAAAATATTTTGGCGCGCAGGTTTTGGCAGCGGCACGTGGAGAAGAAAAGTTGAAAATAGCGCAAGAGTTCGGTGCCGATGTGCTTATAGATACGAATACAGATAATCTAGTTGAAGTAGTAAAATCTTTGGGAGGTGCAGATGTTGTTTACGACCCTATCGGAGGAGAACTATTCAAGGAAGCCATGAGGGCCTGTAAACCAGAGGCAAAAATACTCACCATAGGCTTTGCAAGTGGGGATATCCCTTCAATTGCGGCAAATCACCTGTTAGTAAAAAACTTGTCAGTTATCGGCTTAAATTGGGGCGGTTATTTGAAATTTAACCCGACGGTTCTCTCCAACAGCTTGAGAGAATTAATGGAATTATACACACAAGAAAAATTGACACCACATATCTCTCACATATATCCATTTTCCGAAACTACAGCTGCCTTAGAATTAATCAAAAACCGAAAATCCACTGGTAAAGTTGTCGTAAAAATATAATATTTAAAAAAAATACTTTTTTTTCTTGGAGAAGGTTGAAAAAGCAAAGAAATCAGCCAATATAAAGGTTGATTGCATGTTTTCACTGGAGGCATAAATGGCAGATTATAAAACTATAAGATCATCCGCTGGTTCTAGAAGCGAAGTAATAGACAGCGGACTTCGAGCTCACATGAACAAAGTTTACGGGACTATGTCTGTTGGGATGCTTATTACAGCTCTGGCAGCGTGGGCTATTTCTGGGCTAGCAACCACGACAGACCCTTCCTACGCAACAGCTCAAATGGCAAATGGTACATTGCTAACGGCGCTAGGTTCAGCACTATATCTATCTCCTCTACGATGGATAATAATGTTGGCGCCACTGGGTATATTATTTTTTGGCTTTGGGCATGTAATGCGTAAATCATCGGCAGCTGCAGCGCAGTTACTGTTTTTTGTTTTCGCATCCCTGATTGGTGTTTCATTAAGTTCTATTTTTATTGTGTATACTTCGGTATCAATAGTTCAAACTTTTTTGGTAACTTCCATAGCATTTGCAGGTTTGTCATTGTGGGGTTACACGACGAAAAAAGATATCTCGGGATGGGGTGCTTTTCTAATAATGGGCGTAATTGGTATAATCATTGCGTCGATTATAAATATTTTCTTGGGGTCGCCAGCTCTTATGTTCGCGATTTCCATTATTGGATTGCTTGTGTTTGCAGGCCTTACGGCATACGACACTCAAAACATTAAAATTCAATATTTACAGCACGCTCATCATGGAGATCAACAATGGTTGGATAAGTCAGCGATTCACGGCGCTCTAAGCCTGTATCTTGACTTCTTAAATATGTTTCAGTTCTTGTTGATGTTTATGGGTAATCAAGAATAAAATAGATTATATATTTAGAGAAAAACCGCGTCTCTGGCGCGGTTTTTTTTATTTAATTTTGCCTTCTTTATACTCGACGTGCTTTCGTGCTACCGGGTCATATTTTCGTACGACCATTTTTTCCGTCATTGTTCGGGCATTCTTTTTGGTAACATAGAAATGGCCAGTACCTGCTGATGAATTCAAGCGTATCTTAACTGTGGTTGGTTTAGCCATATGATTTCTCCTGATAAAGTCACGACCATAAGTCGAGATAGCCTTGTACTGAACATTTCGTCTGTGTCAACGTCAATGCGCCATTATTACAAATTATTTTTTCTGACTATTAAAGTATGCGGGAAGCCTATAAGCCGGATTCTGTCCTAAAGGATTAACCTTCATAAATGGCCATTCATCTAAGTCCGATGTTACCAACGAACCTCTAGCTGCCTACCCGAGCCACTGATCCAAAGCAAATCTGCGAAATCAAGCGTATAACGCTAACTAACGCGCGTGGCTCCTATTTGGCATTGCTCCCGGTGGGGCTTGCCATGCGGCTCATGTTACCATGAACCCGGTGGGCTCTTACCCCACCTTTTCACCCTTACCCAAGAAATGACTTAGGCGGTTTATTTTCTGTGGCGCTTTCCGTCGGGTCACCCCGCCCGGGCGTTACCCGGCACCGCCGCTTTGTGGAGTCCGGACTTTCCTCGAAGCTTGACAACTCCGCGACCATCCAGCCTCCCGCATACAGTCGTCGTGTAAGCCGCAGATATTAATTGGTCAACATTTTTTGACTAATTTCCTACCGCCTTTCGAAAAGGACTAGGATCCCATCTACAAGCATAACCATCCCCATCGGGATCAATTCCGAATTGATCTCTCTGTGGACCTCCAGCCATCAGAAAGGCCTCCTGAGCAGAACTATCTGATACATATCGGTTACAGTTACGCTCGAACCGAGCTTGTGACTTGAAACGACGCTCATAAATCGTGACCCCTGGTGGGTTATTCGTTATCAGTGCATATTCAACAACATTAGGTATGTTAGTTCCCGGTCTTCTTGGAACGTTAGTAGGTTGAATTATGGTGTATACTTCCTGATTTTGCTTTAAACGCTCTGCGTCACTCTCAATGGTCTGACGCTCTGCTACCGCTTCAAAATCGTTTTCATCAGACAAACCAGGGTTGTCTAGCGTTGGCTTACTTACGACGCCATTATTTTCTTCTATTACATCTACATTTACTGGCGGTATCCCAATACTATTATCATTACTTGAAACACATGCAGATACAAAAAAGAAAAGGGCAAGGATAGAGTACCGCGACTTAATTAAGTAAAGGAACTTCAATGCCACTTTTCTTTACCACCACTTTTCAGGTTTCTTAGAGAATCCTGTAGCAGTTTCCAAAGTGTAGGCGATATTCATCAAGTCTCCCTCCTCCCATGGACGTCCAATTAACTGAAGCCCAAGAGGAAGTCCCTCACTATTCAGTCCAGCGGGTATCGATATACCGGGCAATCCAGCCAAATTAACTGTTACAGTAAAAACATCATTTAAATACATTTCAACTGGATCCGCACTTTCCATTTTACCAAGCTCAAAGGCTGCTGATGGTGTTGTGGGTGTTAAAATTGCATCAACCCCAGTCCCAAAAACATCCTCAAAATCCTTCTTGATAAGCGACCTGACTTTTCTTGCACGATTGTAGTAAGCATCGTAGAAACCTGCTGATAAAACATAAGTGCCTATCATCACTCTTCTTTGAACTTCCATCCCGAAACCTTCAGATCTAGATCTTTCATACATTTCAGTGATGTTTTCACTTGCACTTAAAGTAGCTCGTCGGCCAAACCTCACTCCGTCATATCTTGCTAAATTTGACGAGGCTTCCGCTGGAGCTATCACGTAGTAAGCCGGAAGTGCGTATTTGGTATGCGGCAGTGAAATATCTACGATCTCAGCACCAGCGTCACGCAACATATCGGCGCCATCTTGCCACAAACTTTCAATTTGAGGCGACATGCCTTCGAGCCTATATTCACGGGGTATCCCAATTTTTTTACCTTTAATATCACCTGTTAGCATAGCTTCAAAGTTGGGGACCTGACTTTCGGAACTAGTACTATCCTTATTATCAAAACCACACATTGCCTCTAGCATAATTGCAGTATCACGCACTGA
The DNA here is from genome assembly GCF_965655845.1 of Candidatus Salinivivens marinus. Classification (NCBI taxonomy): domain Bacteria; kingdom Pseudomonadati; phylum Pseudomonadota; class Alphaproteobacteria; order Rhodobacterales; family Paracoccaceae; genus Candidatus Salinivivens; species Candidatus Salinivivens marinus. The sequence goes on from NZ_CBFHHX010000006.1 coordinate 39,767, forward strand.
TTTACACATCGGGCCAGCTTGGTCGAGCGAACTAGCAAAAGACACTATACCCCATCGAGAACACCTACCATAGGTAGGCTTTATGCCGACAATCCCAGTAAAGGCTGCAGGCTGGCGAATAGAACCTCCAGTGTCTGTACCTATTGCCCCCAGACATAAGTCAGCAGCAACGGCTGACGCTGACCCTCCCGAAGATCCCCCCGGCGTCAAAACTTTGTCAGAAACCTTCCAGGGATTAATAGCATTGCCATAAACAGATGTTTCGTTTGAACTGCCCATAGCAAATTCATCCATGTTCAGTTTACCAAGAGTTATAGCACCAGCATTCTTCAAATTTTGCGTTACAGTACTCTCATACTCTGGCTTGAAACCCTCAAGAATTTTACTAGCAGCTTGGGTTAAGACACCTTTACAAGCGAAAAGATCCTTGACCCCAATAGGAATTCCACAAAGAGCAGGAGCATCTCCTTGTTTTAAACGTAAATCTGCAGATTTTGCTTGATCAATTGCCTCATCAGGCGTCTTGTGAACAAACGCTCCAAGGGCATCTGCATCATCAATCGCCGAAATGCACGAAAGTGTAAGTTCTTCAGAAGTTATTTCCTTTGCTCGAAATTTGTCTCTGGCCTCTGCAATTGTCCAATTATTATATGCGGCCATTACTCCACCACCTTCGGAACAGCAAAAAAACCTTCCCTGGCATCTGGAGCATTAGAAAGCACCCTGTCTTGTTGATCCCCATCACTAACCTGATCGATGCGGCGTTTTAACTTTTGCGGCGAGACAGAAGTCATAGGCTCTATACCTTCAACATTCACTTCATTCAGCTGTTCAATAAAACCTAAAATCTGATTAAATTCGCTTGCTAAGCTATCTAACGAACTTTCCTCAACTTTAATTCGTGCGAGCTTTGCCACCCTTGCCGCTGTTGCTCTATCAATTGACATATAATCTCTCCATTAAATGGGCTAAGATCATTTAACGTTCATTAGGGGTTACTGCAAGTATCTGTAAGCGATATTTGCAACGTGTCAAAAGTTATAAATGGGTCGATTACTAAAGTTGCTTTATTTGGCGATAAGTTGCTAAGAACATAGTGCAGAAAAACGAAAGATATATGACAGATAATTTTCCAAAAATGAATTTCGTGGGGCTGGATGGCATTTTGGTTCAGTTTTCCCAAGAAATTTGTGAAAGTGGGAACTCAGCGGCTCTAGCTTTTCGACAAGAAATAGAGAAAAAAAATCACCCGTATATAATAGAAAGCTCCAACTCATTGACAGCCGCATATTTCAGACTCGATATAAAAATATCACCAGCCGATTCAATCCTAAATTTTTTTGATGATGTGCTTAAAGAAAAAAATTGGTACACGTCAGAGCTACCCTTAAATCGCAAGCTATTTAAGATACCCTGCGTGTTCGGAACTGACTTGGCGCCACAGTTTGAAAAAGTCATAAAGTTAGCAAAACTTAGCAGAGCTCAAGCAATAAGCGAATTTACCACAACGAAAACCCGCGTTATGACTATCGGATTTTCTCCAGGTCAGCCTTATGCCGGTTTGCTTTCTGAAAAATGGGACGTACCGCGGTTGGCTGAGGTATCAAAAAATGTACCCAAAAGTGCGCTGGTTTGCGCAATTCGACAATTAATTATTTTTTCAAATAGCACCCCAACTGGCTGGCACCATATTGGCCAAACAGCATTCGAATGCTTCAATTCTAACAGACAACAACCAATTTTACTCAACCCAGGCGATGAAATAACTTTTTTGGAAATTAATCCAAGCGAGTTGGCTCAAATAAAGAGTAACAATTCTGATGGGCTTGGTGGAGTAAAAATATCAGAAATTAGGACCTAATATGTTGGAAGTGATGTCAATTTTAGGATTTTCCTCCTTTCAAGACATAGGAAGAAGTGGCTTTCGATCTCTGGGACTATCAAGGTCTGGTGCCGCAGACTATTATGCAATGGCCGAGGGCGCGGCTCTACTTGACCAAAGTCCAAATAGTACCGCTCTTGAGCTTATTGGGAACGGAGGAATATTTAATGTTTTAGAAGACTGCATGGTAGCCCTTACGGGAGCCACTATGCTTGCTAGTGCAGATCAAAAACCCTTGGCTTGGAATGCCAGTCATTATCTATATAAAGGCAACATACTAAACCTGACAACGCAGCAAAATGGCCGATACAGCTATTTGCATTTAAGGGGAGGTTTTAAAGCACCCAAAATATTTAACTCTTGTTCGGCCCAACCAGTTGCCGGTATCGGGCAATACACTCGACCCAAAGACATATTGGCTCAGCTTGAAAATAAACAAGATCCAATCGAATGCCAAAAAATTGAACCATTCAACAGATTTGATTTAACTACTTTTAGATTAGTTGAGTCTTTTCAGACTAAATTATTTAATCAAGAAACAATTGAAAGGTTTATAGATACAGAATTCTCAATTGATAATCAGTCGAGTAGAGGGGGAGTTAAATTAACCCATACTGGTTCGGGCTTTTCTACTTCCAATCAACTGAAAATATTGTCAGATGTGATAGTCCCGGGGGATATTCAAATGACAGGTTTTGGGCAACCATTTGTACTTTTGGCTGACTGTCAAACAATGGGAGGTTATCCACGCATAGGATGTATCATTCCTCCTGATCTACCAGCAATTGCTCAGCTAAAACCTGATAAAAAAGTTAAATTTAAGTTTATAGCACGAGAGGAAGCAAATAGGATTGTTGCAGAAGATACTAAAAGTTTAGAACTCATCAAACGGAGATGCTCAGCACCAATTCGTGATCCCGAAAAAATGGAAGATTTGCTTGATTTTAATTTGATTGACGGTGCGGTATGGGCCAAGGATTAATCTAGGAGAAGTTTATGCGTGTAGATTTAAATGCGGATATGGGTGAAAGCTTTGGATCTTGGGTAAAGGGGAATGATGAGGCTCTATTAGATATAATATCCTCTGCAAATATCGCTTGTGGATTTCATGCCGGAGATCCTGATGTAATGGCAAAAACTATAAAATTAGCAAAACAAAGAGGCGTGGGGATTGGAGCGCATCCAGGTTTCGATGATTTAGTAGGATTTGGACGGAGACGCCTAGACCTGCCGATTAAAACTATCCAAAATCAAATTCGGTACCAAATTGGGGCAATTAAAGGAATGGCGAATGCGCAAGGCACTGAAATAACTCATGTTAAATTACATGGTGCACTTTCAAATATGTGTTCGGAAGATTACGAACTAGCCAAAGCATGTTATGAAGCAGTACTCTCAGTTTCGAGCGAAGTGCCGATTATGGCCTTAGTGAAGACAAGACAGCAGGAAGCAGTTGAAAACCTTCAAGCTAAATGGGTGGGAGAAATTTTTGCAGACCGCAGTTATAATGATGATGCAACATTAGTAGACCGCTCGATTCCAGGTGCAATCATAAGTGATCCAAAAATCGCCGGAGCGCGCGTTGCCAAAATGGTCGAAAGCGGTACGATCATTACCCGATCTGGTAAAGAAATAAAAACTAGAATTGATACCGTTTGCCTTCATGGCGATACGCCTGAAGCCGTCAATATAGCTAAGGCGATTAAGGATGCACTCGAAAAAAGTGGTATAAATATAAGAAAATTTTAATCTTGAAGTGTATGGTGAATAGGATAGGCCTTGAACCGGATGCAAATTATTAAGTTGAAAAGTTGTTAATTATTGTGATTCCAGCTTCAGATCTTTTACCAAATTGCGACAAAGCCTCAGAAACCTGACTTAGTTTTAGCTTTTTGGAAATCAGACTATCTATTTTAATCGAACCCTCGTCAATCATTGTCAGTAATGAACTAAATCCAGCAGACGCCATTCCCCTTGTTCCAATCACTTTCAATTGTCGAGAGTATATCAAATCTAGAAGGGCAAGCGAAACATTGGCATTGTTACCAGTGGGCATCCCTACTTGAATATGCCTGCCAAGCTTTCTAAGGGAACGAATGCTATTTTGAAATGTTTCCTCTATGCCCAACGCATCTATAGATACATGAACACCTCCATTTGTTAGTTCCCTAACTTCTTGCCATATATTCAGAAATTTTGCCGAGTCCAAAACAATATCAGCACCTAGATCGCGGGCTTTTTCCAATGCCAAGGTATTGATATCGATGCCGATAACTTTTGCACCCAGAGCTTTTGCGATCAAAATGGCGGACGTCCCAATACCGCCACAACCATAAACGGCCAACCATTCTCCCGACAACAAACGCGCACGGTCTGTGAGTGCTCTAAATGCTGTTGTAACTCTGCATCCCATCGCCGCTGCTGTTTCAAAACCAAGCGAACATGGAAGTCTTACCAAATTAAAATCAGCAAAATAAATTTCTACAAATTGAGCAAAACCGCCACTTACAGTAAAACCAATCGTTTCCTGTTTGTCGCATATCGTTGAATTGCTCATTTGACAATCAGAGCATATTCCACACCCGAGAATGAATGGAACGGTTACATAATCACCAACGGAGAATCTTTTAATTCCAGATCCAGTTTCAGCTATAATACCAGCCAATTCATGCCCCATAATATGAGGCAGTTTGACATCCGGATCACTACCCGACCAGGCATGATAGTCAGATCTACAAACGCCACATGCCTTTAATTCTATTACTACCGAGTTTGGTCCGCATACTGGGTCTACTATTTCTTCAAAAGTCGGCGGTGTACCAAATTTATGTAAAACAGATGCTTTCATATAAAGATCCAATCTTATTGTCCCAGTTTATCTTAAATTTTTAAACAAAGCCATTGACAAAACTCCCCAAAAAGATCGTCTATGATTTCTAAAAAAGTTATGTGATGAGATGTTAAGCCAAGCAACCATAGACTCTTTTCAAAATGACGGAATTGCATTTTTACCTGGGTTGTTCAAAGAACATTTAGACAGTTTAAGAATGGGCGTGCAAAAGAACATCGAGGAACCCGGTCCATACGCTGCAGAAAATTTAAATGAAGGCGAGATCGGGCGCTTTTTTGACGACTATTGTAACTGGCAACGTATCAATGAATTTCGGAATGCTGCATTTGATAAAAATATTGCCAAAGCAGCGGCACTTCTTATGCAATCTACAACTGTACAGCTGTTCCATGATCATGTTTTAGTAAAAGCTGCGGGAACTTTAAAACCGACTCCATGGCATACAGATGGACCGTATTATTTTGTGAAAGGAAAAAAGACTTTAAGTTTCTGGGTTCCTCTTGATCCAGTCAAAAAAGCTACTTTAAGAATGGTGACGGGGTCACACAAATGGCCAAAGCCTGTACTCCCAACAAAATGGTTATCAAACGAAAATTTCTATCCTAATGCGGATGAATATTTACCCGTTCCAGACCCGGACAAAGAACAAATGGATATCAGAGAGTTCGATATGAAACCTGGAGATGCCGTGGCATTTAACTTCGACATTTTGCACGGCGCTCGTGGTGCTGCAGCAGACCAACAGAGGCGAGCATTTTCGTTGAGGCTACTAGGTGACGATACCAGATATACAGAGAGACCTGGCCCAACTTCTCCCCCATTTCCAAATCATAAGATGGTAGAAGGCCAGGTTCTTCGAACAGATTGGTTTCCGTTTATTGATTTTTGAAATTAATATTACTTGAATTTAAAATAAACTAACGTAGATAACTAGTGGGAATATAATGAGCTAGTATGATTAATTACACTTTGAAATGCGACAAAAACCATAGATTTGACAGTTGGTTCAAATCAGTTGAAGCTTTCGATATGCTAATAAATAAATCACTGATTATATGTTCAGAATGTGGTTCAACAAATATTACCAAGGCTATAATGGCGCCAAGTGTAAGCACTTCTAGAAAAAAAGATGAACCGCGTAAAGAAATACAAACAAAATCAAAAATCAAAAATGACATCCTAGAATTGAAAAAGAAAATAGAAGCAAATTCTGAGTACGTTGGAAACAATTTTGCTAATGAAGCTAGATCAATGTATCTAGGTGAAGCTCCAGAACGATCAATTTATGGCGAAGCGAAGGCCGACGATGCCAAAAAACTCATAGATGATGGAATTCCCGTTATGCCATTACCATTTCTTCCGGCAAAAAAAACCAACTAAGTATTTATTTTAAACAAAAAATAACCTTATTTTAGGTTCATGGTTACTTTTACATGTGACTTGTATGTTATGTAATTAACATTTACACCGCCTGCGATGGAGTAAATAGGATAACATGTCTCTACTTGTAATGAAATTTGGCGGTACTTCTGTTGCAAATGTCGACCGAATAAAAAGGGCGGCTAAACGAGTTGCGCTTGAGGTGGCTCATGGGAAGAATGTTATTGTTATAGTATCAGCAATGTCTGGTAAAACAAACGAATTGGTTGATTGGGTAAACGACACCTCACAGTTTTATGACGCACGTGAATATGATGCTGTAGTTTCATCAGGTGAGAATGTCACGGCAGGTCTTATGGCACTTACTTTGCAGGAAATGGATATTCCAGCCAGAAGCTGGCAAGGCTGGCAAGTCCCAGTTCAAACTACTTCGGCTCATTCGTCAGCGAGGATAGAAAGTATTTCGCCTCAAATAATTAATGAAAAGTTTGCTCAAGGAATGAAAGTTGCAGTAGTCGCGGGGTTTCAAGGAATTAGCAATGAAGACCGCATTACAACCTTGGGCAGAGGGGGGTCTGATACCACTGCCGTGGCATTTGCTGCAGCGTTTGAAGCGGAAAGATGTGATATCTATACTGACGTCGACGGAGTCTACACTACAGATCCACGAGTATGTGGCAAAGCGATAAAGCTCGATAAAATTTCCTATGAGGAAATGCTTGAGCTTGCATCTCTCGGTGCGAAAGTTTTGCAAACACGATCTGTCGAAATGGCTATGCGATTTAAAGTTAAGTTGCGGGTTTTATCTAGCTTCGAAGAGCCCAGCAACAAAGCGGGAACACTTGTCTGCGATGAGGAGGAAATTATGGAATCAAATGTAGTATCAGGAATTGCATATTCACGAGACGAGGCCAAAATGACATTAGTATCAGTAGCAGATAGACCTGGGATTGCTGCTGCTATTTTTGGTCCACTGTCCGATGCGGGTATAAATGTCGATATGATCATTCAGAATATCGCTGAAGCTGGAAGAACTGACATGACTTTCTCATGTCCAATAGATCAGGTAAGCAGGGCTGAAATGGCATTAAATACCGCAAAGGAGTCTGAATTAATAAATTTCCAAGACTTACTTGCAGATACAAATGTTTCGAAAATTTCTGCAGTTGGAATTGGAATGAGATCACAATCAGGTGTTGCAGCCAAAATGTTTCAAACTCTTTCAGATGAAGGAATAAATATTAAAGTGATTGCAACCTCTGAAATAAAGATATCTGTTTTAGTTGACAGAAAATATTTGGAACTTGCAGTACAGTCATTGCATGATGCATTTGAATTACATGAAGTTTCCTCCTAAAAACGAGAGAGATAAAGCGTGTCAGAACGTACTCAGACAGATAGCCAGCAACTACTGCGTCGTTTGCGCGATACAATGGCCGAAGAACAGAAAGGCCAGGCGAGATTAGATAAAATCACCCATTTAATTGCCGACTCTATGAGTGCCGAAGTATGTTCGATCTATTTATTCAGAGATAATGAAACCCTCGAGCTATGTGCAACTGAGGGTCTAAAGGCAGAAGCGGTTCATCAAACTAGGCTTAGAATTGGTGAAGGACTTGTAGGTAGAGTTGCCCGATCAAAGAAAGTAATAAATACAGAAAATGCTCCATCATCAAAAGGCTTCAGATTTATGCCAGAAACTGGAGAAGAGATTTTTTCTTCTTTTGCCGGTGTGCCCATTCAAAGATTAGGAGAAACTCTTGGCGTTCTTGTAACCCAATCCAAACAGTTACGGAAATTTAGTAGCGAAGAAATTTACGCACTTGAAGTAGTTGCAATGGTTCTTGCCGAGATGACTGAACTTGGGGCTTTTGTGGGTGATGAAACAGGACTTACGGCATTGCATCAGCAATCCGTCTTGTTTCGCGGAACAAGCGGACAAGAGGGAGCGGCAAAAGGTAGTGTTTGGCTTCACGAGCCCAGAGTAGTTGTAACAAATTTAGTCTCTGATGATCCAAAAGAAGAAAAAATAAGACTCCAAAATGCTGTAGATCTTCTTAGGCAGGGCGTAGATGAAATTGTAGATAAGATTGCCGACGGAGATAAAGAACAAACTGAAATTCTTAAAGCTTTCCGCATGTTCGCAAACTCACGCGGGTGGCTTCGGCGTATGGAAGCTGATATCGATCAAGGCTTATCAGCCGAAGCAGCCGTAGAAAAAGAGCAATCCGCTGCAAGAGCCCGCATGAGCCAAGTGGCAGATAGTTACATGAGAGAAAGGCTTCATGATCTAGATGATTTGTCTAATAGGTTGTTACGAATTTTAACCGGACAGGGTACTGATACTGGAGCAGAAATTCCAAAAGATCCGATCCTGATTGCTCGTAATATTGGACCGGCAGAGCTATTGGATTATGGACGGAAACTTAAAGCAGTTGTTCTAGAAGAAGGATCTGTTGGCAGCCATGCCGCAATCGTGGCGCGCGCCCTGAGTATACCTTTAGTGATAAATGCAGCAAACATAACAACTGAAGCTTTGAATGGTGACCCTATTCTAGTGGATGGTACACAAGGAATAGTGCATTTGCGTCCTGATGATAATGTTGCGAATGCATTTTCTGAAAAAATTGCAATGGAAGCTGAAAACCAAGCCCGTTACACAGCTCTTAGAGAGGAACCCGCAAAGACTACAGATGGCAAAATAATTGACTTACGCATGAATGCTGGTTTGATGGCTGATTTACCAAGTCTGACCAGCTCAGGTGCTAACGGCGTCGGGTTGTTTCGTACTGAGTTACAATTCTTAATAAGAAACCAGATGCCCAAAAGATCCGAGTTAAAAAACCTTTACTCGAGAGTACTAGAGGCTGCGAAAGGCAAAGAAATTGTTTTTCGAACGCTTGATATAGGTTCCGATAAAGTTTTATCTTACATGCCCAATATAAACGAAGCCAACCCTGCCTTAGGCTGGCGGGCAATAAGAATTGCATTAGACAGACCCAGCATTATGAGAATGCAAATAGAAGCATTAATTCGTGCCTCGAATGGACGCAATTTATCAATAATGTTTCCACTAATTTCACAAGATAGTGAGTTTTATAAGGCAAAAGAATTAGTCGATAGAGTTTTGAGTGGAGAAAAACGGTTGGGACATAACATTCCGAATGAACTCAAAGTTGGAGCAATGCTCGAAACTCCATCTCTCGCCTATGCTCCAGAAGACTTTTTTACGGCTGTAGATTTTTTATCTGTTGGAGGCAACGATCTTAAACAGTTCTTTTTTGCTGCGGATAGGGAAAATGAATTGGTGAGACGAAAATATGACACTCTAAGCAGTAGTTTTCTCACTTATCTCAAGTTTGTAATCAATCGCTGTAAAGAATTGAAAACGCCTATTTCCTTCTGCGGAGAAGATGCAGGGCGACCAATAGAAGCCGTTTGCCTCTGTGCTATTGGGTTCTCGAGTCTATCCATGAGACCAGCGTCAATAGGCCCAGTCAAACACTTGCTTAGACGCGTAAATCTTGAAGAATTAAGCAATATCATGAATTCAGAAATTGCAAGCGGATCATCGAGCGTTAGGACTGCAGTTGAAAAATATATTAAATCAATTTGATATATCAGTCGAAAGAGCTTTGCTCTGGACGCGCAAGTTTGATTTCGCTATACGTACGCTATGTGTAACATCAGGACATCATTCTTCCTAATTATTTGCCCGGCGCTTATTGATTAGAAGTGGCCGGGACTAGCTATCTACAAATCAAATCAATTCGAAAAATACCAAAAAATTAGAGAACATTCGTAATGTGTGCTGAAATACCAGACTACAAAGATACCTTAAATCTGCCAAAAACAGATTTTCCAATGAGAGCCGGATTACCAAAACGAGAACCAGAATGGCTCGCAAAGTGGGAAAATATTAAGGTTTATGACACTCTTCGCCAAAAAAAGAGCAGATCTTCATTTATATTACATGATGGCCCCCCATATGCGAACGGACATCTGCATATTGGCCATGCACTTAACAAAATTCTGAAAGATATGGTCGTTCGTAGCCAACAAATGATGGGAAAAGACGCGAGATATATCCCTGGATGGGATTGTCATGGATTACCAATTGAGTGGAAAATCGAGGAACAATATCGGTCCAAAGGAAAAAATAAAGACGATGTTGATATTATAGATTTCAGACAGGAATGCCGAAAATTTGCCGCTGGCTGGGTAGAGACCCAGAGGGAGGAATTCAAAAGATTAGGAGTTATGGGAAAGTGGGAAAACCCATACCTTACAATGGACTTCCATGCTGAAAGAGTAATCGCAGAAGAGTTCATGACATTCTTAATGAATGGGACCCTTTACCAAGGATCGAAACCTGTAATGTGGTCACCGGTTGAAAAGACTGCATTGGCAGAAGCTGAAATAGAATATCATGACCACAAGTCTCACACCATTTGGGTCGCCTTTAAAATTAAAAATGCATCAGCGAAAATATCAAAAGCTCGAATAGTTATTTGGACCACGACACCGTGGACCATTCCATCAAATCGCGCAATCGCCTTCAATCCCAAAATTTCTTATGGTTTATATCACGTTGATGAAACATCAGAGGAAAGTTGGACCGCAAAAGGTGAGTACTATATAATTGCTGACAACTTGGCCAGTGAAACATTAGAAAAATCTAGAGTTACCAAACACACGAGAGTTAAAGATGTTCTGAGTTCCGAGTTAAAAGATTGTGTGTGCCAACACCCCTTCTCAGAATTAGATTCATTTTGGAGCTATGATGTACCAGTAATAGATGGAGATCATGTTACAGACGATGCAGGCACAGGGTTTGTGCATACGGCGCCCAGTCACGGAGCAGACGACTATGAGTGTTTTTTAAAACGTAACTGGCTGGACAGAATGACCCACAATGTGGGTGAAGAAAGTGAATTTTTGGCACATGTCCCCTTCTTTGCAGGTCTTACAGTTTTCGATCGAAAAGGCAAAGAAGGGAAAGCGAACACTGAGGTTATAAATAAACTTGTCGAGGCCGGGAATATTATTGCTCGAGGACGTCTGACCCACAGCTATCCCCATTCTTGGCGGTCAAAAGCACCAATAGTTTTCAGAAATACACCACAGTGGTTCGCAGCTATTGATAAGAAAGTCGATGATACTTTTGATGAATATGGCGATACAATTCGGCAAAGAGCGCTAAAGTCGATTGATAAGCTCGTTCAGTGGACGCCAAAAACTGGACGCAATCGACTGTATTCAATGATAGAAGCAAGGCCAGACTGGGTCTTGTCTCGGCAGCGAGCATGGGGAGTTCCGCTTACTTGTTTTACGAAAAAAGGCGCCCAACCGACTGATCGTGATTTTTTACTTCGTAATGAGCAAGTAAACAAACGGATTGCGGAAGCCTTCGAAACAGAAGGTGCAGACGCTTGGTATAAGCAGAATGCAAAAGAGCGTTTTTTGAAAGGACTAGAAAATCCAGATCATTACAACCAAGTTTTTGATATCTTAGATGTTTGGTTCGATAGCGGCTCAACACACGCTTTTGTTTTAAGAGACCGCGACGATGGATCTGACGACGGTTTTGCTGATTTGTATCTAGAGGGAACTGATCAACATAGAGGTTGGTTCCATTCATCGATGCTTCAGTCATGCGGGACAAAGGGACGGGCGCCGTATCATGGCGTTCTAACGCATGGGTTCACGCTGGACGAAAAAGGCACGAAAATGTCAAAGTCTTTGGGAAATACGATAGCTCCCGAGCAAGTTATCAAGCAATATGGTGCTGATATTTTAAGATTGTGGGTTGCTCAATCGGACTATACTGCAGATTTACGAATTGGGCCTGAAATTTTGAAGGGTGTAGCGGACAGTTATCGAAGACTGCGAAACACAATGCGTTTCATGCTGGGATCACTTAGTGATTACGATGTATCAGACGAAACAGTCTCAAATGAAATGCCAGAATTAGAGCGTTGGGTTTTGCATCGGCTTTGTGAGTTAGATGAAAAAGTACAACAAGGATACGACTCTTACGATTTTCAGGGTGTTTTCCAAGCCGTTTTTACCTTTGCAACCGTAGATTTATCATCCTTTTACTTTGATATCCGGAAAGATGTCCTCTACTGCGATGGAGATACCATCGAACGAAGATCGGCTCGAACAGTACTGAACTTACTTTTTCATCGTCTAACGACATGGTTAGCACCGATTTTGGTATTTACAATGGAAGAGGTCTGGCTTGAACGTTATCCTGACAAAGATAGTTCCGTTCATCTTGTAGATATACCAAACACACCATCTGAATGGCGGGATGATAAACTCGCAAAAAAATGGTCAATTGTAAGGAACTACAGACGACTAGTCACATCTGCTCTAGAATTACAGAGGGTAGATAAGGTCATTGGATCTAGTTTAGAAGCCGCACCAACCGTTCATGTACAAGACAAGGATGCGCTTTCAGTTCTAGAATCTGTACCCTTTAAGGATATTTGTATAACCTCCGATATAAAACTTACTTCTGCAAATCCCCCTAAAGACGCATACAGGTCAAGTGAAATTGATGGCGCTGCAGTTGATTTCAAGAAATCAGTTGGAACGAAATGTGAGCGATGCTGGAAAATTCTACCCGATGTAGGAAATTTCAAGCACCCGAGCACATGCGGTCGGTGCAGTACAGCCCTTAAATAGTTTACAAGCCAATTACCAACCCTTTTGGTCCAATGACTTATAGCCATATTCTTTGAATATTTTACTGTCTTAAATCGCCAAAAAAACTCGACATAAGTCCAACTACTTCTTCTTCACATATTCCCGGATATATTTCAGGTCGATGATGCGTTTGACTGTGTGAAAAGATACGAGCACCTTGTTCAACACCACCTGATTTTATATCACTCGCACCATAATAGAGCCGGCGAATTCGAGAAGCTGAAATTAAGGCAGCGCACATAGCACAAGGTTCCAAAGTAACATATAAATCACAACCAATTAATCTTTCATTTCCTAGAACTTGGCAAGCTTCCCGGATTACTAATACTTCAGCGTGGGCTGAGGGGTCTTTGAGTTCTCGAGTTCTGTTTCCTGACTTTGCCCAGATATCACCAGCTGGACCTAACAATACCGCACCCACTGGAACCTCTCCCGCAGATTGCGCTATTTTAGCTTGTTCTATGGCCATTTTCATAAAATTTGTGAAGCCACTACTAGTAAAAGAGTTCAATTGGCCCTTCCTAAATTATTAATAATAACATACACAAATTCTAATGAAACACCAAGCAAACAAATGCGAGCGTATTGCTAAAATCATTGCTAGAGCTGGGCTAGCAAGCAGAAGAGAATCCGAAAAATTAATCCTAGATGGACGGGTCAAGGTGAATGGTAAGACTATAAATAGTCCTGCGCTGAATCTAACTAAAAACGACGTCATAGAAGTTGATGGTAAATTATTGTTACCACCAGAACAGACACGTTTATGGATATATAATAAACCTGTTGGTCTCGTCTCTACCTCAAAAGATGAAAAAAATCGCCCGACTATTTTTGACAATCTGCCAAAGGAACTGCCGAGAGTAGTTTCAATCGGAAGACTGGATTTAAACTCCGAAGGACTATTGCTGCTAACAAACGATGGAGAACTAAAAAGACGTCTTGAATTACCCTCAACTGGTTGGCTGAGGCGATACCGAGTACGAGTTAAAGGTAAGTTGAAGGATAGTATGCTCGAACCATTAAGGCACGGAATTTTTGTAGAAGGCACACACTTTAAACCAATGGATGTTTCCTTTGATCGTCAAACGGGCGCAAATGCTTGGCTAAGTATTGGGCTTCGTGAGGGTAAAAACCGAGAAATCCGCAAAGCACTCGGCTTTGTGGGATTATCTGTAAATCGGTTATTGAGAATTAGCTTCGGAGATTTTGAACTTGGCACGTTAAAAAAGGGTGAAGTCCAAGAGGTTCGATTGAGTAGGGTAAAGAACTTACTAAAAGATAGAGTTGATAATTCGCAAGCAGAAAAAAGCCAGAAAAAGTATTCTGGAACAAAAAGCTTAAATGATAATAGTAACATTTCGGGAAAACGTAACGTTAATAGAAGTGAAAGGCGAAATAAGTAATGAGGGTACTCTTACAAAGGGTTTCATCAGCAAAGGTATATGTCGATGGCAAACTTAAGGGTAGCTGTGCTAAGGGACTCTTAATTTTTGTTTGCGCTATGAAAGGCGACGACGAGAATGTTGTAAATACACTTACACAAAAAATTTCAAAACTAAGGATCTTTGAGTCATCTGAAGGAAAGATGGACTTAACTCTTCATGATATCGGTGGAGAAGCGTTAGTTGTTTCACAATTTACGTTAGCTGCAGACATTAAAAAAGGAAACCGACCTGGTTTTTCAAGTGCTGCAAACCCACAAGACGCAAACTACTTCTATGAACTTTTCATTGCGAACCTCAAACGAATAAAAATTCCAACGCAGCAAGGGGTATTTGGCGCTAGCATGAAAGTCGAATTATTGAATAACGGTCCTGCAACTTTTTGGCTCGATAGCAATAGCTGATCAATTATATTTGCTCATGTAATTTGCCACTGGCTTTGACCACTTAATTTAGATCGGAAATATCAAGAGGGCTAACTGGCTTCGACAAACGACTACGGGTAATCCAATAGAGTTTTTCCTGGGCACGCGTTATTGCAACATATGCTAGCCTTTTCCAAAGTGGCAAACCTGACTCCATCCTGTTGGTCTGGGCTGCCGCGTAAATATCTGGCCCAAAAACTTGTACATTTTCCCATTGTGAGCCTTGAGCTTTATGAATAGTCACAGCAGAGCCATGCAGAAAAACAGCTCCCATAGTGGCAGCAAACGGAATGAATGGTTCATCTTCATTCGGCAGTTCAATTTTGATTATTGACGCAGCTGAAAGCCTAGGCGCATCAGACCCCACCACAAAAAGCTTTGAGAACCCCATCTTTTTACCAGGTCCTAGATAAATAACGTTAGCACCTTTAGTTAGTCCACGAGCTTCAAGATCAATCCTTTTTTTCCTATGTTTAAGTGGTAATTCCAGTCCATCACAAATAAGCGGTTCACCTTCAAGTAATCTATCATTTGGCGCATTATATACAGTGCGAAAAGCATTTATTAACCTTATTCGAGTAGCATTCCGCCAAACCAGAACTGGGCTACGGGCCATAAGATCTACATTCACTCTTTGAGCCCAAACAACTCTATTATCTTCGTTTGCAATTTCACGTAATTGCCGTTCAAAGTCTGTAAAGTCGGTTGCAGTATCTAGTAAAAAATTTGAAAGCTTTAGAATTGGATTATCCGAAGCCTGCCTGTGAATTTGTGATAGAACTGACTTATTCTCAGACGAAAGCTTGTCAAAAATCATCCGTCCTGATTGGTTGATTGGCGCGAGTTGAGCTGGATCGCCAAATAATATTAAGGTTGAAAAAATCTCCTTCAAATCATTTAACTGATCATCATCAAGCATTGATGACTCATCAATAAAACCAATGTCCAAGGGCTCTTCTCTCCTTTTCCAGCCACTTATAAAATCAGAGCCTTTCAGGCCCGCCGCTGCCAGCGCCCCAGGAATAGACTTATTAGATCTGTAAAAATCCCATGCGCGACTTAACGAATTCTCTGACAAACCATCCAAAACAGGCTTTTCATCTCTTTCACCGACCAGCCACTCCACTATTCTTTCATAATCGGGATCATAAACGGGGGTATATAGTATTCGGTGAATAGTAGTTGCGGGCACACCTCTCATTCGGAGTATATTTGCCGCTTTATTTGTCGGAGCTAAAATTGAAATTGTACGCTTTTTCTTATTTTTCCTAATTTCAAAATCACCCGATATACTTTCTACACCGACCTCAACCATTTTTTCAGTTATATGACTTAATAACGCAGTTTTACCTGAGCCGGCACTTCCTATAAGCGCGTGTACTGATTTAGTCTTAGGAATTTGCGCTGAAATTTGACCAGTTCTTAAATTTATTCCGGCTCGCTCTAAAATAACCAAAACATTACTTAGAGCTTGGTCTTGATCAAAAGATAGCGGGTTAAAATTCTGATGCATTTTATGCACCATATATAAAAGATTAATGCTTACCAGTTAAACATGATAAAAAGGTATAGTTTACCGTTATATAGTTAATTTATTAAATGCTTTTATTATTTAGAGTGGATAAAATTGTACAAAGTAGTTTCAAGCTGGCTTAAGCCAGCTTGGTTCTCTTATTTAATTACTTCTTCAAATGTCGATAGACCAATACGCGGGCTTTGTACTAAAACTGCCATATTTCCTGGTTTATGTTCATTTTTCATCATTTTAGTATGGGCCTGAGGAATTTGATCCCACGGAAGCACTTCTGACATACATGGATCAAGGCGACGCTCGACCATCAGCCTATTTGCAGAAGCTGCTTGCTTTAAGTGAGCGAAGTGACTGCCCTGGATTCTCTTTTGGTGCATCCATAAATACCTCACGTCAAACGTGCAGTTATAACCGGTGGTGCCAGCACAAATCACGACCATTCCTCCTTTTTTACAGACAAATGTTGAAACAGGAATAGTCGCTTCACCAGGATGCTCAAAAACTATATCTACATTATTACCCTTACCAGTGAAGTCCCATATTGCCTTACCAAATTTACGAACTTCTTTGAACCATTCAGCGTACTCTGGAGTATTTACAGTGGGTAATTGACCCCAGCATTTGAAGTCATTCCGATTAATAACACCTTTTGCTCCCAGGCCGAGGACAAAGTCTCGCTTACTTTCATCAGATATTACTCCGATTGCGTTACCACCGGCCGCTTTAACTAACTGGATCGCATATGAACCAAGTCCTCCAGATGCACCCCATACCAAAACATTCTGTCCAGGCTTTAATTCATGTGGATCGTGACCGAACAGCATTCTGTAGGCTGTGGCTAGTGTCAAAGTATAGCAGGCACTTTCTTCCCAACTTAAATGTCTAGGTCGTGGTAAAAGCTGCTGAGCTTGCACGCTAGTAAATTGAGCAAAAGACCCGTCTGGAGTTTCATATCCCCAAATGCGCTGACTTGTTGAATACATAGGGTCACCACCATTACATTCTTCGTCGTCGCCATCATCTTGATTACAATGAATTACAACTTCGTCACCAACTTTCCAGTTACGCACTTTATCACCTACGGCCCAAACGATACCTGATGCATCAGAGCCAGCGATATGATACTCTGCGTTGTGACCGTCAAAAGGCGATATGGGCACTCCCAAACCAGCCCAAACGCCATTATAATTGACGCCTGCAGCCATAACTAGCACTAATACCTCGTTACCAGATGGCAGTGGTGTATCAACAACTTCTACTTGAAAGGCCTTTTCTGGCTCACCATGCCTTTCTCGGCGTATTGCCCATGCATACATTTGTTTTGGAACATATCCAAATGGAGGTATTTCACCTAACTCATATAAATCTTTTTCTGGTGCATCATAGGTTGGGTATGCAACGTCAGCGTCTAAGGCCATAATCATCTCCATATTAAATTTCTCATGATTGCCGCAATGCAGAATCATATCTGCCGCAAGCATTATAATTCTCCACGAAAGATTGCAACTTTTATTGTATCTAATTTGTAATTTTATTGCTTTT
Organism: Candidatus Salinivivens marinus; assembly: GCF_965655845.1. Lineage (NCBI taxonomy): Bacteria > Pseudomonadati > Pseudomonadota > Alphaproteobacteria > Rhodobacterales > Paracoccaceae > Candidatus Salinivivens > Candidatus Salinivivens marinus. The sequence continues at coordinate 57,534 of NZ_CBFHHX010000006.1, forward strand.
TCAAAATACGAACCATATTAAGTAGTAGCTCAGTTGAGGGTTTAAAAAAGATTTTGTTTCAATATCGATTAAAATATCCTGCTAAAAAGCGTTCAATATCTTTTGCCGCGATGCAGCGAATTGACTCCGACATAATATTTCATTATCTACCCTCCAAGTCTAAGATTATTTCGAAAAGAATACTCAAGGAGTTTTAGATGTCACAAACTACAAAAGATCGTCCGTGGCTTATTAGAACTTACGCTGGACATTCAACAGCCTTAGCATCGAACCAACTCTACAGATCAAATCTAGCCAAGGGGCAAACTGGACTTTCGGTAGCTTTCGACCTTCCAACTCAAACAGGATATGACAGTGATCATCTGCTTGCCCGCGGTGAGGTTGGAAAAGTTGGTGTACCCGTATGTCATCTTGGAGATATGAGAACCTTATTTGACCAAATCCCTTTGGATCAAATGAATACTTCGATGACCATTAATGCTACAGCTCCATGGCTTCTAGCTCTGTACATAGCGGTAGCTGAGGAACAAGGAGCTGACATCCGAAAACTACAAGGCACTGTTCAGAATGATATAATTAAAGAATACCTTAGCAGAGGAACATACATTTGCCCACCTCAAGCTTCTCTAAAGCTAATAGGTGATGTTGCAGAATACTGTTATTCAGAAATCCCAAAATGGAACCCAATGAATGTTTGTTCTTACCATTTACAAGAAGCAGGCGCCACTCCAGAACAGGAGCTTGCATTCGCATTAGCAACAGCCACCGCGGTTTTGGATGAATTGCGCCCACGTGTTTCCAAAAAGGAGTTTCCACAGCTCGTGGGAAGAATTTCGTTTTTTGTAAATGCGGGCATTCGATTTGTGACAGAAATGTGCAAAATGCGCGCTTTCGTAGATCTATGGGATGAGATTTGCACAAAGAGATATGGTGTTTCTGACCCAAAGTATCGCCGTTTCAGATACGGCGTACAAGTGAACTCTTTAGGATTGACAGAGCAACAGCCTGAAAACAATGTTTACCGAATTCTAATCGAGATGCTAGCTGTAACCTTGTCAAAGAAGGCTAGAGCAAGAGCTGTTCAACTGCCTGCTTGGAATGAGGCATTGGGTTTACCACGTCCCTGGGATCAGCAGTGGTCAATGCGAATGCAACAAATTATGGCATACGAGACAGACTTACTCGAGTACGAGGATCTATTTGATAATAATCCAGCAGTTGAAGAAAAAGTTAAAATTTTAAAAGATGGTGCGCGTCACGAATTGGCAAACCTTGATAGTATGGGAGGTGCAGTTCAAGCAATCGAATACATGAAATCAAGGCTCGTGGATTCAAATGCAGACCGGCTCAACAAAATTGAAACGAATGAAACAGTTGTTGTTGGTGTAAACAAATATACATCCACCGAAGAGTCTCCTCTTACTACAGGTGACAAGGGTATTATGATTGTTGATCCAGCAGTCGAAAATGAACAGATTGATAGACTAAATCAGTGGCGCGACGGAAGAAATGCTGAAGTAGTAGAAAAAGCACTAGCTGAGCTTAATGATGCTGCAAAGAACGGCGATAATATTATGCCTGCTTCGGTAAACGCTGCTAAAGCCGGCGTAACAACCGGGGAATGGGCTGCGATTATGCGATCAGTATATGGTGAATACCGCGGACCTACTGGCCTGTCAAAATCGAAATCAAACAAAACTGATGGCTTGGATGAAATACGTTCGGCTGTAGACTTAGTATCTGACAAACTAGGACGAAGATTAAAGTTTCTTATGGGAAAGCCTGGTCTCGATGGGCATTCAAACGGTGCCGAACAAATTGCTTTTCGTGCCAGAGATTGTGGAATGGAAATAGAATATCAGGGAATTCGCTTAACGCCAGAGCAACTGGTTGATGCAGTTCTAGAAACACAACCACATGTTATTGGGCTATCTATTCTATCTGGAAGCCACATACCGTTAGTAAAAGAAACATTAGAAAGGCTGTCAAAAGCGAATTTGAACCATATTCCATTGGTAGTTGGAGGAATAATCCCTGACGAAGACGCCACTGCACTTAAAGCAATGGGCGTGTCTAAAGTTTACACTCCAAAAGACTTTGAGCTAAATTCTATAATGATTGATATAGTGGAGCTCGCAGATCCCCAACGAGTAGCAGCTGAATAACTTTGCCATTGCAGAGACCTTCTCAAAAAAGCTTGGATGTTTATTCTGGTGTATGATAGATAAAATACTTCAGAAAAACAGGCCAAACGATGACTAAAAGTTTCAATATTAGACCACTAGAAGAGCAAGACAGGGATCAATGGCAGTTTATCTGGGGAGAATATTTGAGGTTTTACGAAACGAAACTGCCACTGGAAATATACTCTGAAACCTTCTCTCGACTAATCAATAGAGATAACAAAAATCAATGCTGTTTAGTTGCTTACAGTGGAGATAAGCTACACGGGCTAATACATTATATTTTTCATGCTCACAACTGGCGGACGGAAGATGTATGCTATTTGCAAGACTTATTCACGCTGAAAGAAATGCGGCGTCATGGTGTTGCAAAAGCTTTAATTCAATCTGTCTACGAGGCGGCCGATGAAAATGGAACTTCGTCGGTCTACTGGATGACGCAAGAATTTAATCATGATGCACGGAAATTATACGATCAAATTGCATCTTTAACCCCATTCGTAAAATACCAAAGGTAAATAATGACTACTCACATTGGAGCTAAAAATGATGAAATCGCCGAAACGGTTCTTTTACCGGGAGATCCAATGCGAGCAAAATGGGTGGCAGAAAACTTTCTGACGTCTCCTCGTCTCGTAAACCAGGTTCGAGGAATGTTTGGCTACACAGGATCTTTCAATGGAAACCGCGTTACTATACAGGGCAGTGGTATGGGAATGCCTTCCCTTTCAATTTATGCGAATGAACTCATAAGGGATTATGATGTAAAAACTTTAATTAGAATTGGTTCATGCGGCGGAATGCAGCCAAATATAAATATTCGCGATATAGTCATTGCACAAACTACCAGTTACATATCAACGCCTTCTTCTACTATAATGAAAGAAGTAAGCTTTTCTCCATGTGCAGATTTTGAACTTCTGCATAAAGCTTATAATTTTGCAAAGAGTAAAGGCATTAAAACCCACGTTGGAAATATTTATTCTTCAGACACTTTCTATGACGAAAGACCAGATCTTAATGAGCAAATGGTCAGACATGGTATTATGGCTGTAGAGATGGAGGCGGCTGAACTATATACTTTAGCTGCGCGTTTTAATAGAAAAGCGCTTGCAATCTTAACTGTATCTGATCATCTTCAGACGGGAGAGGCCCTGCCATCTGATGAACGAGAAAAGACATTTGCTCAAATGATCGATGTGGCTCTGGCAGCAGCGTTTCCAGCCAAATAAAACGTCATAAAAGTTTTCGCTAAAAACTTCTCTCTACCATCATTTTTTTTACCTCAGCTATTGCTTTGGCAGGATTAAGTCCCTTTGGACATGTATTTGTGCAATTCATTATTGTATGACAGCGATATAGTTTAAACGGGTCTTCAAGCTCACCCAGGCGTTCGCCGGTCGCCTCATCTCTGCTGTCAATAATCCAACGATAAGCGTGAAGCAAAGCAGCAGGACCTAGGTACTTATCACTATTCCACCAATAAGATGGACATGAGGTCGAACACGATGCACACATTACGCATTCGTATAGGCCATCCAATTTCTTCCTATCTTCGATAGACTGTTTCCACTCCTTTGCCGGCCTGTTGGATTTGGTCTCTAACCATGGCATTATCGAGGCATGTTGGGCATAAAAATGAGTTAGATCAGGAATAAGGTCTTTAATCACAGGCATATGAGGTAGAGGGTAAATATTTATATCCCCTTTTATGTCGTCAATTCCATGAATGCATGCCAAAGTATTAATACCATCTATACTCATAGCACATGATCCACAAATCCCTTCACGACAAGATCTACGGAACGTAAGGGTCGGGTCTATCTCTGTTTTAATTTTTATTAAAGCATCCAAAATCATTGGACCACAGTTATCAATATCTACGAAGTAAGTATCTAAGCTAGGGTTTTTTGTATCATCTGGCGACCAACGATAAATGTTAAAGACGCGTAAATTGTTAGCTCCTTCAGGCTTTGGCCAAGTTTTGCCCTTCTTTATTCTACTATTCTTTGGAAGTGTTAGTTGTACCATGCCATAACCTCTAAAATGTCCGCTCTTTTGGTGCTATTTTTTCCAAACTTATGCCTCCCTGCTCTTCGGACGAAAGAGGCTCTTTTATTACAGGCCGATAGCTTAAATCAATTGAATTTGCGTTGTCAGAAAATCTTGCGATCGTATGTACACGCCATTTTTCATCATCACGACTCGCAAAATCTTCATGAGCGTGTGCACCTCGACTTTCTTTCCTGGCTTCAGCACCCCAAATAGTACTTAATGCGTTCGGCATTAGATTTGTAAGCTCTAATGTTTCCATCAAATCACTATTCCAGACTAGACTTCTGTCGGTAACTGACAAATCTTTTACATCAGATGCAATTTTATTCATCTTTTTGACACCATTCGCGAGCGTCTCTGATGTTCTAAAAACAGCCGCATCCTCTTGCATGGTTTTTTGCATTTGCAACCTGAGGTCAGCTGTCGGAATTTCACCTTTCGCATAACGGAGATTGTCAAAACGATCAAAAGCTTGGTCAATTGATAGCTTATTTAGTTCTGGATTAGATGAACTTGAATCTACAACTTCACCAGCTTTTATTGCCGCTGCTCTTCCAAAAACCACGAGGTCAATTAAAGAATTAGAACCTAATCTATTAGCCCCATGAACTGAAGCGCAACCAGCTTCGCCAACAGCCATTAAGCCTGGCACAATTTCATTTGGGTTTTCTGGTTTAGGACTCAAAACCTCACCCCAATAATTTGTGGGGATACCGCCCATGTTATAATGAACCGTTGGGAGCACTGGTATTGGCTCTTTGGTAACATCGACTCCAGCAAAAATTTTTGCAGACTCAGAAATGCCAGGAAGCCTTTCCGCAAGCGCATCTTCTGGTAAATGACTCAGATTAAGATGTATGTGATCTCCTGACTTACCCGCGCCTCGACCTTCACGAATTTCCATAGTCATGCAGCGGCTTACGTAATCTCTGGGAGCTAAGTCTTTATAATGTGGAGCGTACCGCTCCATGAAACGTTCTCCCTCTGAATTCGTCAAATAACCACCCTCACCTCGAGCCCCTTCTGTAATTAAACAGCCTGAACCATAAATGCCGGTTGGGTGAAATTGTACAAACTCCATATCTTGAAGCGGAAGTCCAGCACGAGCAATCATGCCACCACCATCACCGGTACATGTATGAGCTGATGTTGCGCTAAAATACGCCCTCCCGTAGCCACCGGTTGCGAGGACAACCATTTTCGAGTTAAACACATGGAAGGACCCATCATCCAACTTCCAGCAAACAACACCTTGGCAGCGCCCATCTTCGGCCATTATCAAATCAACAGCAAAGTACTCAATATAGAATTCAGCGTTCTGCTTCAGTGATTGACCATATAATGTATGCAGGATTGCATGACCGGTCCTATCCGCCGCCGCACACGTTCTTTGAACTGGCGGTCCGTCACCAAATTCTGTCGTATGACCGCCAAACGGACGTTGATAAATCTCACCCTTTTCAGTTCTACTGAAAGGAACCCCATAGTGTTCCAGCTCATATACAGCCTTAGGTGCTTCTCTAGCCAAATACTCCATAGCATCGGTGTCACCAAGCCAATCCGAGCCTTTAACCGTATCATACATATGCCACTGCCAATGATCAGGACCCATGTTTCCAAGTGAAGCCGCTATGCCACCTTGTGCCGCTACGGTATGCGAACGAGTAGGGAAAACCTTTGTTATGCAAGCTGTTTTGAGACCTTGCTCAGCCATGCCCAAAGTTGCACGAAGTCCTGAGCCACCGGCGCCCACAACAACTACATCATACTCGTGGATTTCATGAGAATATGCTTTCAATGAAAAGTCCCTATAACAATATTTTAGTCAACGCAAAAAGTGTTAGTCCAATCAACAGATAAGATAAGGCAATGGTAATATTTATCCATACTTTGCTCATACTTCCGTGCACATAATCCTCTATCAAAACCTGAACTCCACTTTTAAAATGTAGCAGACCTACTGTAAAAGTTAATGCGACGATAAGCGCATAAATAGGCTGTTCAAGTTTCGCCAGAATTATTTCACGTTTTTCACCAACAATAGGTGCTATTGTAAATAAAAAAAGTGGGATCAGCAGTACTAATATCATAGAGCTAATTTTCATGGCTCTAAAGTGCGAGGTTCCTGTTTTAATCATTTTGAATGTCATTTATCTGATACCTTAATATAATTAATGTACAATGAGTTCACAAAAATAAAACGGTTACGAAGGTCAAAGCAAAGGAGCCAATCACCACAGACCAGCCTAAAAGTCTTGATTTTCTAATATCAAGCCATACCGCGTGATCCCAAATAAGATGCCTAATGCCTGCTAAAGTGTGATACCAAAGGGCCCAGAGAGATCCAATTAAAATCAGCTTGCCAAACCAACTCGAAATTATCGCATTTACAGCCCGAAAACTAGCATCAGAAGTAGCTGCAGCAAGTAACCAACTCACAAATAGTATAACGCCAACAATCAGTGCATTACCAGTAATCCTCGTAAGAATTGAAGTAATAGCATGCAACTGCCATTTATAAACTGATAGATGCGGTGACAGTGGGCGTTGATTACTCTTTGAAGTCGACATTGTTGGGCTTATACCTATCAAGCAGAAGTTGTGTTATGGACTTATTGCGGGAACAATACATAGATTAAATTTTTAATTAGGGCCAGAGGCTAAGATTATATTTCATTGTTCTCCCAACTTCATGTCTGCATCGTAGTCCTGACTAACATTCTTGATCACAGCTTGAGCACAACGCATCTTACTGGTTTGACCGTCATAACTATACTGAGGATCCCCGTAAAGACACCAACCTCTTGCCAATGCTAAACTCACCTTGTGACAAAACTCAGAACTGTCTTCGCCTGTAAGCAATCTATATAGCTGTGCCACTACGCAGCTCCCGGGAATGGCCAAACACCTAAAGCCCAATGAATACCCGAAACTAAAACATATACAGACAATACTATAACCACCAGAACTGCATCCTTTTTTGCCTCACCGGGTTCTGGTCGCTCCCATGTTTCAGATTTGTTTATTAAAACTACAGCCATTGCAGCCCACGCCAACATTGAACCAAATAGAATTATCGATGCCAAATCACCATTTACCAAAAGGTGTGCAAGAGCCCAAATTTTTACAGATGTAAGCATTGGATGGCGCAAACGACCTCGTAAGCGACCTTTTGTATGACCGATTGCAAATACAAAAACAGCTGCAACCATCATTAAGTTATTAATATGAAGGAAAAATTGTGGAGGTGTCCAAACGCCGATGTACTCGGCAGATCTATAACCTAAGATCATGAGTACCAATGATATGATTATCAAGAAAGCAACGGCACCCTTGCCAGCATTTCCTAAGGAATTCCTGAAATTCGGCAATAAGCGCTTGAATGTATGTGCAATTATCCAAAGAATATTTCCAAATATTAAAAGTGTCATAAGTTCTCTCTTTTGCTTAAAATTAGATCCATTTAATTCGGTATTAAACGTAGACAAATTCAATGTCGAGTAATGGTAAAATTTACAAAATACCGGAAGAAACTAAAATGTTCGGCTGCATTTAAATTTACAATAAAAAATCGTTAGAAGTCACAAATAAGTTTGTAAAGCTGTAATTAAAAAAAATTATATTAAAAAGATGTCTAACTCTGACAGATACCTTGCGAAAGTAGGTTAAAAAGTCTAGAGCTTCAGTGGATTTTCTTATTAGCAGTACCGGAGTTTTCTATGGCTAGATCTAAAATCGCTCTTATTGGTGCGGGACAAATTGGTGGAACTTTAGCACATCTTGCAGCAATCAAAGAACTAGGCGATGTTATTTTGTTTGATATCGCAGAAGGTATCCCAAATGGCAAAGCTCTGGATATTGCAGAAGCCGGACCATCCGAGGGCTTTGACGTGGCTTTAAAGGGAACACAATCATATGAAGATATAGCAGGCGCCGATGTATGCATTGTGACAGCTGGAGTTGCAAGGAAACCGGGTATGAGCCGAGATGATCTGCTTGGTATAAACCTAAAAGTTATGAAATCAGTCGGTGAAGGAATTAGCTCTCACGCACCCAATGCGTTTGTGATCTGCATAACCAACCCTTTGGATGCAATGGTCTGGGCATTGAGAGAATTTTCTGGATTACCTGAAAATAAGGTATGCGGGATGGCAGGGGTATTGGACAGCGCTCGATTTCGTCACTTTTTGTCCGTTGAATTCAACGTGTCCATGCGGGATGTGACAGCTTTTGTTCTGGGTGGACATGGCGATACAATGGTGCCATTACCGCGGTATTCAACGATTGCCGGTATTCCATTGCCAGACCTTGTTGAAATGGGTTGGACTACCCAGGAGCGAATAGATAACATTATTCAAAGAACACGAGACGGCGGCGCCGAAATAGTTGGACTACTTAAGACCGGCTCTGCTTACTACGCTCCCGCTACCTCAGCAATTGAAATGGCTGAGGCATATCTGAAAGATCAAAAACGGTTACTACCCTGCGCGGCTTACTGCAAGGGCGAACTAGGGGTTTCCAACATGTATGTGGGCGTTCCAACTATTATTGGACGCGAGGGTATCGAGCGTATCGTAGACATCAAGCTCACTAAAGACGAACTCGACATGTTCAATAGTTCTGTCGAATCAGTAAAAAGTTTAGTTTCAGCATGTAAAGCAATAGATAATTCGCTCAATTAAATAGGATCACTTATGTTGATCCCTGAGTCAAAATTGCCCCGCTTAAATACGGGGATATAGGCATTTAACCAATATTGATAAACCTTATTGATCAACTATGTGATCACAAAATTATGATTGTGATCACATATCTATGAATTATTATTTATTTCATAAAATTTTCAAAAATTTAGTAGAAACTTCAGTGTCTTAATGGCCTTTTGACGATCAAGGTAAATCAGGAAAATAAATATGAATATTCACGAATACCAGGCAAAAGCTCTACTTAGAAGCTATGGCGCACCCGTTTCGGATGGAAGAATTGTCCTTAAGTCAGAGGATGCTAAAACTGCAGCAGGTGAACTAGATGGTCCACTTTGGGTGGTAAAGGCTCAGATCCACGCGGGAGGGCGCGGCAAAGGTTCTTTTTTAGAAACAGATGCCGGAACTAAAGGCGGGGTACGAATTACCAAATCAGTGGAAGAAGCTGCCTCCGAAGCAAAGAAAATGCTTGGCCGCACCTTGGTTACCCACCAGACCGGTCCGATCGGCAAACAAGTAAATCGAGTATATATTGAGGATGGCTCTGACATCACCAGAGAATTATATCTAGCTATTTTGGTAGATCGTCAATCAAGCAGAATTTCATTTGTATGCTCTACCGAGGGTGGAATGGATATTGAAGCCGTTGCCGCAACTTCTCCAGAAAAAATCTTATCATTCTCAATAGATCCGACCACATCATTTCAACCATATCATGGCCGGAGGATAGCTTTCATGTTGGGGCTGGAAGGTAAACAATTAAAGCAGTGTGTCTCGTTAATGAGCACCCTTTATAACCTCTTTGTTGATAAAGATATGGAGATGTTAGAAATCAATCCATTAATTGTATCTGGCTCTGGAGATCTAAAATGTTTGGATGCAAAAATGGGCTTTGATGGAAATGCAACATATAGACATGCAGATATAGCAGAGCTGCGCGACACTACGGAAGAAGATCCAAAGGAATTAGAAGCTTCAAAATATGATTTGAATTACATTGCTTTGGATGGTGAGATTGGCTGCATGGTCAACGGCGCCGGGTTAGCGATGGCCACCATGGACATTATTAAGTTGTATGGGGCCGAGCCAGCAAATTTCTTGGACGTGGGTGGTGGTGCAACAAAAGAGAAAGTCACTGAAGCGTTCAAAATAATAACATCAGATCCAAACGTTAAAGGTATTTTAGTAAATATTTTTGGGGGGATCATGAGATGCGACGTGATTGCCGAGGGCGTTGTAGCCGCGGTCAAAGAAGTAGGCTTAAAGGTGCCACTAGTTGTCAGATTAGAAGGAACAAATGTAGAGGCAGGAAATAAAATCATAAACTCATCAGGCTTAGATGTAATTGCAGCTAATAATTTAAAAGACGGCGCCGAGAAAATAGTTAAAGCGGTAAAAGGGTAAAACGATGGCAATTCTAGTTAATGAAAACACCAGGGTAATTTGCCAAGGGTTTACAGGGTCACAAGGTACATTTCATAGTGAACAGGCCATCGAATACGGTACAAATATGGTCGGAGGGGTCACTCCTGGCAAAGGTGGTTTAAAACATATTGGGTTGCCTGTTTTTAACTCAGTTCATGAAGCAAAAAGTGCTACTGGGGCAAATGCAAGCGTGATATACGTGCCACCACCATTCGCCGCCGACTCGATCCTGGAAGCAATAGACGCTGAAATCGAACTTATAGTTGCAATTACTGAGGGAATACCAGTCTTAGACATGGTTAAAGTTAAGCGGGCACTGGAAACCTCAAAATCAACTTTAATCGGACCAAACTGTCCCGGTGTAATTACCCCGGGCTCATGTAAAATTGGTATAATGCCAGGTCATATTCACCGCGAAGGGTCCGTTGGTGTCGTGTCACGATCTGGAACACTAACTTACGAGGCCGTTAAACAAACATCAGATGTAGGATTAGGACAATCGACATGTGTGGGAATAGGCGGTGATCCCATAAAGGGAACAGAGCATATAGACGTTTTGGAATGGTTTCTATCAGATGATGAAACCGAGAGCATTATAATGATTGGTGAAATTGGAGGTTCTGCTGAAGAAGAAGCCGCCGATTTCTTAAAACAAGAGGCTAAGCGTGGCCGACAAAAACCAGTTGCAGGTTTTATTGCTGGCCGCACTGCTCCACCAGGTCGCCGCATGGGGCATGCCGGTGCAATTGTCGCCGGAGGCAAAGGTGGTGCTGACGACAAAATAGAAGCAATGCGATCTGCTGGGATTATTGTTGCAGAAAGTCCCGCAGAATTGGGTGAAGCTGTCTTAAAGGCAATAGACAACAAAAAATAAATCAAAAGTTTATCGTATTAATAATAGCTTTGAATAGGTATAAAAATGAACGAGCAATCTTCTAACGAATTCTTTCACGGATCGTCATTTATGCAGGGTCAGAATGCAGAATACTTGGAGAATTTGCGATTAAACTTCAAGGAAAATCAAAATTCTGTTGACAGTGCATGGCAGGCATTTTTTCAGTCTCTTGAGTCCAATGCTAGTGAACCTTCGGAAAGCTCGTTTAAACCAAGCTGGACGCGACAGGATTGGCCGCGACAACCGAATGATGAATTAACTAATGCGTTAATGAACGAATGGAATACTGACCCTGAATTTGCAGTTAGAGCCGGTCAAGAAATAAATGCAAAGGCAAATGAGGCAAATATAACTTTAAGTAATGATGCAGTTGAAAGGGCAGTTCTTGATAGCATAAGAGCCATAATGATCATAAGGGCTCATCGAATTCGTGGACACCTTGTGGCAGATCTCGATCCTCTCGGGCTAAGAAATGAAAAAATCCATCCTGAATTAGACCCAAAATCCTATGGGTTTAAAGATGAAGACCTAGATAGACCTATTTTCATTGACAATGTGTTAGGCCTTCAAATTGCATCCATGCGTGAAATAATTGATTTGGTGCGTCGAACCTACTGCGGTACTTTTGCACTCCAGTATATGCACATTTCAGATCCTGAACAGTCTGCTTGGTTAAAAGAAAGAATAGAAGGATATGGGAAAGAAATAAAATTTACCAGAGAGGGCAGAAAGGCCATCTTGAACAAGTTAGTTGAAGCTGAGGGCTTCGAAAAATTCCTTCACGTCAAGTACATGGGCACAAAAAGATTTGGTCTCGACGGTGGAGAGGCGCTAATACCAGCTTTGGAGCAAATAATAAAACGCGGTGGTGCTTTGGGCATCAAAGAGATTGTAATTGGAATGCCACACAGGGGACGATTATCTGTTCTGGCAAACGTGATGGGCAAACCATACAAGGCAATTTTTAACGAATTTCAAGGAGGCTCATTTAAGCCGGAGGATGTTGATGGATCTGGTGATGTAAAATACCATCTTGGTGCTTCTTCAGATAGAGAATTTGATGGGAACAAAGTTCATCTATCTTTAACAGCAAATCCATCTCATCTTGAAGCAGTAAACCCAGTAGTCATAGGGAAAGTTAGAGCCAAACAACAACAATTAAATGATAAAAATAGGACTGCAGTTCTCCCATTGCTACTCCATGGAGATGCTGCATTTGCTGGTCAGGGTGTTGTTGCTGAATGTTTTGGTCTGTCAGGATTGGTTGGCCATAAGACAGGTGGAACAATACATGTAGTCGTAAACAATCAAATTGGCTTTACTACAGCGCCACACTTTAGTCGTTCTTCTCCATATCCTACAGATATAGCCCTAATGGTAGAGGCGCCAATTTTTCATGTAAATGGTGATGACCCAGAAGCCGTAGTTCATGCTGCAAAAGTTGCAACAGAATTTCGTCAGAAATTCCAGAAAGATGTTGTTATAGATATAATTTGTTATCGGAGGTTTGGTCATAACGAGGGCGATGAGCCTATGTTCACGAACCCGATAATGTATAAAAAAATAAAGACACAAAAGACAACTTTGACGTTGTATACTGATCGGCTAGTGAAGGATGGGCTAATACCAGAGGGTGAAATTGAAGATCTGAAAACTGGATTTCAGTCGTTTTTAAACGAAGAATTCGAAGCTGGAAAAAATTATAAACCGAATAAAGCAGACTGGTTGGATGGAAGATGGGCACACTTAGATAGAAATAAGGAGGATTATCAGCGGGGACAAACTGCGATTTCTGACGCAACATTTGAGAAAGTTGGCAATGCTTTATCAAATCTGCCGGATAACTTTCCTGCTCATAAAACAGTTGTTAGAATATTAGAAAATAAAAAGAAAATGTTCAGTGATGGCACTGGCTTAGACTGGGCAACCGCTGAAGCTTTGGCATTTGGCTCACTTCTTAACGAGGGTTTTCCTGTTAGGCTCTCGGGTCAAGATGCAACGCGCGGCACTTTTAGTCAGCGACACTCTGGCATTATTAATCAAAATAATGAAGACAGATTCTATCCATTAAATAACATCGCTGAGGGGCAAGCACGGTATGAAGTAATAGATTCAATGCTGTCTGAATACGCAGTATTAGGCTTTGAGTATGGTTACTCATTATCAGAACCCAATGCCCTAGTAGCGTGGGAAGCTCAATTTGGTGATTTTGCTAATGGGGCGCAAATAATGTTTGACCAATTCATAAGCTCTGGCGAAAGTAAATGGCTTAGAATGTCAGGCCTTGTAGTTTTGCTTCCCCATGGCTTTGAAGGTCAAGGCCCCGAGCACAGCTCAGCAAGACTAGAACGGTTTTTGCAAATGTGTGGCCAGGACAATTGGATTGTGGCTAATTGTTCAACCCCTGCCAACTACTTCCATATCCTACGACGTCAACTACATCGGTCATTCAGAAAACCACTTATTTTGCTGACACCGAAGTCCTTACTCCGCCATAAACTTTGTGTATCTGACAAGTCTGATTTTACAGATGGTTCTAGTTTTCACAGAGTTTTGTGGGATGATGCAGAAAGAGGATCGAGTAAAACAAAACTATTAACGGATAAGAAAATTAAACGTGTCGTTATGTGTTCAGGAAAGGTTTATTATGATCTATTAGAAGAGCGTGATAGGAGAGGTATTAGCGATATATATATATTGCGATTTGAGCAGTTTTATCCATTTCCCGCAATTTCAGCCGTGAAAGAATTGGAAAGGTTTAAAAACGCTGAAATGGTTTGGTGCCAAGAAGAACCCAAAAATCAAGGCGGTTGGTCATTTATGGAACCAAACCTGGAATGGGTACTCAGTAGAATAAATGCTGCAGCCAGTCGTCCACGTTATATTGGCAGAGCTTCCAGTGCCTCACCAGCTACAGGACTGGCTTCAACTCACAAAAATCAACAAGAAGCGCTAATTAATGAAGCGCTAAGCTTTGAGGGACATTAAGCGATGACAGAAATTAGAGTACCTACACTTGGCGAATCTGTTACTGAAGCCACAGTAGCCACTTGGTTTAAGAAACCGGGTGAACTTGTGTCCATTGATGAAATGATATGTGAGCTGGAAACTGATAAAGTAACCGTGGAGGTGCCTGCCCCTATTTCCGGTGTTTTATCTGAAATTATTGCCGACGAAGGAGAAACTGTATCAGTGGATGCTTTGTTGGCCGTACTGACTGCTAAAAGTGACAGCAAACCAGTGTCCGAAAAACCAAAAGCAACTAACGGAGAGCCAGACGATAAAATAGAGGCGGATCAGAAGCATAAAAATGTTGAGGTACAAGTAGCACCATCTGCAAGAAAAGCTATGGTTGAGGCAGGAATATCCCAAAATGAAATTACAGGCAGCGGGCGTCAGGGCAGAATAATGAAAGAAGATGTTAAGAGCGCAATATTAGACAGGGAACAAAACCAATCACTTGAGAAAGTATCGCAAGCATCAATTCCCGTAAACGCTACATCTACTAATCAAAATTCAATTGGGCGCGAAGAACGCATAAAAATGTCGCGACTTCGTCAAACTATCGCAAAAAGGTTGAAAGACAGTCAAAATACGGCGGCAATGTTAACAACATATAATGAAGTTGATATGACTGCTGTTATAGATTTACGACAAGAATATAAAGAACTCTTTGAGAAAAAGCATGGTATACGTTTAGGCTTCATGTCTTTTTTTACAAAGGCCTGTTGCCAAGGACTTAAAGAAATTCCTGAGGTAAATGCCGAAATTGATGGCGATGAGATCGTTTATAAAAATTATGTAAATATGGGAATTGCCACTGGAACGCCAACGGGCTTAGTAGTGCCAGTTATTCGAAATGTAGATGGAATGTCATTCTCTGAAATTGAGAAGCAGATTGCAGAAAAAGGATTAAGGGCAAGAGACGGAAACCTCTCAATGGCAGATATGCAAGATGGCACATTTACAATATCAAATGGAGGCGTATATGGCTCTCTAATGTCATCACCCATACTTAATCCCCCACAATCTGGAATACTAGGTATGCACAAGATTCAGGATAGACCAGTTGCCATAAATGGAGAGATAGTAATTAGGCCAATGATGTATCTGGCTTTGAGCTATGATCACAGAATTGTAGATGGCAAAGGAGCAGTAACATTTTTAGTTAGGGTAAAAGAAGCACTAGAAGATCCAAGACGATTACTCATGGATCTTTAAATTGGTTCAGCTGAGCGAATTTAAGCACTGGAAACTTCACATCTTGCATTCAGATTTAAGGAAATAAAAATGTCATACGACGTAATAGTTATTGGTAGTGGACCCGGAGGATATGTGGCAGCGATACGTTGCGCTCAACTTGGGCTAAAGACAGCCTGCGTGGAGGGTCGAGAAACTCTCGGTGGAACCTGCTTAAACGTAGGGTGTATTCCATCTAAGGCACTATTACATGCGTCACATCAATTACATGAAGCACAACATAACTTCTCCAAAATGGGTCTCAAATCAGAAAAAATTTCAGTTGATTGGGATCAAATGCAAACATACAAAAACGAGGTAATAACGGGAAATACCAAAGGAATTGAGTTTTTATTTAAGAAAAACAAAATTGACTGGATCAAAGGTTGGGCCAAAATCCCCTCCCAAGGTAATGTTAAAGTAAATGACAAAACTTACGAGACAAAAAATATAATAATCGCTTCTGGATCTGAACCCTCCTCGCTTCCAGGATTAGAGATTGACGAGAAGATCATTGTAAGTTCCACTGGTGCGCTCGAGCTTAAAAAAATACCGGAGAAAATGGTAATTATCGGAGCTGGTGTAATCGGTTTAGAACTGGGATCAGTTTATTCACGATTAGGATCGGATGTAACTGTACTTGAGTACCTGGATAATATTACACCAGGCTTGGATTCAGAGGTTCAAAAATCCTTCCAGCATATATTAAAAAGGCAAGGAATTAAATTTGTAATGGGTGCGGCAGTAAAGTCTGCAATATGCAAAAAAAACAAAGCGCATGTTTTATATCAAAAAAATTCAGATGAAAGTGAGCACTCCATAGAAGCTGATATTGTTTTAGTCGCAACAGGCAGAAAACCATTTACAAACGGACTGGGCATTAAAGAGCTAGGTATTGCAGTATCGGAAAAGGGCTACATAGAGATAGATAATGGTTGGAAAACAAGTGCAAATGGAATTTATGCGATAGGCGACGCTGTCCTGGGACCGATGCTAGCGCATAAAGCAGAAGATGAAGGTATCGCAGCCGCAGAAATAATAGCCGGAAAACATGGACATGTTAATTATTCTATAATTCCAGGAGTAATCTATACATCGCCCGAAGTCGCATCGGTGGGGAAAACGGAGGACGAGCTAAAATCATCAAAACAAAATTACAAGGTAGGAAAATTTATGTTCTTGGGCAATGGACGGGCGAAAGCTAACTTTGCAGCAGACGGTTTTGTAAAAATTCTAGCTGACGCAGAGACCGACCGAATTTTAGGTGCTCACATTATTGGTCCAGCAGCTGGCGATCTAATACATGAATTATGCATGGCAATGGAGTTCGGTGCTGCTGCGCAGGACATAGCTCTAACATGTCATGCACATCCAACCTACTCTGAAGCAATTCGGGAGGCTGCCTTAGCATGCGGAGATGGTCCTATCCACGCATGAAGGCATAAATTTAAAATCAAATTCCGGAAAATGGCATATAGTTAGTTAAATTTAAGTAGCCTCTGGTGTCATCTTTCCACCACTCTTGCCTTTTATCCGGGACTTTGTTTTTGGGACCGCCATTACCGACTCTTTCACTGCACTATCAGACTTCGCGGCATCACCATCCAGGTCATCATCTCCGTGCGGCGGTTCACCTTTTATCACTCTCTTTATCTCGTCACCTGTTAAAGTTTCATATTCAAGTAAACCCTGCGCTAGTCTTTCCCATTCAGTTTTCTTCTTACTCAGAATTTTGTAGGCACGATCGTATGCTTCTTGAACAAACCTTTTAACTTCAACTTCAATAAGCTCTTTAGTATTAGCTGACACAGAAAGACCGGCGGTGTTACCCGAATAACCTTCATGAGCTTCGGCGTAGTCAATATTTCCAACTTTTTCGGACATGCCCCAGCGAAGTACCATCGCACGAGCTAAACCAGATGCTTGTTGGATGTCTCCAGCGGGGCCGTTTGATACGTTATCTTCCCCGTATTTAATTATCTCAGCGGCCTTTCCGGCCATGGTCATCGCCATCTTCTCTTCACATTCAGCTTTATGCCAATTTAATCGGTCAATTTCTGGCAATGAAACGACCATACCTAAAGCTCCACCTCGCGGAATGATTGTTGCCTTATATACGGGGTCACACTGAGGAAGCTCCAGTCCTACAATCGCATGCCCAGCTTCGTGGTATGCTGTCTTTTCCTTTTGATCATCTGTAAGGACCATAGACCGCCGCTCGGCTCCCATCATCACTTTGTCTTTGGCGTTCTCAAAATCCACCATGCTCACAAATGTTCTGCCTATTCTAGCAGCCATTAGTGCTGCTTCATTGACCAGATTTGCTAAATCAGCGCCAGAAAAGCCAGGCGTTCCTCTAGCTATCAAACGCAAGTCAACATCCGGCCCTAAAGGAGTCTTTCTTGCATGGACATTCAGTATTTTCTCTCTGCCCTTAATATCCGGATTTGGAACATTAACTTGGCGATCAAACCTACCGGGGCGCAGTAGTGCAGGATCAAGTACATCGCGCCTGTTTGTTGCTGCTAAGATTATGACACCTTCATTTTCTTCAAAACCATCCATTTCAACCAAAAGTTGGTTTAAGGTTTGCTCACGTTCATCGTTTCCACCACCATAACCGGCGCCCCTATTTCTACCAACAGCGTCGATCTCATCAATGAATACAATACATGGAGCATTTTTTTTAGCCTGCTCGAACATATCTCTTACTCGACTGGCGCCTACCCCAACGAACATCTCCACGAAGTCAGAACCGGATATTGTAAAGAACGGTACACCCGCTTCCCCGGCAATTGCTCTGGCGAGTAATGTTTTACCAGTGCCCGGAGGCCCTACAAGGAGAGCGCCCCTAGGAATTTTACCTCCTAGTTTACTAAATTTTTGTGGATTCCTTAAAAACTCGACTATCTCTTCAAGCTCTTCTTTGGCTTCATCAATACCAGCCACATCGTCAAAGGTAACTCTTCCCTGCTTTTCTGTAAGTAACTTAGCTCTACTTTTCCCAAACCCCATGGCTCCGCCACGGCCACCTCCTTGCATTCGGTTCATGAAGTAAATCCATACCCCAATCAGCAACAAAAACGGTAAAATTGACATTATGAAAGACTGAAATAAAGATTGCTCTTGCTTTTCGGCTCGCACTACAACCTGGTTTGCAATCAGAAGGTCGGTGACGTTTGTATCAGCGGGTCGAACTGTTACATATTCAACATTATCCCCACCTTTAAAACGAATATTTTCTCCATCAAGAATGACTGTTGCAACTTCCCCGCGCTCCACTGATGCAACGAAATCAGAATAACTAATCTCGCGCGATTGTAATGATGAAGTGCCAGAACTAAAAACGTTGAACAAAACAACGATTAGTAAAAACAGAACTAACCAAAAGGCTATATTACGATTATTGCTCAACAGAGCTCTCCTTTATGACTTCCACAATATCGTGGATGTTTCTCAATACATACATAAACATTAGTTCGCTATGTTCAATGGTCTAGTAAGAATTGATCAAATGGTTGTTTGCAAAAATTAAAAGAAAATTTTGATTGCGGGTCTAAAAACGGAAAATCTATCAAAGCGCTATCTTTAAACAGCGCAGGTAGCGCAATTATAGTTTTATATGGGATCTCTTTCCGAACATTTGCGTCCAAAAACTTAAATCCATTTTCACCCAAGCATTTGACAGTAAACTCCGTACAATTTGCCGACGTACTTAATTCCCATCGATTATCGAAGATTAAACCATTTGCCGCCTCTACTTCATTTACACATGAATTCAATTCTCTGGTTATTTTAATACTTTTGTCATGAAAGTAGCAAATGGTACCGGACCCTGAAAAGGTGGTCTTTTCGTTAATAGAATCAAGCAATGCATCTATTTGTGATAACCTTGGGCGATACTTCTGACTGGAGACCCATTGTTGTGCAGCAGCTAGCAAACGTCTTTTGATATCTAAAGGGAGGTTAGAAAATTCCTCAAAATCGAAGATAATATCCCCATACATGCAAGATCCAAATTTTTCATAACAATCGACTGCAAAATGGTTCAATGCTGTTTTAGCACTTTGCATCAACGAAGCCGTTTTATTTATCTTAGTCTTATCCAGACCTAATTCTGCAAAACTAGTGAGCAATTTTCTCACTCGGACCCTTTCAAAACCGTCATCACTATTTGTTGGATCTTCAAGCCACTTTACTTCATGAAAGTTTAAAACATCTCTCAAAGTTTGACGCTCAAATTTTAAGAGTGGCCTGAATATCATAATATCGTCGCCACCAAAGGACAAATAACTCCGCTCAGCCATGCTGGATAACCCATCCACTCCAGATCCTCTTCGCAGTCGCATTAGAAAAGTTTCAGCTTGGTCATCTAGGGTGTGCCCCGTTAGTAAAAGCGCGCTAGACGGAAGAGATTTTTGCATCAAAAAATATCGAGCTTCACGAGCGTTGGCGGATAAGTTACCTTTCAAATCCTCCCGCGCCCACAATAAGGTTTTATGTTTAAGGCCAAGATTTTTGCATAACTTACCCACATACGATGCCTCATCAGATGATCCATCTCTCAAATTATGGTCAACGGTAAGGACTATGATTTTTAAATTTCTTTTATTGGGCCAAGAATTTATAAGATACAATAGGCCAAGGCTATCACTGCCACCAGAAACTGCGATACCAAGAGCAGACGGATTATTAGAGAGACTGTCTAAAAAACTATCGATTTTACCGTTGAACTTATTAGAAATTGCATCGAAATCAAAGCCCACTGGTTAACCTTACTGGCACTGTAAATCATTCATTGCATTTAATGCTAAAACAGTCTCTTGAGCCTCTGGAAACCTAATCTGCACTTGAGACAGGATCTGACAACCCGCGTCTATCTGACCGAGATCTACTAGTGTCTGTCCTAATCTAAACATAACTTCGGGTGCGACACCTGATTCTGGAAAGTCAGTGTAGCTATTTAAAAACGCTCTAGCTGCAGACTTCAATTCACCCAATTCCTCAAAGGCAATTCCTCTTGAAAGTAATGCTTTCGCATTTAGTGGACTGTCCGGATAAGTATTCGAAAAACGCTGGAATAGATCAGTAGCTAATTCATATTCGCCATTTGCAAGAGCATCAGAAGCAGCGTCAAAATCTGCTTTTTCACCAACGGCCAATTCAGGCTCTGACGTAACTTTGTCAATCGAAGATTCAATAGCACCTTCCAATTCGACCAATGTACCCAAAGTAGTCGTTTCCGATATATTTGAAACATCACCACCTTCGAGTTCAACAAGTCGAAATTCTAAGTTCTCTATTCTGCTTGTTCCATCGCGAACCACTCTGTCGACCTGGTACTGCAATTCCTCGGTTTGAGCAATTAACCTTTGCAGTTCAATCTCAATAGCTTCAAGTCTAGCTAAACTCGAGCCACTGGTAATAACTTGAGGTGAGGCAGCGCCAGTTGTGGATAGCTCTCTCTTAAGTTTGAGCATCTCTATGTAAAGTATAGTCAAATCCTGACGCACATCTGCAAGCGTTTGCTCCTTATTCTGGGCAAAAGCAACTCCAGCGAAAAGTATGAAAAAAATTATATAAAGAAGCCGCATAAAGCTTTCCTAAATTATTTATCAGGACCCCAAGTTATTCAAGACCGTAACAGCTCTACGATTTACCGAATAACAGCTTTCATTACTACAGATCTCAATTGGGCGCTCTTTGCCATAGCTTACGGTTTGTATTCTACTTGCAGCGATGCCCAGCGAATTCAAATATTCTTTTACAGAGTTAGCTCGTCTGGCACCTAACGCGACATTATAGTCCCTCGTACCTTGTTCATCTGCATGACCCTCAACAATAATCTCATAATCACCATTGGTCATTAACCAGGTTGCTTGACTACTTAACAGGTCCATTGCTTCTGGACTTAAGTTAGATTGATCAATTGCAAAAAACACTCGATCACCTATTGCTTGTTGAAAATAAGCCGGAGATGTAGGATTTGAGATATCTCCCAAATCATTTCCAAAGAATGTATCATTAGAATTGCCGCCAAAGGGATTTCCTGAATTAGAGCATGCTGTTAACATCACCAGAGCAGTAAATAATATTGCATTTTTGAGCTTTTTCATACTTCACCTACCATGTTCGATATTACAAGTTTACATTGTAAATTAGTATCTGAAAAGTGCTATAAGTTTCTAACGCGCTAAAGGCGACCATGATGGATCTGATGCTCCCTCTGGAGTAATCAAAGGCTTCAAATTCCTGCCTGAGATATCTACACTATAAAGGGATGAAGTTCCATTTCTCCCTTGGGTCGATCGGCTAAATACTATTACACGTCCATTTGGAGACCAAGTTGGGCCTTCATCTAAAAATGACGCAGTTAATAATCTCTCTTCACTACCATCTAATCTCATCACACCAATGTGAAACCTACCCTTACTCTGCTTTGTAAAAGCTATCATATCACCTCTAGGTGACCAAACTGGTGTGCCATAGCGGCCAGATCCAAAGCTTATTCGTCGAGCCTCGCCTCCATTAGCGGACATTATGTATAATTGTTGGGAGCCAGATCTATCACTCTCAAAAACAATCTGTTTTCCATCAGGAGAAAAACTAGGTGCTGTTTCAATTGCTGGCGATCTTGTTAGGCGTTTTACTGTTCCATTTGACAGTTGCATTCGATAAATATCAACATTACCACCATTCTCTAACGAGTAGAGTACTGAGTTACCATTTGGAGAAAATCTAGGCGCAAAAGTCATAGTACCAGCTTGATTAATTAGTGGCCTACTCCGAACATTACCAACATTAAGTATTTGAACCTGGGGAAATCCGGAGGCATAGCTCGTGTACAAAACTTTGTCTCCTTTCGGAGAAAATCTTGGAGCCATTACTATTGAATTACTATCGGTAAGATATTTCACATTTGCGCCATCGTAATCCATCAAAGCCAACCTTTTTCTTCGTTGTGCCTTACCGCCGGTCTCAGAAACAAAAACAATCCGACTATCAAAATATCCCGTTTCTCCAGTGATACGGCTATATACCTCGTCGGCTACTTTGTGAGCTATCCGCCTCCAGCTATTAGCATTCCCTGAGAATTTGAGGCCAGAGCCTAATTCTTGCTGCGAGAACACATCATATACACGGAACATAACTGTGACTTTACCACCGTTGTTCACAGAGACTGAGCCAGTGATTAGCGCATCTGCATTTATGACTTGCCAATCACTAAACTGAACAGGTGAGGAGAAACCAGTGATTTTACCGACGTGTGCAGAAGTTGGAATTTCTCGAAACAAACCTGTGCCAGTAAGGTCATTACGAACTACGTTGGTCAAATTGCGCGCAACTTCAACAGCATTTGGGGTCTCCGCGATAAATACGGGTACGGCAAAGGGCATAGGCTCAATGACGCCTTGCGTTATCTCAATTCGCAGTGGGGCCGCGAATAACGCGCCGCAATTTAAAATTATGAATGCTGCAAAAACAAGCCGAAACATTATCTATTCCTCATCTGATCTGGATTGAATGTGAGGACAATCTGTTGCCATTGCGCATAATCAAAATCTTGCAAATTAAATCCATCCCATTTCTTTTGACACTTAAAAATTGTTTTCTTTGCATTTGTAAATGCACTGCGAACTGCTGATCCTGCTCCTCCTTCACTTGAAATAAGGTTTATTTCATTGCGTTCAATTTTACCATTTTTATCCAACGAAAATTGTACTGTAACCTTAACATAGGCATTTTGGTTTCCAACATCAACATTCCAACAAGGCTCAATTTGCTTAAGTAAAGCATTCCCAACTGACGCATTTATCGTTTCTATGCCTGGCGATTCACTGGAAACGACATCTGGGCTTTCTAAATTTTCCAGTTCATTTTCAATACCGCTTAATGCGGAACTGACAGCGTCAGCAAGATCTACACTATCAGTATCTTTTACTTCGTTATCCGGCTGGATTTGAGGTCTTCCCTTCGGTCGCAGTGAACTTTTTGGTGCACCAGATGGCTTTTTCTTCGGTTCAGTAATGATTTCAGTTGTCGCTCCGCGTGTAGATTGCATTTTTTCTTCTAATTCTAAATCTGGCTTTTCTTCGTCAGTGGGAACTTGACTTAAGCTTTCAATTACATCGTCATTGAATGCGTCCTCGTTTTCCGGCATAACTGGGACCGATGCGACCCTATCCGCTATCACTGGACTTGGGGTTTCACTGGCCTCTAGATTTGACTCCACTGATAGATCATCTTTATTTAAAACTGGCTGATCTGGCTCATTGGATAATTCAGGGGACACAGACTGCATCTGTTCAGGTATTTCAAGCTTATCTTGCTCCAACTTAGGGGTATTGGGAACTTTCGGAGAAACCGCTGGAACTTCTGAATCAATTTTTGAAATGGTTGGATTATTCGTTAGCTCGTCAGGTTCAATCTGATTTAGAATATCAATTTCATCACTTACCTGTGGGTTACTATCCTTTGCTAATTGATTTGCGAACTGTTCCTCAGAAATAATAGAAACTGAGGTGATTGAGATTTCTTCCGGTTTTGAGATAAAAACATCCCCCATAACAAGCCATAATAGAAAAGAAAGATGCGCTGCACCTGAAATATAGTGCCCAACATGCATCTCGTATTAATTCTCAACATTCATAATATCTGGAGATCCAACATCAGTAACCAGGCCAACATTTGAAAAACCAGCACCGTTTATTGCCCCCATAATTTTTGCTACAAACTCATAAGGTACGGACCCATCCGCCCTAAGGTAGATCAAATCACTTTCACGCTCACCTGATATTGCCGATAACTTAGGTATCAGTTGCTCATACGGAATAGCTGTTTCTTGTAGAACAATTTTCTTATCTGCCGAAATTGTAATTGAAAGAGGTACATCATTTTCACTGGGAAGGGCATTAGCCGCTGTTTTAGGTAATTCTATTGGAATTCCCACAGTCAGCATGGGTGCAGTTACCATAAATATTATCAGTAAAACCAACATTACATCGACGAAGGGAGTGACGTTAATTTCCGACATAGGACGAACTCTTTTTGTGCGTCTATTTCTTTTACTTGTCTGCAGCTGTACTGTTCCAGCACCCATTTCAACTATCCAATTGGCGGCTTAAAATTGTTGAAAATTCATCAGCAAAACTTTCATACCCAGCAACAATTCGGTCAGAATCCGCACTAAGTTTATTATAAAATATCACAGCTGGAATGGCAGCCAAAAGTCCAAGTCCTGTTGCTAGTAAGGCTTCAGCAATTCCTGGAGCAACTACTGCCAAATTAGTGTTCTGCTGCTCAGCAATCTCTATAAAAGCATTCATTATTCCCCATACGGTTCCAAATAAACCGATAAAGGGAGCTGTAGACCCAATTGTTGCCAGGATTGTTAATCCTGACTGCAGATCTTCAGCCTCACGCACTACGGCTACATCCATTGAACGATCTATTCGCGCTTGCGCGCCGGCTATCATGACTCCATCCGATCGGTGACTTCGTTCCCACTCCACCATACCGGCAGCAAAAACGCGTTCCGTATGTCCAGTTGGATCTGGCCCCAATTTTTCGAACAGCTCATCCAAAGGCTCTCCAGACCAGAAAGATTGGTCGAAGTTAGATGCTTCAGTCCGTGCTGTCCTAAATGATATTAATTTTTTGAATATAATTGACCATGACCAGAATGATGACCCAATTAACATAATCATAACAATTTTAACTGTGATAGTTGCACGCCCAAAAAGCGCCCAAAAAGTAAAAGCTTCATTTTCCATTTTATCTGCTCATTTAATTGCCATCTTTGGCTTGGCGTGAGCATAAACGTTTTACTAGATAAATCCAAATAATATCGTTTAGAAAACCGAGAAATAAATATTTTAAGTGAATTTATCAAAAATTACATTTGGTAATTTTACCAAAACGCCACTCCTATCGATGGAGACTATATCCAAAACGGCTTTAAATATGAGATAATTATCTCGATAAATATCCTGATTTAATTTAAGTCGGACCCGTGTTTTACTTATTAATTCTGTCGATATTGTAAGTAGATCGTCAAATTTTGCCGCTTTTATATAATCCGCTTCTACTTTCCGAACCGCAAAAACAATTCCAAAATCGTTGCGCAGAACATTTTGGTCGAAACCAATGTTACGCACCCACTCACTTCTCGCCCGTTCAATAAACTTTAAATAGTTTGCGTAATAAACAATCCCGGCTAAATCGGTATCTTCATAATATACGCGGCATTGGAAAGTATCTCTTTTCATCAATTAACCACCATTTTGGTTACTCTTGCAGACAATCGTAATGCCATAGATTTATCATTAGAGGCATCTGGCAAAGTAGGATCATAGGCAACCCTGATAAGTGTTGAGACATTAGGTTTCAACAAAGTATGATGATCATCGGAAACTAACAAGGGAGAGCCGCTTTTAAAAGCATCATCTGACCACAGTAAAACCGACTGTACTACCTGTGATAACATCAGTGTTTGCGCTGGCACTTGCATTATATTTTCATCGATTTTAATAAATACAAAACAAGCGCGAATAGCTCCTGCATTATCAAATCGAAAAATCCTATACTGATTTGCTTCCGCTTCTATAAGCTGTTCCACAAGTGTGGACATGTTTGGCACCAATTTGTCGAGATTTGGCACTTCAATAAGCTCGAGCCAATTACTAAAAAAGAAGAACATAAAATTCGAACCAAGCTCTGGGTCTGTCTCACTCATTTGTTGATTTGTAAGTGACATAACTGCTTCAATGGCACCTTTTAGTATAGCTAAAGAATTATCGTCTAAGCCAAATACCACGGGAGCGACCGGTCGTCCCCACCTAGCGAATAAAAAAGTGCCATCTTTTCTAGTAAAATAACTTTCAACTTCTTCAGGGGTCAATTCACTAATTCCTGAAATGTTACTAGTTAATGGAGTGAAATAGATCGTCAGATTGGCTTGGCGGCTTAAGTCCAAGATGCTTCCAACCACCGCTAGCCAATGCTCTTCCACGAGGAGTTCGTTGTATAAGGCCCTGTTGCAAAAGATATGGCTCAATAACCTCTTCCAGTGAATCTCTACTTTCTGACAGAGCAGCACTGATGGTTTCTATGCCAACCGGGCCCCCGGCATACTGTTCAGCAATAAGTTTCAAATATCTCCGGTCAGCGCCATCTAAACCTAGCGAGTCAACACCTAGTCTAGTTAAGGCGTGATCTGCAAGTTTCTTCGATATTGTACCATCCCCATCAACCAATGCAAAATCAGCTACTCTCCTTAACAACCGACCAGCAATTCGAGGCGTACCACGAGCGCGCTTAGCGATTTCCATTGCGCCCAATACATCTGCAGGGGCCCCTAATTTCTTCGCATTTCGAGATACAATCTCGAAAAGCTCTTCATTTGTATAAAACTGCAATCTAGTTGGAATTCCAAATCGATCTCTGAGAGGCGTTGTTAACAAACCAAGTCTCGTCGTGGCACCAATTAAAGTGAACGGTTGCAATTCAATTCTAACCGTTCTGGCAGCAGGCCCCTCGCCGATAACCAGATCTAACTCAAAATCTTCCAATGCAGGATACAATACCTCTTCCACTGCAGGGTTTAGTCGATGCACTTCGTCAATAAATAAAACGTCTCTGGCTTCCAGATTTGTCAATATTGCTGCTAAATCTCCCGCTTTTGCCAACACAGGACCCGATGTCATACGAAAATTGACACCCAACTCTCGGCTCATAATCTGTGCCAAGGTTGTTTTCCCAAGCCCTGGCGGACCATAAAAGAGAGTATGGTCCATTGCTTCACCACGCCTTTTGGCTGATTCAACAAAAACCTTCAAATTCGATCTTACTTCTGCCTGCCCAATGAACTCTGCTAAACTTTCAGGTCGTAGTGCTCGATCATTATCATCCGAGTTTTTTTCAGGACTTAAAATTGGTTCTTGTTCAATCATAAAATCAATTTTCGTTTGGTGAAAGAAGCTTAAGCGCTTTCTTAATTATGTCTGGCGTAGATAACGTTTCTTCTAGATCGCTTGCAAGAGATATAGCATTAGCAGCCTCGGAGGGACTATAGCCCAAGTTTTTTAAAGCTGATAAAGCTTCGGCTTGATTTTTTTGTCTTTCTTCTGAAGACGAAGTACTTCTTTCCAGTGTACCGGCCACCTCGCCCTCAGAATATATATCTGCATTGTCTTTACTATATTTAGAGATAGGCTCTTTCTTTTCTACAGCTGATTGACCAAAAACAGCAGCCATTGCCATTATTTGAGGTGCCTTTTCTTTAAGTTCATTTACAACTCTTTGCGCCGTCTTTGGTCCTATACCTTTTGCTTGCTTAACAGCAGCCCAATCACCAATGGAAATCGACCTATTTAATCCATCAGCACCCAAAGCCCCCATGATTGCTAATGCAGCTTTAGCACCAACGCCTTGCACCGTCATTAAGAGCCTGTGCCACTCTTTTTCTACAATACTAGTAAAACCAAAAAGCTGAAGTATATCTTCGCGCACTAAAAGATCTGTATATAAAAATGTATATTCGCCAACTGCTGGTAAAGATCGTAGTGTTCTCTCTGAACAGTATACTACATAGCCTACCCCTTGAACATCAATGAGTAGGTGATCCTCCGAAAAATACTCAATTTTACCGTACAGCCGCCCTATCATGAGACTGCCTTTTCAATTGCGACCATATATCTATTTTGAGAGTAACCATAATGAGCATGACACAAGGCAATCGCCAAAGCGTCCGTTGCGTCCACACCATTCAGAGCAACGCCAGGTAGTTGTAATTTCACCATATGCGCAACCTGATTTTTATCTGCATGTCCTACACCTACAACGGCTTTTTTTACTTTATTTGGAGCGTACTCAGAAACTGCCAAACCAGCTTTTGCTGGTACTAGCAAAGCTATTGCTCGCGCTTGGCCAAGCTTTAATGTCGCAGCTCCATCCTTATTGACAAACGTTGTTTCTACTGCAGCAACATCGGGTTTAAAATTCTCAAAAATATTTTCCAGCTGGATGAATAAGGAATGCAGTCTTTCTGATAAATCTATGCCTTTTGATCTGCAAATACCATTTGCAACATGAGTAATGCGGCTTTGCTTTACATCTATTAACCCCCAGCCCATATTTCTAAGGCCGGGGTCAATACCTATAACCCTCATTATCCTGCACCTCAATTTTTGCAAATATTAGCACGAAACGTGAACAAATGCCAAATAGAATTATTTTATTCTCAAATACGCTTACATTTAAAACCAAAACATTTAATATTTATAAAGGACATAATAGAGTCAAATCTTGCGGAAAATTATTGTCACCCATTCCCCAATCTCTATCTGATTGGATAGAGAGAAGCCTACGCCAGTATATTTATTGACAACCAATTCCGCTTGCTCACTTAAAATACCAGATAACACAACGTATCCTCCAGACAAAGAATACTTTGATATATCAGTTGCTATCGCAAGAAGAGGGGCAAGTAATATATTTGCAAAAATCAAATCAAACGGATTTTTGGTTTTTATTTGCTCATGGGCAAATCCACTTGCTTCAAAACATTGAATGTTTCGATCTAATCCATTTGCAAGAATGTTCATTTTAGCGACGCTATGGGCTACCGAATCAATATCACTAGCGATAACATTGGCGGAGAAAATACGCGCAGCAGCCATTGCCAAAACTGCAGTACCACAACCGACATCAATAACATTTTTTGCCTTAAACCCACCTGTGATGAGTTGCTCCAGAGCAAGCAGGCAACCTTTAGTTGTCCCATGATGTCCGGTCCCAAAAGCCATTGATGCCTCTATAAGCAATGGTTCACAATCAGGCGGGACTTTATCACTATCGTGTGATCCATAAACGAAAAACCTTCCAGCAACTACTGGCTTTAGTGAACGCTGAACTTTTGAAACCCAATCAATCTGAGGCAATTCTGATATTTTAAATTCTTCAGCTTGAAAAACAGCAGCAAGCAAAGCCAAACTTATATCATCTGGCTTTTCCGAGAAATATGCTCCAACCTCCCAAAGCCCCGAACCATCTTCCAATTCGAAAACTCCAACTCCAATTGGTTCGGGTGTAAGCCGTTCTAAAGCATCGCCGAGATCAGAAGCGTTTATTTTCCCGGGAAGTGTCGTTAAAGCAGTAAAAGTAGTCATTAATAAATATACGCCAATCTAATACAAATTGATAAAATTAAATAAGATATCATGAAACACAAAATATAGTTTCTTTACCTATTCTAGGCTCTCCAGGGATTAAAAGAGCTAATACAAAAGAAAAAACTGCTAAAATACCAGCTGCGCAAAAAACTAAAAAAGGAGACGCAAGCCACAAGAAGCCAAGAACAACGGGCAAGAAAATAGCAGCTATGTGATTTATTGTAAAAGCAACAGCGGCAGTTGCTGCTATATCTCTCGGGTCCGCAATTTTTTGAAAATAGGTTTTAATCGCTAAAGCCAGAGCAAAGAAAAGATGATCCAAAAGATAAAGGATGGCAGCAATTAAAACACCCCAACCGAAGAGGTATATCCCACCGTAAGCAAAAAAGACTAATGCAAGACCAAGGTATTCGACCGCAAGAGCATTACGCTCTCCATATCGAGCAACTGCGCGCCCAATTAATGGTGCTAGACAAATATTAAGAATTAAATTTATTAGGTAAAGTGTTGTCAATTGCTGCACGTCCATGCCAAACTTTTCCACCATCATAAATCCGGCAAAAACTACAAATATCTGCCTTCTTGCCCCCGACATGAATTGTAGCAGATAATAAAGCCAATAACGCTTACGTAGGACCATTTTCTTCGTCTGAGAAATTGATGCCTTAAAGTTGGGGAAAAGGATATAGCCCAGCACAGCCAATAAAAAACAGGCAAGTCCAGCTAACATATATGCAGAATTAAAAGATATATTTAGCTTATCCCAACCAAAAATTATACATATGTAAGCGATCAAGGTCGCTGCCGACCCGATTGCCATGAGTTTACCAAGCTTACCTGGAGCCTCTTCTTTTGAAAACCATTGAAGTTGCAACGACTGATTAACTGTTTCAAAAAAATGAAATCCGATGGAACTCAGAAGAGTTATCGTCAATATGCCACTTAAATGAGGGAACCATGCAGTAGCGGCGGTAGCAATGCCGAGCAGCCCTAGCATTAGAAGCGCTAATGTCTGCTCTCTAAAAAAAAGTAAGATGCTGATTACACCCACGGCAAAAAAACCAGGTATTTCTCGGACAGTATGCAAAATGCCGATGTCTAAACCATCAAAACGAATTATTTCGACGACAAAGTTGTTCAAAAGGGCAGACCAAACGGCAAATGCTAAGGGCATAGCAATTGCCATTAATATTAATAAGGCTTCAGGACGTCTCCATTTTGGCAACTTAGATAAATGTCTAATATGATAGTTTTCCTTCATAGCCCGCGTATAATCAGGATTTGTATTTAAGACCAGTTGGTAAATCACAAAAAACTTTGAGGATCCACATCAATTACTAAACGGATATCTTTTCTTAAATTTAAACCCGAAAGCCATAACTTGATTACGCTTTGCATGGATACGGCTTTACTCGCCTTAAGTAACATCCGAATTCTATATCGACCTCTCACTCTTGTAATAGGCGCAGGTGCTGGCCCATAAAGGGTAATTCCGGCAGAAGATAGAATAGTAGCCTTTTTTGACAATTTATATCCAATCTCAAAGGCATCTTCAGAATTCTGAGCAGAGATTAGGATCCCAACCAATCGACCGAAAGGAGGCATTTCTGCCAGTTCCCTACCTTTTGCTTCTGCAATCCAGAATTGTTCATCTTGCCCGTTAGTAATAGCTTCTATAACTGGATGCTGAGGTTGGTATGTCTGTAAATATGCCGTTCCTCTTTTATCATTTCTTCCCGCTCTACCAGAGACCTGTCGTAAAAGTTGAAAAGTACGCTCAGCAGCGCGGAGATCTGACCCCTGCAAACCTAGATCGGGATCAACAACACCAACAACCGTAAGATTAGGAAAATTATGTCCTTTGGCAATCAATTGGGTGCCGATGATTATATCCGTATTACCGCGCGAAATACTTTCCAATTCATCTTTTAATGACCTCGCTGAACTATACAAGTCTGATGATAATACTGTGATTGATGCCTCTGGAAATGATTTGGTTGCTTCCTCTGCCAGTCTTTCGACGCCGGGTCCAATCGGAGCAAAGTTGTCGATTGCCTGGCAACTTGGACAAGTTCTGGGCATAGGCTTAGTTTCACCACATTGATGGCACATTAACCGTTTCTGGAATCGATGCTCGATCATTGCAGTATCACAAAAATCACAACCAATTCTCTGACCACATGAGCGGCACAAAGTGACTGGAGCATAGCCTCTACGGTTCAAAAATAATAATGCTTGTTCATTATTATCAATCGCTTCTTCGATTTTATATTTTAGGATTGGTGAAATCCACTGATCCGATCGTAACTTTTCGTTCCGCATATCAATTACTTGAATATCTGGCAAAACTGACGAACCATATCTTTTTGTCAAATTGAAGCGCTTATACTTACCTAATTTGGCATTATTCCATGTCTCCAAGCTTGGGGTCGCTGATGCCAATATTACTTTTGCACCTGCTAAAGATGCTCTAAGCACGGCCATATCTCGCGCATGATATAATACACCATCTTGCTGTTTGTAAGATGAATCATGCTCTTCATCGACAACGATAAGCCCCAGTTCCTCAAAGGGTAAAAAAAGTGCTGACCGAGCTCCAATTACGATTTGAGCCTGACCTCGACCAACCATTTTCCAAACCCTGCGGCGCTCAGATTGAGAAATACCAGAATGCCATTCCGCCGGTGAGACTCCAAAACGGGCTTTAATTCGTTTTGTGAAATCTCCAGTTAATGCTATCTCTGGCAGCAGAACTAAAGCCTGTTTTCCATTATCAATTACCTTTGAAATTGCCTCTAAATACACAGCAGTTTTCCCAGAACCAGTCACACCACAAAGTAAGATTGAGGAATGGCCTTGTTGATCCAAAAGGTTATTTATATCAAAAACTACCTGTGCTTGATCTTCGCTTAGCTCATTTAATGAATATGCAGTATTTACCTTTGCGTATGGTAAGTCCTTGGGCTCCATTTTAGTAAATAAGTACCCAGATGAAATCATCCCGCTAATTACAGAGGGCGAAACTTTTGCTAATTTAGCTAATTCTGAGATGGGCACGCCGATACCATTCAAATTATCTAAGGCCCCTAAAACACGGCTTCTTGCAGGGGTCATTTTAAATTGATTTGGCACTTTCCCCTTATAAATTAATTTTTTGTAAACCTCTTGGGCCGCAAGATCTCGTACGCGTGTAGCTAATCTCAATACAGCATATAACGGTGAAACTGTATAATCTGCTACTTTCCAAATAAAATCTTGAAATTCTGGCTGTAAAGGCTGAAAATCTAAAACCCTATCAATCGTTTTAATTTTCTCAAGCTCAATTTTTTCAGTACTTGAGCCCCATACCAAACCCACGACTATACGCTGACCAAAAGGAACAAGAACGATAGCACCTTTAAAGCAACCCTCACGCGGAGCCCTGTATGTGAATAAACGATCGATAGGCTGTGTCGTCAACACTTCTACCAACGATCCATCAACAAAAAATTCTTGATCTTGTCTCAAAGTTTTCCTTAAGGGCTTTTCCAAAGCTTAAAACTGAAGTAAATGATCTTCAACGCTTCGCCAAGCGCAAGGGAGATAAAACAATGAAATTTTTTGTTGATACGGCAGAAATTGATCAAATTAAAGAGCTCAACGACCTAGGAATGGTGGACGGTGTAACAACGAACCCATCACTTATTAAGAAATCAGGAAGAGATATCATTGAAGTTACAAAGGAAATTTGTTCGATTGTAGACGGCCCTGTGAGTGCTGAAGTTACTTCGACTGAAGCTGATACTATGATTGCGGAAGGTCGCAAACTTGTAACAATTGCAAAAAATATAGCTGTGAAAGTCCCATTAACCTGGGATGGGTTGAGAGCATGCAAAACCCTAAGTTCTGAAGGGCACATGGTAAACGTGACGCTTTGTTTTTCGGCAAATCAAGCCTTACTAGCAGCAAAGGCGGGCGCCACATTTATTTCACCATTTATCGGAAGGTTGGATGACATCAATCTCGACGGCATGCAGTTGATTGAGGATATTCGTGAAATTTATGACAACTACGATTTTGAAACTCAAATTTTGGCTGCCTCGATCCGTACCGTTAACCACGCATTAGAAAGTGCTCGTATAGGCGCCGATGTGATGACCGCACCACCAGCTGTCATAAAATCCATGATAAACCATCCACTTACCGACAAAGGTTTAGCCGCTTTCTTAGAAGACATAAAATTTACAAAACAAAAAATCCTGTAAATTATTTAAATACCATGCCATTGTATTGATAAAATTATACGGGCAAAAATATGGAAGAAACTACTCGCGCAGAACTGCTCGCTGATCCATCAATTATTCTTGATGACAAGGAATTGATGGAGAGCCTTCTAACGGCAACAGACATCAAATTAGGTAATAACGTTGTTGATTTACGTCACGTAGCTATGAGCCGATTAACTCATAAGTTGGGAGAGCTTGAAGGGACACATAAATCGGTCGTTGCTGCAGCATATCAAAATCTTTTAGGAACAAAACAGATCCATCAAGCAGTTATTGAGCTTATGAGCAAGAACAACCTAGATCAGTTTGTTCTCAGTTTAAAATCTGACTTATTAAAAATTTTAAATGTTGATTGCATATTTATCTTGGTTGAGAGCCCAGTTGGTTTGGATAGCGACTTACTACCAACCCACGACAATCCTCACGTACAATCCGTAATTCCAGGCTTTGTAAACACTTATATAAATCAGGGAAATGAAACTAAGGCATCAAAAATAAAACTACGACAAGCAACTAGTGCCACGGATCAGTTATTTGAAAATGTATCCGTTAAGATTGCATCAGAAGCATGTATTGAGTTAAATCTTAATGATAACGAAACCATAGGAATGATTGCATTTGGATCAATTGATGCAAATTTCTTTGAACCAGGACAAGGTACCGATTTATTGAAATTTTTTGCCTGTGCCTGTGAGAAAATGTTGGAGCGATGGATAACTTAAAAATTATCGCACCTGCCATAATCGAAAGCATTGAAAACTGGCTTGAAATAAAAGCTGCGACAAGCACTCTCGCTAGTAATACTAGGGTAGCATATCATAACGATGTGACAGATTTTTTTATTTTTTTATCTGAACACCACAATGAGACCACTCAGCTTTCAACTGTTGAAAAGCTAAAAATTTCAGACATAAGAGCATGGCAGGCAAAGTTAAGAAATATGAATTCAGGCGCCAGATCAAATGCCAGAAAGTTATCAAGTTTAAAGTCATATATACGGTGGCTTGCCAAGCATCGAGGGTTTGATGCTACCCATATATTGTCAATAAAGTCTCCAAAATTTTCTAATAAATTACCACGTCCCCTTGCACCAATGCAGGCAAAAGCTGTTTTATCAGAATGCGAAAGTACATCAACTGAGCCTTGGGTGATTGCGCGAGATAGCGCCGTTTTAATATTGCTTTACGGTTGCGGCTTACGCATATCAGAGGCACTAGACATACGGACAAAAGATATACCGCTAGGCAACTCAATGAGAGTCGCTGGAAAAGGCGGCAAAGTGCGGGTGGTTCCGGTGTTAAAAATTGCACAAAATGCTGTTCGTGATTATGTCGAATTATGTCCATTTCAACTATCGGCAAATGATGAAATTTTTCGGGGCGTAAGAGGTAAGCCGCTATCGCCCAAAATAATTCAAAACAAAATGAAGTTAGTTCGAAATCTTCTTGGCCTT
This sequence comes from Candidatus Salinivivens marinus, assembly GCF_965655845.1. Classification (NCBI taxonomy): domain Bacteria; kingdom Pseudomonadati; phylum Pseudomonadota; class Alphaproteobacteria; order Rhodobacterales; family Paracoccaceae; genus Candidatus Salinivivens; species Candidatus Salinivivens marinus. The sequence continues at coordinate 92,923 of NZ_CBFHHX010000006.1, forward strand.
CCGGCATCTGCCACACCGCATGCTCTGCGACATAGCTTTGCCACGCATCTATTATCAAACGGCGGTGACTTAAGGACCATTCAAGAACTACTTGGACATGCAAGTCTCTCGACTACACAAATTTATACAGCGGTAGATAGTGTGAGGCTAATGGAAGTTTATTCTAAAACTCATCCTCAGGCTTAGCAGTTGCGCTCAGACTTAATATAATCGTATAGAATGAAAATGGATCCAAGAATTGCCGCTTTATCTGTCCACTTATTTACTGCTTCAGGAGCAGTATTTGCAATGCTTTCAATGCTTGCGGCAGCAAATCATCAATGGAGTTTAATGTTCTTATGGCTCGTAGTTGCATTTGCAGTAGATGGTATAGATGGTCCACTAGCAAGAAGATTTGATGTCAAAAATTATGCCCCAAGGTTCGATGGAGTGCTGCTTGACCTAATTATAGATTATTTAACTTATGTGTTTATACCAGCATTTGCACTGTTTCAATCTGGCCTATTACCGGGTTGGACCGGATGGGTTACAATAATTATAATAACATTTGCATCAGCGATGTACTTTTGTGATGGAAATATGAAGACTAAAGACAATAGCTTCCACGGATTTCCCGGGTGTTGGAACATGGTAGCTCTTGTGATGTTCGCGATTCAACCAAACTTTTGGATCATTCTGTCGCTGGTTACTACATTAGCTATAGCTATGTTTCTTCCATTGAAGTTTATCCACCCGGTTCGGACTGAGCGCTGGCGTCATGCTTCCTTACCTATAACACTTCTATGGATTTCATTTGCTGGGTGGTCTGCTTGGGTTGATTTTTCATCAGACCCAATAATTTTGTGGGGACTAACAATCACATCACTATATTTAATTAGTGCTGGTCTGTTTCAACAGCTCCTATCAAAAAGATAATTCAATATTAAACCTTGGTGCTATATGCCCTTGTAAGTCTGTTACTAAAGTTTATGATTATGGGATCAAACTTATGGGAAATTTAAATGTCTTGGACTGATGAAAGAGTAGAAATTCTTAAAAAATTATGGGGCGAAGGCCAGTCGGCTAGTCAAATAGCTAAAGAACTCGGTGGCGTGACTAGGAACGCAGTAATTGGGAAAGTGCATCGTTTGGGATTATCAAATCGAGCCACAAGTTCATCATCAAAATCTGATGCTAAATCAAAAGCTTCCGTTAAGTCTCTCTCTGAAACAAAAAGAAATTCAAATAAGGCTAGCACATCAAAAGTAACCACTGCAAATTCTCCGTCAGAACCAAGATCAAATGTAACAAGTTTAAGACGGCAGATTATACCTGCAGGCCAACCTCTTCCTCCTCAACCATCAGCAAATGAAATTAGCCCAGAAGCTTTGGCTCGCGTGAATGAGATTGAAAAGAAGGCGAAAAAAATCTCTCTTCTTGAATTGACCGAACGAACATGTAAGTGGCCGGTTGGAGACCCGGCTACTGAAGATTTTTGGTTTTGTGGTCTACCATCTCAGGCGGGCAAACCATACTGTGAGGCTCATGTCGGCGTTGCATTTCAACCGATGAGCCAGAGGCGTGATCGTCGTAGATAGCTTTGGATAGAAGTTTGAGTTTGGATCCAGAAAAAAGGCTATTGTTAAAAGATTACTTGCTTAAACAATGGTGAAAATGAACATAATGCGCCGTCCAGATCTAGCAAACCCAAGAATTCCCAACGATTTACAAAAAAATCAGCCTACTGTTGGTATGGTCTCATTGGGTTGTCCAAAAGCCTTGGTAGATAGTGAACGCATACTAACAAAACTTCGTGCGGAAGGTTATCAAATATCTAGCGATTATGCTGGTTCTGATGCAGTAATAGTAAACACCTGTGGTTTTCTAGATAGCGCAAAAGCCGAAAGCTTAGATGCAATCGGAGAGGCATTGGCAGAAAATGGCAAAGTAATTGTTACCGGCTGTTTAGGGGCCCAGCCAGATTACATTACCAAAAAGCATCCCAAAGTATTAGCCGTAACCGGACCACAACAGTATGAAAATGTACTACATGCAGTTCATCAAATTGTGGCACCGAAACCCAACCCTTTTGTTGATCTCCTTCCACCTGCAGGTATTAAATTAACTCCAAGACACTATAGCTATCTTAAAATTTCAGAAGGTTGTAATCACAAATGTAAGTTTTGCATCATTCCGACAATGCGTGGTCGTTTATCAAGCAGACCAGCCAACCACGTAATCAAGGAGGCTGAAAAACTAGTAGACAATGGCGTAAAAGAATTATTAGTTATCTCTCAAGACACATCAGCCTACGGTCTAGATTTAAAACATTCTACTGTTAATGGTCACAGAGCACATATTTTCGACTTAGCCAGAGATTTAGGATCTTTGGGAGCATGGATAAGACTGCACTATGTCTATCCATATCCTCACGTAAAAGATTTAATTCCATTAATGGCAGAAGGGAAAATTCTACCATATCTCGACATACCATTTCAGCATGCTCACCCTGAAACATTGAAAAGAATGGCCCGCCCCGCAGCTGCATCACGTACTTTACACGAAATCGAAAATTGGCGAAAAATTTGCCCAGACATCACTTTAAGGTCAACATTCATAGTAGGTTACCCAGGCGAAACAGAAGAAGAGTTTAGCTTTCTGCTTAATTGGTTAGAAGAAGCCCAACTAGATCGCGTTGGTTGCTTTCAATATGAAAATGTGGAAGGTGCAAAATCAAACCGATTATCAAATCAAGTACCGAATGACATAAAGCAGGATAGGTGGGAACGTTTCATGTCAAAGGCTAATGAGATATCGTGTAGTAAATTAGAGCGCAAAGTAGGTACAAAGGTCGAGGTAATAGTTGACCAAATAGATGAAGACGCTGCAATATGCAGAACCAAAGCAGATGCACCAGAAATTGACGGTAATTTATTTATTGATAAAAATTTTTCTCATTTAAACCCAGGCGATTTACTTACAGTAAAAGTAGATGAGGCAGGTGATTATGACTTATGGGGTGCAGAAGTTGGGTAAAGGTTTTGCAAATTTAATAATCATTATATGAGTAATCTATATCTTGAATGGAAAATTGTCGCGCTTCATTGTCTAAAGTAGGATAACTACTATCTGTAGATCATGAGTGATCACAATATACCTTACACAACAGTTTTTTTTAATGGCGACTGTAAGATTTGCAATAAAGAAATTTGTGTCTATCAAACTTACGGCGCCGGTAGGGGTCTGCCTATCGATTTTAAGGATATCAATGCTATTGATCTGGCTGCATTTGGGTTAACAAGAAATGAAACCGCTCGTCAACTTCATGTGATCAAGAATTATGAATTATTCAAAGGCGTTAAAGCTTTCGTTGTCTTATGGAACGAAATGCCAAGATATCGCTTTCTCGCAAAAATTTTTAGTTTACCCGGGGTCACGAACGTAGCACAATTTTTTTATTACCATATAATCGCTCGTTATCTTTATGCACGTGACATAAAAAGATTAAAAAAACAGCGCTCTATTTTATAATTACCCCAGGGTTCATAATACCATTCGGGTCAAATATATTTTTTAGTTTTTTCATTAGATCTAATTTTACAGGGCTACTATACTTGATTAAATCGTTTACCTTAAATCGGCCTATACCGTGTTCTGCACTTATAGATCCTTCAAGCTCCACGGTTAAATCATGAACTACACTTTCAATAATTTCTCGCTGCGATGAATATTGATCTTTTGTTTTTCCAGCTTCAGGAAATACATTGAAGTGTAAATTACCGTCACCCAAATGTCCAAAGCAGTTTATACGAAATTTTCCAACCGACGATAACTGAAAGTGAGCCCTATCTATAAATGTTGGAATTGCTGAAAGCGGTAATGAAATATCATGACTGGCGATAGCACCAACTTTTCGGTTGGCTTCAGGTATTGTTTCTCTAAGACCCCACAACGCATCACTTTCCTTCTGAGATTTTGCAAGTACGCCATCATAGGCTAACTTCATACCGCAGATTTTCTCATACAGTTCTATCATAGAGTTTTCTGCGTTTCTATTCGATCCAAAACCTAAATGAATAAGTATTGCCCAATCAGGTATTTTAATAAATGGAAAACTTACATCAGGCATTTTTTCTTGAATGAAAGAAAAACCCTGCCCTGATAACAATTCAAATGCACTTATTCCTTCAGCAAAAAAATCTTGAGCAATATTAAGAACAGCTAGCGCATCCTTTGGGCAATCTACGAATAGTAGAGCAGTACTTTCCGATTTCGGCAATGGAGCCAATTTAAGTGAAGCAGCAGTCACAAAACCTAAAGTACCTTCGGAGCCAATCAATAAGCTTTTTAGATCATAGCCAGAGTTATCTTTCCTAAGGCGGCGAAGATCAGACCAGATTTCCCCACTGGGAAAAGTTGCTTCTATCCCTAAACATAAATCTCTGGCATTACCGTATCTTATCACACCAATGCCGCCTGCATTAGTAGCTAAATTACCTCCAATTCTCGCAGTACCTTTTGATGCTAAAGATAATGGAAATAAACGGTCAGCGGCCCTCGCCTCCTTTTGAATATCTTCCAATTTGCAACCTGCTTGACACACAATAGCATGTTCTTTTGGGAATATATCGATAATCGATGTTAATCGTTCAGCGGACAAAATAAGGGGTGCCAATAAGTTTTCACCGACTTGGCCACCAACGAGCCCTGTACCACCACCGTAAGGTATCACGGGCACACGAGCATCTGAGCAAATCTTCAGAACTTTTGATGCCTCAGTGACATTTCGTGGTGCCACAACTGAACCAATATTGCCAATCCATCTACCTCGTGGTTCTTCAGCATAGGCCTGCAAAGCTGGGCGAAAAACCTCATACCCGCAGGCATTTTCTATTTTGGCTAAAAGCTCTTTATCAACAGGATTGAAAGTCAAAATAAATATACCGAACTAAATTAGCAACATCTTTCATCTGCATTAATATCATACAACCCCAGTATCAGTCTTTCCTCTTCTATCGTGTCTTAAAGAGGCATATAAAACATGGGTACGCCACCTACCATCAATTTGAATATAGGCCTGGGCTACTCCTTCATATTTAAATCCACATTTTTCCAATACCTTTCGCGAAGGGGTATTCTCCGGCAAGCACGCCGACTCAATTCGACTTATATCTAACGTATTAAATGCGTAATGGACCAAAGCAGCTATTGCCTCAGACATAAATCCCTTACGCACGTATGGAAGACCAATCCAATAGCCCATTGTAGCAGTTTGATTTGGCCCCCTGCGAATATTATCTAATGTTATTGCTCCCAAAAGCGCACGATCGACCCTGTTAACTATAAACAAAGGTATAGCAGTTCCATTTTGCATTGAACGCTTTGCCCAATTAACTCTATTTATAAAAGGTCTTTTTAGTAGATGGTCATGGGACCAAACTGGCTCCCAAGGTGTTAAAAACTCTTTGGACTCTAGACGCAATTGTGACCAATTTTTGTGATCTGAGAGCTGAGGTAACCGTAAGTCTAGTCTATCTGTTCTAATCAGCAACTGGCGCTTACTAAATAGCATTGTTAGGCTGCTCGTCTTATTTCTAACTCACTAAGATCTGGCGCTAAACCTACTGGGCCATATAATGCCATTGCAGTTTTAGATGAAACTGCAATTTTTTCTGCATAACTTCGCATATCATTTAAATTTATTGCATCAATTTCCTTTACAGTTTCTTCCAAAGTTGGAACCCGATCCCATATTGAGATCATTCGAGCAAGTCGCTCAGCACGTGAAGACACGCTTTCAAGCCCCATTAGCAAGCCAGCTTTCATTTGAGCGCGTGCGCGATTCAACTCAGACTGGCTGAAATTATCCGCAGCTCTTTTAAGCTCATCGAAAGTTAGTTCACTTAATTCCTTCAACCTTTCCTCACTGGTGCCGGCATATATTAAAGTGCTACCACCGTCGCGATACGCTACTGACTGCGCAAAGATAGAATAACACAAGCCGCGCTTTTCGCGTATTTCTTGGAAGAGACGGGAGGACATTCCTCCCCCTAGTGCCACACTATAAATCTGGGCTGCATAAATTTCGTCATCCACGTAACTAGGTCCGTCGAAGGCTAAGGCCATATGAGCTTGTTCTAATTTCTTCTCTCTTCTAAACTCTCCACCCTTAAAATTAATTGGATCCGTAGAATATTTTATTTTACTTGATTTTAAACTGCCGAATTGTTCTTTAGCCAAAGAGACGATTTCCTCATGCTTAACTCCACCGGCAGCAGCTAAAATTAACCTGTCCGGGGAGTAATTTTCTGACACAAAGTCCGAAAGATCTCTCTTATCAAACTTTCTGACTTTTTCTGCTGGTCCTAAAATTGTTCGTCCCATTGGTTGATCTGGATATGCTGTTTCCTGCAACCAATCGAAAATTATATCATCAGGAGTATCTAGTGACTGACCAATTTCCTGCAAAATTACATTACGTTCAACTTCGATTTCTTTTTTATCAAAAATTGAATTCTTCAAAATATCTGCCAAAATATCAATTGCTAATGGTATATTTTCTTTTAACAACCTAACATAATAAGCGGTCACTTCCCTTGATGTGTAAGCATTTATGTATCCACCTACGTCTTCAATTGCTTCAGCAATATCTAGAGCAGATCTCTTGGAAGTCCCCTTGAATGCCATATGTTCTAAAAAGTGAGCAATGCCATTTTGTTCTAAGCGTTCATGTCGGCCACCAGCATCAACCCAAACCCCAACCGAAGCTGACTGCAGACCTGGCATATGCTCTGTGACAATACGAAATCCATTTTCTAATTTTTCTGTTTGGACTGTCAAATTATATCCTGTCTTTAATAAATCTTTTTAATTCATCCGGATCATTTGCAACTTTTGAAATCCTTTCAGATCTATCAAAAAGATCACTCATCCTATCTGGAAGACTTGGATTTACCTCAGAAGCATTCTTAACTGCTGCCGGGAATTTTGCAGGGTGTGCTGTTGCCAGTGTAATCATAGGCACAGCATGATCACGAAAGTCGTCTGCAACCTTAACACCAATTGCTGTATGTGGGCACAGCAGTTGGGCAGATCTACTCAAACTGCGCCCAATCGTACTAGATGTTTCAACTTCAGTAGCCATACCAGATGAATAATGTTGCGATAAAGCGCTTAAAGCTGCATTTGTAATATCGAAACCACCATTCTGCTTCAATTGGTCCATAAGCTTTGCAATTTCATTTGCATCCAAAGCATACGCATAAAATAGAGCACGTTCGAAGTTTGAACTGATTTGTATGTCCATTGATGGGCTAATTGAGGCTGCAACTTCAGTTGTATGATATCCATTACCACTCAGGCATCTGTGCAAAATATCATTTTGATTAGTAGCCACAACCAATCTATCAATTGGCAAACCCATTTCTTTAGCAATATAACCAGCAAAAATATCACCAAAATTACCAGTTGGAACCGTAAAACTCACCTTTCGTGACGGGGCCCCTAAAGAAACGGCAGATGAAAAGTAATATACAATCTGTGCTAAAACACGAGCCCAGTTAATGGAGTTAACACCAGCAAGCTGTACTTTGTTTCTGAATTCGTGGTCATTGAACATGTCTTTTACACGAGATTGACAATCATCGAAGGTCCCATCTACTGCAATCGCATGAACATTGCTTTCTTTAGCAGTTGTCATCTGTCTACGTTGCACATCGGAAACCCGGCCATCCGGAAAAAGAATAAACACATTTACTGCATCTAAACCTTTAAACGCCTCGATAGCAGCACTACCAGTATCACCACTAGTTGCACCGATTATTGTAACTCTTTTTCCACTGCGTTTTAACGCAACTTGGAATAACTGGCCTATCAGCTGCATCGCAAAGTCTTTAAATGCAAGAGTGGGACCATGAAAAAGCTCTAATAAAAAGTGATTAGCTTCCAATTCAACAAGCGGAGCGCACGAGATATGACTGAAATCCGCATAGGCTTTTTCAATAATTTCATGTAACTCATCATCTTCGAATGCGTTACCCATGAAAGGTTTAGTTATTTTGAAAGCAATCTCTTGATAACGTAAGCCCTGCATAGACAAGATCTGATTCTTTGTTACTTTGGGAATATTCTCTGGAACATATAACCCACCATCCAGAGCCAAGCCCGTAAGCATCGCCTCTTCAAAAGTGAGCGCGGGAGCCAATCCACGGGTCGAGATATACTTCATTTTATAGCCTTTTTCGTCTTGTAGTCCAAACAAATAGACAGCTCATCAGAGCCCAGATTATGGCTAAAGAAAACCATGTAAATGCGTACTGCAAGTGATCATTTGGAATGTGCGAAGTGTCAATAGGCATTGGAGTTATATTTTTATCTTTATGTGATGAGTCTTTAAGAATTAATAGAACAGGTTCTGTCCGTAAGAAAGATGCCATACGCTCGACGTCGCGTGCAAACCAAATATTATTTTTGAGATCAGGTATGGGAGTAAATGTGTCTACCTCATCGGGCCAATGTAAATTCCCAACCAAAGAAATACCACCGGCCAAACTTACATCATAAGTATTCTCAAGCCTAACAAAGCCTTGATCTACGAGCAGCCTACGCTGGTTTGTTTGAAAAACACTGATTATACGATAGCCGGCTCCATAGTGCTTTCTGCTAGCCAACACTCGAATGCTTTCTCCCGTATATTGACCAAGAATTTCTACGGATAAATATTTATGATCATCTTCATTAGGTCTAGCCGGCAAAATAACAGGAACTTCAGTAATTTTTTGATCTATCTTTCCTAAAAGATCCGTTTTCCAATGAAGCCTATCTATCTGCCACTTTCCAAGAGAGAGCAAACAAGCTGTGCCAGCAAAACCAATAAAAACTATAAACCAAACGCGTGTCATTGGACCAGCGCTTTAAACATCAAATACATTAGTAACAAATATTGAATATGTTAACTATTAGGGCTCTTCTTGGTACATGGGCGTGAATATCATCCACCCCATACATAGACAGCTGCAAACAAGAATAGCCAAACTACGTCCACAAAATGCCAATACCAAGCCGCAGCCTCAAAACCAAGGTGGCTTTCAGGTGAAAAATGACCACGCATAGTCCTCAATAAACAAATAAATAAAAATATCGTACCTACGATCACATGAAATCCATGGAAACCAGTTGCCATGAAAAAATTAGCGCCATAAATATTTCCACTGAAACCAAAGGCTGCGTGACTATATTCGTAGGCTTGGAAAACAGTAAAAATAGCTCCTAGCAAGATTGCAATAATCAAACCATTTTTAATGTCTTTGCGATTATTTTCATGGACTAAAGCGTGATGTGCCCAAGTTGCAGCAGCTCCAGAACATAATAAAATAAGTGTATTTATCAGAGGTAGATGCCATGGGTCAAAAGTCTCAATTCCGACGGGCGGCCAAACTCCATCAACCATCGGGGACTGCTCTGACATTGGATACATGGCGTGCTTAAAGAAGCTCCAGAACCATGCCGCAAAAAACATGACTTCAGACATAATAAAAAGAATAAAACCATAACGAAGTCCAATTAAAACTACAGGGGTGTGATCACCCTCTTTATTTTCGGTGACGGTATCTGCCCACCATCCAAACATTACATAAATAACGCCGACGAAGCCTATTAGAAGAAGCCAAGGACCGTTATCATGGAAAAACAAAACAGCCCCAAACAGCATGACGAAGGCTGCGACTGCCCCAATAAATGGCCACAATGATGGATTTAAAATATGATAATCGTGATTTTTTACATGTGCCATAATTGTCCCTCTTTGGCTTGGCTAGTCACTTCTGTACTCAAGTTTCTACCGCTAATTTTTGCTTCATCGACCGGCAGGTCAATTTCATAAAATGTATAAGACAATGTAATCGTTTTAGCAAACTTGGCGTCCCTATCGTTAACCAACTCTGGATCTACGTAGAATGTCACAGGCATTTGCACCCGCTCACCCGGTTGCAGGACTTGCTCTTGAAAGCAAAAACAATCAATTTTATTAAAAAACGAGCCAGCATCGTAGGGGGTTACGTTATAACTGGCTGAACCTGCAACAGGCCTATTTGTAGGATTGTAAGCTTCATAAAATGCGAGAGCCGTTTCACCAATTTTAACTTTAACCTGTCGTTCCACAGGGCTGAACTCCCATGGCATATCTCGTTCCAGGGATGCATCAAACCTTACAGTTATTAACTTGTCTAAGATTATATCGGATTCAGAGTCTGAAACGTTAGTATAACCGCCGTAACCAGTCACTCGACAAAAGAGATCATATAGAGGCACTGATGCCCATGCCATCGCCCCCATGAATAAAACGGTACCAAAAGCGAAGAGAGCAGTCTTCTGATTTGCTTTTTTACTCATTACTTGCTGCTCCCACGATGGCGCCCGAAACATCGCCTTCGGTAACTTTAACAACTGTTAACCCAAAAATCAGCGCAACGAAGGTTACAAGAATTATGCCTAGGCCAATATTTCTGCTCATGCGACGTTTATGTAGTTCATGCTCAGCTCCAAAGTTCATAAGAACCCCCATGAAAAATTTGTACCAAGCCCCAAGTCGACGAGAATTGATCCAAATTGTAAGAAAAGGTACATTAATGAATACCTGAAAAAATTGCGTTCTACTTTAAAGTTATCTGCTTCTGCTTCAGGCTCATCTCTGACCCAAATCTTGAAGGCCATCGTGACGAAAACCGCATTTAAGACTATTGCGGTTACGAGATATGCCCAACCGCCTATAGACGTAATTGACGTAAACAATGCAAACATTGCTAGTACGATAGTATAAAAAAATATGTGATTTCTGGTAGAACGCCGACCGTGCGTAACCGTAAGCATGGGAACGCGTGCAATTTCGTAGTCAGCACGCATAAAAAGCGCTAGAGCCCAAAAATGTGGTGGGGTCCATAGAAATATTAAAGAAAACATTAAAACGCTTTCCATCGATATTCCGGAAGTAGCAACGGCCCAACCAATCATAGGTGGAAAGGCACCAGCGGCGCCTCCAATGACAATATTCTGTGGCGTTAATCTTTTCAGCCACATTGTATAAATGACCACGTAAAAGAAAATCGTAAACAATAAAAATAATGCAGCAAACCAGTTTGCTGCTAATCCCAACATTACAACAGATATACCAGCCAATCCAAAACCAAATGCTTTTGCTTCATCGCGTGTAATTTTTCCAGAGGGAATTGGGCGATTTTTCGTACGGCGCATCAAACTGTCTAGATCGGACTCATACCACATATTTAACGCACCAGAGGCTCCGCCACCAAGCGCAATAAAGATAATGGAAACGAATATTGTAAACGGATGCAAATCAACCGGCGCCGCAATAATCCCCACTAAAGCCGTAAAGACAACTAGTATCATCACTCTTGGTTTAAGGAGAGCAAAGTAATCGCCAATACTTGGTTCGTAATTTATTTCAGCTTTTACGAGAGTCGTATCACTCATGATATTTTTAAAACCCAGTAAAGTTACAAATCAGACCTTCAAGATTGGTTGAGCTGCGAAAATTCAATTGGCCAATGCTAACTCAATATTACTATCAATCTCTTCCAAACCAGCAAATTCTTCAATTGCACCGGATAACCAAGCTTCATAATTTTCTTGGCTTACTACTTTCACAGTAATTGGCATGTATGCGTGATCCTTCCCACAAAGCTCAGAACACTGACCAAAGTAAACGCCCTCTTTTTCAGCCTTGAACCATAACTGCCCTAATCGGCCAGGAACCGCATCTTGCTTGACACCAAAAGCTGGAATGGTCCAACTGTGAATAACGTCAGCGCCGGTAACTTGCATTACAACCACTTTGTCAACAGGAACTACGACAGCAGTATCTGTGGCCAATAAAAACTCATCTTTTGAATAGCCAGCTTCTATTAGCTCCGCCTCTACCTCGGGTGTTAGAACTTTGCCGTCACCAATCAGCATACTATCAAACCCAAAACCATGATCTGTATACTCGTATCCCCAGTACCACTGGTAGCCTGTAACCTTTATGTTAATATCACCATCCGGTATTACCTGTTGCTTAAAAAGCACCGGGATAGAGAATGCACCAATAAAAGCAAGAATAACTATAGGCACCACCGTCCAAGCTACTTCAACTGGCGTATTGTGCGTGAATGAGGAAGGTTCAGGATTGGCTTTACGATTAAACTTTAAAATTACGTAGCCTAACAGAAAAACTACAAAAAGACTTATGGCAGTGATAATGATTAAAAGCATACCATCTAGCCATTGAAGGTCTCGTGCTAACTCTGTAACTGCTGGCTGAAAGCCGGTACCTGATGGAGTTGGCACCCCAATTAACTCCAAGTTTTCTTGCGCGTTGGCAGAAGCTCCAAGCAGAGTGGCTGCTGCACTATATTTGATAATATTCTGTCCCATAATATAACCTAAGTAAGTAATGTAGTTGGCTGTTGTCTTATTACAGTGTAAAACCATATTCTAACGGATAGTTAAAGAAGAAAACTTGCGTCAAAGAGACGCTTTCTATCATTTTGGCCAGATTTGAAAAAAAATTGGATAAAAAAAATGCGAAACGAAATATTTCAGCCCTTCGAAGAGACCTTGGACGAGTCCAAAACCAAGAAATTTTTGGCTGACACACTAAAGTCCGCTGACGATGGTGAATTGTTTTTCGAAGAGAAGCGCTCCGAGTCGCTTGTGTTAGATGATCAAAGGTTGAAGTCTGCTAATCTAGATGCTGCAAAAGGTTTTGGGCTCCGCGCGGTTAAAGGTGAGACAACTGCTTATGCTCACTCAACAGATATAAGTGAAAAAGCATTAATAAGGGCTGCAGAGACTGTTAAGCTACTAAATTCAAATGGGACCCCACAGGTTAATCAACCTCCTTCAAACTTAATAACCAAACTCTACCACGATATAGACCCAATTATTGAAGCACCATTTTCATCAAAAGTGGATTTACTAAAGGAAATTGATGAGTATGCCCGAAACTTAGATCGACGAGTTGTTCAAGTTTCAGCATCAATTTCAGCTTCGGTTCAAAACATATTAATTATGCGGCACGATTGTGATCTCAAACGAGATACAAGACCTTTAACAAGATTAAACATTTCTATCAGTGTTGAAGAACAAGGACGCCGCGAAACCGGTAGTGCCGGTGGCGGAGGTAGATACGCGCTTTCCCTAATCACTGCCCCAGAAATTTGGCAAGGTTTTGTTAAAGAAGCCTTGAGAGTTGCAATTTTAAATTTAAACGCAGAACCAGCTCCAGCAGGGGTTATGGATGTAGTTTTAGGACCAGGGTGGCCTGGAATTTTACTGCATGAAGCAGTTGGTCATGGTTTAGAAGGCGACTTTAACAGGAAAAACACCAGTGCTTTTTCAAACTTAATGGGGAAACGAGTTGCAGCAAAAGGTGTTACAGTTTTGGATGATGGTACAATCCCTGATCGAAGAGGATCTATCTCTTTTGATGATGAAGGAACTCCAAGCGCAAAAAATACCCTTATCGATGATGGGATCCTAGTGGGTTATATGCAAGACAGACAAAACGCTCGCCTAATGGGCACATCATCTACCGGAAACGGGAGAAGACAGAGTTATGCTCACCCTCCAATGCCCCGAATGACAAACACATACATGCTCAATGGCACAGAAAATGTAAACAATATGCTATCTTCATTAAAAAATGGGATATATGCCGTTGGGTTTGGCGGAGGACAGGTTGATATAACTAATGGTAAATTTGTTTTCTCATGCACTGAAGCATACAAAGTTAAAGATGGTAAAGTTGGTCCTCCGGTAAAGGGTGCAACTCTTATAGGAGATGGTGCTTCAGCTCTTAAAGAAATTCGCGCGATCGGCGATGACATGTCGTTAGATCCAGGTATGGGTTCGTGCGGAAAAGCGGGGCAATGGGTCCCTGTAGGGGTTGGTCAACCATCACTGTTGATTGGGGGCTTAACTGTCGGTGGATCGCAAACCTAGATAAAAAAATAATTTAAACGTGACCAACTTGGTGGATTATTTTTTTAATTAAGGATCTATCGCTTATGGGTTTGTAGTTTTTGCAATAGGAAACCAAATATTTTTGATTAAAGTTCAGACAACGGATTGACAACACCCAGTTAGTCAATTCATTAAACGCCGCAATTAACTGTTCGTCGAGTCGGAAGGAAACATAATGCCTGTAGTTGTTGTGGAGTCCCCAGCGAAAGCGAAGACGATCAATAAATATTTGGGAACAGATTATAGCGTATTTGCATCATATGGTCATGTAAGAGACCTACCCCCAAAAGATGGATCAGTTGACCCGAAAAACAACTTTGAGATGTTATGGGAGGTATCTACTGATAGTAAAAAACACATCAAAGCAATATCAGATGCCTTGAAGAAAGATAACACTCTTATCCTGGCAACCGACCCAGATCGCGAAGGCGAGGCGATAAGTTGGCATTTAGAGGAGGCACTTCGTAAAAGACGTGCAATCAATGGAAACACGCAAATTCAACGCGTCGTATTCAATGCAATCACAAAATCAGCTGTTTCAGAAGCTATGAAAGCTCCAAGAGAAATAGACTCGCCGCTTGTAGAAGCCTATCTCGCGAGGCGAGCTTTGGACTATTTAGTAGGTTTTAATTTGAGCCCAGTGCTGTGGCGGAAATTACCTGGAGCCCGATCTGCGGGACGCGTCCAATCAGTATGCTTAAGATTAATTGTAGAAAGAGAGATGGATATTGAGGCATTTAACGCTCAAGAATACTGGAGTGTTCATGCATCTTTAAAATCCCCAAGAGGACAGGTTTTTGATGCCCGCCTCGTTAACTTAGCCGGTGATAAGTTAGAAAAATTTGATTTACATAATGAAACGCAGGCCGAATTGGCTGTTGCAGCAGTTGAAAGCCGTAACCTTCAAGTTAAGAGTGTAGAAGCAAATGCAGCAAATAGAAATCCTTATGCACCATTTATGACGTCGACCCTTCAGCAGGAGGCAAGTCGTAAATTTGGCATGGGGGCTAGGCAAGCAATGAGTGTAGCGCAACGTCTATATGAGGCAGGCCACATTACTTATATGCGAACTGATGGTATCGATATGGCACCAGAAGCCGTTATGGCAACTCGAGAAGAAATTCAAAAGCGTTACGGAAATAATTACGTCCCTAAAAGCCCACGTATGTATAAAAATAAAGCAAAAAACGCTCAAGAGGCTCATGAATGTATACGGCCCACTGATATTTCTAAAGACGCCTCAAACGCAAAAATAAATGATGTAGATCAAAAGAAATTGTACGATCTTATTTGGAAAAGAACGATTTCCTGTCAAATGGAAGCCGCAAAACTTGAAAGAACTACAATTGATATCACCAGCGAGGACCAGCAGATTCTTCTTAGAGCTAACGGCCAAGTGGTAATTTTTGATGGGTTCTTAAAAGTATACGAGGAAGGTCGAGACGATAATGATAGCAAAGAGGATGGTAAGAGTTTGCCAAAACTCTTTCAAAATGAGCAATTGGAAAAACTAGGCGTAAACAAGGATCAACACTTCACACAGCCTCCACCTCGTTACACCGAAGCAACTCTTGTAAAAAAAATGGAAGATTTGGGCATAGGTCGACCATCCACATACGCCTCTATTGTAACAACAATTCAAGAACGCGAGTATGTACGTAAAGAAAAAAACCGTCTTTCGCCAGAGGATAAAGGCCGGATTGTAACAATCTTTTTATTAAACTTTTTCAAAAAATATATAGAATACGATTTTACTGCAGGTCTTGAAGAAAAACTTGACATAATCAGTGCTGGTAAACTTGAATACACAAATGTTTTAAAAGACTTTTGGCAGGACTTTTCTTCGGCGATATCAGAAACTTCAGAACTTCGTATTACTCAAGTTTTGGATGTTTTGGATGAGGCTCTATCACCGCAGCTCTATCCGTCACGAAGCGACGGATCAGACCCCCGATTATGTCCAAAATGCCAGAGCGGCAAGCTGCATCTCAAATCTTCAAAAACAGGAGGGTTTGTCGGTTGTGGCAACTATCCAGAATGTAATTTCACTAGGCCAATTTCTGGGGATAACGGCGATAATGCAGATCGTACTTTGGGCGAAGACCAAGGGGATATTATTCAATTAAAATCTGGACGCTTTGGTCGCTACATTCAACGCGGCGAGGTCACCAGTGAAAATCCCAAACCTCAGCGAGCCAGCTTACCTAAGGGCTGGGAGGCATCAGAGATGGATCTTCATAAAGCCCTTAAATTATTAGGGTTGCCAAGGGAAATCGGGAAGCACCCCGACGATGCTGAAATTGTGGAAGCCGGTATTGGACGGTATGGTCCATTTGTTAAGCATGGACGGCTGTATGCCAATCTCAAAGAGGTCGATGAAGTGTTTACAATCGGCATGAATCGAGCCGTCGAAGTTTTGGCACTTAAAGCAAGTAGCGGTGGGCGTAGATCAGAAGTCTCAAAACCTATTAAAGAATTAGGAGAACATCCTGATGAAGGTGGTCCAGTAAATGTTATGGATGGAAAATATGGTCCATATGTGAAGTGGGAAAAAATAAATGCAACACTTCCAAAAGACATAGAGCCAACAAGCGTGGACCTTGAAACTGCTGTGAGGTTAATTTCCGAGAAAAGTAAAAAAGGACCTACGAAAAAGAAAAAGCGAAAAAAGTAAGTAATATCTCACTTACTCAAAAGTATGTCTGCTACTCAATAACTCACACAGTAAAACGATTACTTATATTAGCATCTTTTGACAAAGCTGGTTTGAACTCTAGTTCGCAACAAAAGTGGATGATGACATCCTTTAGTCTAAAATAGCTAGGCCAAAGTGCATATACCTGATAAAATTTCAAAATGGATACGAGCCAAAAATTGGACGTTACATGAACATCAAATAAGGATGTTCAAAAGTTCTGAATGCTCATCTCAATTATTAATAGCTCCGACGGGTTCAGGTAAAACGCTCGCAGGTTTTCTACCAACAATAGCTGATCTTTATCTAAACCCATCTCAAAAATTACATACTCTCTATATTTCTCCACTTAAAGCATTGGCTTCAGATATAAAAAGGAATTTAGAAACACCAATAAAGGAGTTAGAGCTTAAGATCAGCGTGGAAGATAGAACGGGAGACACAAAACAGTCTATTAAAAAAAAACAAAGGGTAATCCCTCCTAACATACTTCTCACTACGCCAGAAAGTTTGGCTCTTTTGATGTCATATCCGGAAGCGCCATCTATATTTTCAAGTTTGAAACGAATTATAGTAGATGAGATTCACGCCATTACTGAAAGTAAAAGGGGAGATCAGTTATTTCTAGCAATCTCCAACATACGTAAATACTGCCTTGACGCTAAGATAATTGGCTTATCGGCCACTGTTAATGATCCCTCTATAATTGCAGGTTGGCTTGCTCCAGCAAATGATTGCGACATTATTCTTTCTGACCCAGGACTGATCCCAGAAATTTCAATACTTAAGACCTCAGAACCTCCTCCGTGGGCTGGAGCCGGAGGATTATATTCTATCCCAGAGATTATAACTGAAATTGAGACACACAAAACAACCTTAATTTTTCACAATACCAGAGCTCAAGCGGAAATATTTTTTCATAATCTTTGGCTGGCTAATAGTAAAAATTTGCCAATTGCCATACACCACGGGAGTTTAGACAAAGAACAAAGAAACCAAGTTGAAACTGCGATGGTTCGAGGGGAACTACGGGCTGTGGTTTGTACGGGAAGTCTAGATCTTGGTATTGATTGGGGATCAGTAGATTTGGTAATACAAATAGGCGCTCCAAGGCAAGTAAAACGATTGATACAACGCATCGGTAGAGCAAATCATAGCCATAGTGGGGCTAGTAAGGCTCTTATTGTCCCGGCAAATCGCTTAGAGGTACTTGAGTGTTTCATGGCCCTGGATGCAATTTATGAAAACAAACTGGATAGCGAAGTACAAACCCAAATTCCATTAGATGTAATTTGCCAACATTTATTGTTAGTAGCGTGCGCAGGGCCATTTCTGCCGGTAGATGTATTTAATGAAATAATAACGCTCGCTAAATATAAAAATTTGAGCCGTGAGGATTTCGATCAATGCCTAGATTTTTGTATAAGTGGCGGATACGCCCTCAAAAAGTACAACCAGTGGCACAGGCTTATTCAGACCAGCGACGGCTCTGTAAAACTTAGAGATCCACGTATAGCCAACCGTTTAAGAATGAATGCGGGAACCATTCAGGACAGCGATACATTGAAAGTTAGATATAAGTCTAAGCGTGGCAAATCAAATGGCTCAACTATCGGAGAAGTAGAGGAGGCATTTGCTGTTTCTCTCACCCCAGGCGATACCTTCTTGATTGGAGGTAAGATTGTAAAATTTGAATCACTTCGAGAGATGGTCGTTGAGGTCTCGCCGAGGCCTGAAAAGAAACCCAAGATTGCCGTATTTAGCGGAACTAAATTTTCCACGTCAACGTTATTATGTGATAGAATTCTTAGAACTTTGGAAGAGAAACGCTGGGATAATTTACCCGAGTATCTCTGCCGATGGCTTGAACACCAGGCATCGTTTTCAAAGTTACCAGAATCCAATAGCGTACTAATTGAAACTTTTCCAAGAAATGAACTTAACTATACCTGCGTCTACGGATTTTCTGGTAGAAATGCTCAGCAAACCCTTGGCTTGTTACTAACAAAGCGTATGGAAGAACTAGCGTTAAACCCAGTAGGTTTTGTAGCGAATGACTACACCACTTTGGTGTGGGGTTTAACGAAAGTAGTTGAACCAAAGAAACTACTCCAAGGAGAAAATATTTTAAGAGGTTTAGACCTTTGGCTTTCTAATAATGCGGTTATGAAGAGAACATTTCGATCTGTTGCAACAGTAGCTGGGTTAATAGAGCGTAATTTGCCCGGCATCAAAAAGTCAGGCCGCCAAGCCACTTTTTCATCGGATATTTTGTATGATACTCTGTTAAAATATGACCCAAACCATCTGCTCCTCAAAGCAACTAAGATAGAGGCAATGCAAGGATTGGTTGATTTTGGAAGAATCGAAAATATGCTTGAAAAAACCAAAAACCATATAACTCACGTTGATTTGAAGAGACCATCTCCATTTTCAGCACCACTCCTTTTGGAAGCTGGTAGAATACCAATCCATGGCAGCGCAATTGAGCTGATGCTAGACTCTGAAATTAATTCGCTTATTTCTGATGCTAGATTAGAGTATTAGAAGCATTAAATTAGATCACGTTTTATAAGAAATGAACTCATACGATTTTTATCTGTCAGGTGAAAAGCTATCAGCACTTAGCTCTGGTGGTCTTTATTGGAGTGACAAGAAAATACTCTGCGTATCTGATTTACATTTTGGTAAAACACACCGACTCAACCGCACCGGTGCTGGAGCATTGCCCCCTTATGAAAACATTGATACTCTTAAAAGATTACAGGCAGACATTTGTGCGACAAATCCAAGTTGTGTAATTTGTCTTGGTGATAGTTTTGATGATCGGATAGCCGAGCAAAGCTTTAATAACGCCGAAACGCATTTACTAAAGATCCTGCAGAAGGATAGAGATTGGATATGGATATCTGGTAATCATGATCCTTATCCGTCCCTTCAATTTGGAGAAAGTATAAGTTCTTTCTCCAAATCATCTATTACTTTTCGTCATATAGCATTAAAGGGTGAAATTGGTGAGATTTCAGGCCACTATCATCCAAAAATCTCTATAAATTTATCGAATGCTCAAATAACTCGGGCCTGCTTCATAGCAGACCAAAAACGACTGATAATGCCTGCTTATGGAACCTATACAGGAGGGCTAAGTGTACGATCTGACGAAATAAAAGTTCTTTTTGAAAATGACGCAACAGTAATGCTTACGGGAAATAAAATAAGGACAATTCCTTATTCTTCATGTTTTTAATTGAATTTACAGCTGGGCGTTAGAAACCAGCACTTCAGCCATTAAATCATTTGAACCTTTCTCAATGGTTTCTTCAAGTTTGGATAAGAAGGTTTCTCGATCTAACCCTGGCATTATTGGTGGTAAAAATTCTATTGTCGCTGTACCGGGTTTTTTAAAAATACCCAGCCGTCCCCAAAATAGGCCAACGTTGCAGGCAACTGGCATGCATGGCTGTCCTAGTTCTTCATAAAGAGCAGCTGCTCCTACTTTGTAAGGAACTTTATCTCCAGGCGCCACACGCGTCCCTTGCGGGTAAATAATTAATTGACCGGGCGTAGCATTGCCATCTTGGACTGCTGATAGCATTGTTTTTATTGCTTCACTGCGCTTACCACGCTTAACCGGAATACAGCCAATTCGCCGAGCATAAAAACCGATTATGGGCATGAAGGTTAACGATGACTTCATAATAAATTTTGGTTTGGGCGTTTTTGATACTATCATTATAACATCTAAAAAACTCTGATGTTTTGCAGCAATCAGCATTTCACCCGATGGCGGTTCTCCTCTAATCTCAGTCTTCAACCCGATTATCCAAGAAGCCGACCAAGTTACATAATTACAAAAAAAACGTACCACCAAATAAGCATAGTCAGTTCTAAGTAACGAAATTGGGGCACCAAAAAAAGCAATTACTGTCATTGCAAGATACATCTGCAAGGCAAATATTAGAGAACGAATCCATTGAATTATGAACAGCATTACATAAGCCTTTTAAGAGAAGTTTTCACTGCCATTCTTGTTGCGAAAATAGATATAATTACGAATATAAGCGGAACCGTCCCAAGCCATATCTTATCAATTAAATCAAGATTAACTTCGTCTAATATTCCTAAATTTTCACTAAAGTCCGGCATTAGGACCAATACAATGCCGGCACAAAATGTTCCTAAAATTGATCCAACAAAAACTCGAGAGGTAAATTTTCGAACAAAGGCTGTTACGATAAATGCATCAAAAGCACCAACAAGCCGAAGGACCCTGAGCACTTTTATATTTGCAGATAATGCCGCGTTTGCCGCCATGCTAACCATTGCTAATGACGATAAAACGAGTAATGCAACTGTGAACATCCCAAGTTGACTAATTAACGCCGCAAAAACTTCAATGGGCTGCCTCCATTGCGAGTGGTTATCTAGAGTCGCCGACGGAAGTTCTGCGCTAAGACGTAATCTAAGACCCTCATAATCAACACCTACGTCAGTTTCTTGTATTTCAATTAACGCCGGCATTTCAATTGCTTCCAACGGAAAATCAAAACCAAGCCACGGTTCTAGTAATTTTTTCTTATCTTGAAGTCCAACAAGACGTGCCGACCCAACACCCTTTGTTTGATCCAGGATAGCTAGCGCTATACTAGTTTGTTTTTCTAATAGATCGGTCGGCGCTGACAATCGTATAGAAGAGGCACTTTTTAGTGAGTCTCCCCACCTATTGGATAGTTCGGCGCATAGTAGCGAGAAGGCTAATCCTATAACGGCTACAAAGCTCATTGCCCCAGCCGTAAAAGTTGTTAGCCAAACCGTAAAACCCGTATTTGGAACGACTTGTATGTGATCAGGACTAGCCAAGAGTGATTTCCAAAAATTCAACATAAAAGACACTACAGATCAGCTCCTGCCTGGCTTAATTTTAAATCTGAAATCCTTAAAGTCCTAGCCGTCACATTAGCCTTAGCCAGCCTAATTAAAGAAAGGTCGTGTGTAGAAATGAAAATTGTTTTACCCATTTTATTTAATTCGATCATAAGTGTTAAAAGCCTCTGCGACATTTCCCAATCCACATTTCCAGTTGGCTCATCAGCCAATATTATCTCCGGTGACATAATTACGGCTCTCGCGAGTGCTAATCTTTGTCGTTCGCCTCCAGATAATTCCTGCGGTTTCACATTAGACTTTGAGTCCAGACCAACCCACTTCATTAATTCCAAAACATTTGCACGTTCTTTGGTATTATCCATACCAGCAACCGTTAAAGGCAGCGCAATATTTTCTTCAATACTCAAATGATCTAAGAATTCACAATTCTGATGTACTATTCCCAAGCGTCTTCTCATCTGCGAAAGTTCATAATTACTCATATTTCTAGTCTCTTCGCCAAAGACTCTGATATTACCTACCTCAGGAATAAGGGCGCCAGCGCAAAGATTAATGAACGTAGTTTTCCCAGACCCAGATGGACCAGTTAAGAAGTAGAAGGAACCGGGAGCTACACTTAATGACACGTCAGAGAAAACTGAATTACCGCCGTAAGAATAGCTAACTTTCGATATTTCTAGCAAAACCGTTCCAAAAATCTAAAAGTTGAAAATATTATAACTCAAACCTAGCACTTTTCCCTATGCTATGGAAAACAATATATGCAATAAGTAATTTATTATTTCTATAAAACCGAGCAACAAAGCTTATGTTAATCAAGTGCCCAAATTGCAACGCCAAGTACGAAGTTCCAAATGATATAATACCTGCGACAGGAAGAGATGTTCAATGCTCAAACTGCTCTAAAACTTGGTTTGTAACCGGTCTTTCTGGCAAAAAAACTTTCAAAGATAAAATCTCTAAGTATGAAGGCCCAGAGAGTGGCAGCTTACCCACATTTGAAACAACTGAAAGTTTTCTAAAAGATAAATCTACTAAGGATATCGATGCAGATGTCTTGGAAATTCTAAAAGAAGAGGCTGATCTTGAGATACGAACACGAGAGGCAGATCGCAAAGCAAGCAGTGCTGCGCAAAAGCCATTAAGCAAAAGAGCCGTTAAAAATAGTACTAAAGACAATCGCAAATCACACGATAAGGTATTGCCAAATAATATTGAAATAGGAACTACCTTAGAGGAAACCTTAACCCCAAACTCTCCAGATGAAGTCCCGGAAAAATCTAAAACCAAATCTGGTAAAGTTGGGTTTTTTATCGGCTTGGCAATAATTGTTGTTTGCTGGGCAGCGTTTGCCTATGGAGACTTAATAACTCAATCCATGCCACAAGCAGCAGCGTATATAGAAATTTACAAAAACTATGTAGATTACCTACTAGCAATGAGAGACGGTGTACTGAAAAATTTACTAGAACAAATCAAAAATTAAAAATGCGTGCATTAGAGCTGCTCATTTCAACCATAAAGGTATTTTGTCTCGAGCTATAATTTCCTCCAAGGCTGGCCTCTCTCGTATAACTGAATATTCATGATTATTTGTTAAAACTTCTGGTACCAAAGGTCTTGTATTATACTCACTAGCCATTGCAGCTCCGTATGCTCCAGCAGAACGAAAAGCCACAAGATCACCCGAGCTACATTTTTTCATGGCGCGGGATTTAGCAAAAGTGTCCCCAGTCTCGCAAACTGGACCAACTACGTCATAAATCGCGTTCTCTTGGTTTGAAGAATATTTTTTGACTGGAACTATATCATGATATGCTTCGTAGAGAGCTGGACGCAATAAATCATTCATTGCTGCATCCAAAATTAAAAATTCCCTGTCGTGACCTTTTTTAATGTAAATTACCTCTGAAACTAGCAAACCAGCATTACCGACCAATAGTCTTCCAGGCTCGATTTCTATTTCACAATTTAGGTGGCCTAATACTCTTTTAACCATTTCACCATATTCTTTTGGTGTTGGAGGGCTGCCATCTTCCAATCCATATGGAATACCCAAACCACCACCCAAATCAAGTCGTTTGATTTCATGCCCATCAGACCTCAAGACGTCAGTAAGATCAGCGATTTTCTTATATGCTTTCTCAAAAGGTAAAAGTTGAGTAAGTTGACTACCTATGTGGAGATCTATTCCCACAACCTGTATACCGGGTAGTGAAGCAGCTCTTGCATAAACTTCTCTTGCCCTTGATATTGGTATTCCAAATTTGTTCTCAGCCTTACCTGTGGCAATTTTTTCATGAGTTTTGGCGTCGACGTCTGGATTTACTCTTATACTTATTGGCGCTACTCGGTTCATATCATGAGCTATGCCTGATAATACTAATAGTTCCTCCTCAGACTCAACATTGAACTGTCGCACCCCCTCATGCAGGGCGAGTTTCATCTCAGTACCAGTTTTTCCAACTCCCGAAAAAACGATACGGCTACCATCTACACCAGCTTCTCTGGCTCGTTTATATTCACCACCAGAAACAACGTCCATTCCAGCACCAAATTTTGCCAATGTTTTTAAAATAGCCTGATTTGAGGCAGCCTTAACAGCATAACATATCAAGTGATCAACACCACTGAGAGCGCCTTCAAATAGATCAAAATGTCTACGCAGGGTTGCAGTAGAGTAAATATAAAATGGTGTCCCTACTTCTTTCGCAATCTCTTGTATTGAGACTTCTTCGGCGTGAAGAATGCCCTCCTTATAAGAAAAATGATCCATTTAAAAACACCTAATTAAAAGCTTGGGAAATAATTCCGATACATATTGTAGACAATCCTGGAAAATGTAAATGAGGTCAGAGTATATAATAATAACCACTAATCTTTTACTAGGCCTCAGTTAGTCAAATCTAAGGATTTAGGTGTCGGGGCTCCATCGATACCACACCCGTTTAAGGCAACTGAGAAAACTATAATCAATATAAATTTCATAACTCTAAGGTCTTTCTCCAACGGGCAATCTGACTTCTTACTTGAGACGGGGCCGTCCCTCCATATGAGGACCTTGAGGCAACCGAGTTTTGTACTGAAAGAACAGAGTAGATATCTTCAGTAATTCTATCATCTACCTCTCGCATTACAGCTAGATCCAGATCACATAGCTCACATTTTTTTACTTCCGCCCTTTGCACTATTTGGCCGGTGATATGATGTGCTTCTCTAAACGGCAAATTCAATTTTTGAACCAGCCAGTCTGCCAAATCTGTTGCAGTAGAAAATCCAAAATGTGCTGCTGCCTCCATATTTTCCTTATTTGCTTTGAGATCTTTAATCATCCCACTCATAGCTGCTAGAGCAACCATCAAATTATCGGCGGCATCAAATACCTGCTCCTTATCCTCTTGCATGTCTTTTGAGTAAGCCAAAGGAAGTCCTTTCATCACAATCATAAGTGCTACATTTGCACCAAAAATTCTACCGATTTTGGCTCTTATCAATTCAGCAGCATCAGGATTTTTCTTTTGAGGCATTATTGATGACCCAGTTGAAAAACGATCGGAAAGTGAAATTAAATTAAATTGCGCTGAAGACCAAATTACCAATTCCTCTGCTAATCGACTTAAATGCATAGCACAAATCGATGAAACTGACAAAAATTCTAGTGCAAAATCTCTGTCACTAACAGCATCCAAAGAATTTGCTGAGGGAGCTTTAAAATGTAGGGACGACGATGTTTTTTCTCGATTTATTGGAAATGACGTTCCAGCCAGGGCAGCTGAGCCCAACGGACATTCGTTCATCCGCTCTCTAGCATCGGTAAATCTCGACAGATCTCTGCTGAACATTTCTACATAAGCCATCATATGATGGCCCCAAGTCACCGGTTGTGCCATTTGTAAATGAGTAAATCCAGGCATTACCCAATCAACTCCCAATTCAGCCTGATCCAAGAGAGCTTCTATTAACGACTTGATTAACTTTTGTGAAAAATCAATTTGATCACGAACCCATAATCGAAAATCAGTAGCAACTTGATCATTTCGAGACCGAGCGGTGTGGAGCCTTCCCGCAGGGTCTCCAATTATTTCTTTAAGGCGCGCCTCAACATTCATGTGAATGTCCTCGAGAGCTCTATCAAAAACAAATTCATTTTTTTTGATCTGCAACCCAATTTGATCAAGCCCGCCAACGATAGATTTATAGTCTTCTTCACTAATTATGCCTTGATCTGAAAGCATTTTAGCATGAACTTTTGAAGCTAATATATCGTGCTCTGCTAATCGCTTGTCAAAGTCGATGGAAGCATTAATTTCATCCATAAGGGAATCTTGTCCGCCGGCAAACCTGCCGCCCCACATTAGGTTAGCTTTTTCTTGCGTCATTAATGAACCTTTCGGAGTCTATATGAACAAAATTCAATATGCTGTTCTTTACACCTCATTTTTATTGATCGCAAATGTCCTTTCTGCAAATGAAACAAAATTTGGTGAACTCAATAATCTCAAATTTGGTGATATGAAAAAAATGATACTATCAAATAACTTTTTTAGTGCACCAAATAACGTTTTTTTTGACCAAGATGGAAACGAAATAACACTACAACAATTTCAAGGGCGCGTAACCCTAGTAAACTTTTGGGCAACATGGTGCGCACCTTGTCGCGAAGAAATGCCTAGCCTTGAAACTCTGTCAAACCAGCTTGGAAGTGATAGTTTTCAAATTCTCACAATCGCAACAATGCGCAGTAGTAGCGAAGCGATAGATAATTTCTTTAATGAGAATAACATTGTTAATCTTCCAAAATTCCGGGATCCGAAAGGCCAGCTTGCTCGCGCGTCGGGTGTTGCGGCTCTTCCATTGACAATATTATTAGACAAAAACGGTTATGAGATAGGTCGTTTAATTGGCGATGCGGATTGGTCTAAGTCTGCAACAATTGATTTTATTAAAAAAGCAGTGGAAATCGACGCAGCCAAGTGAATTCATCAGGTATCCTTATTTTTATTATTGAAGTACCCCGAACAATTCACGGAATTCAGTTGATGTTTTGTATATCTTACTAGGCCTATCAAAACCAACTATTCTACCCTTTTCAAGCATCAAGACTTTGTCCACGTACTCAAATAGTGCGGGTCTGTGAGTGACAAATATAACCGTTTCATTTTTTAGAGTTTTCAACAGAGCTGTCATAATTTCACGCTCATTTTCTACGTCTAAAGCACTTGTCGCTTCATCAAATATGTATATCGATGCTTTTTTTAATAGACCCCGTGCTATTGCAACCCTTTGTTTCTGACCACCAGACAAATTTGAACCATTAGCACCTACCCTTGTTTGCAATCCTAATGGAAAGTCTTCTGCAAAACCGTCAACTTGGGCACTCTTTACTGCAGCTATGATTTCCTCTTGGGAAGCACCGGCAAAACCATCCTTTATATTTTCCTCAATTGTATCATCAAATAAGAAAACATCCTGGCTTATAAAAGCAATATGATTTTTTAGATCCATAGGTGAGATTGATGATATATCCATCGTGCCGATTTCGATCATGCCATCAGTAGGGCTATAGAAACCGAGAATTAAGTCGACGAGCGTTGATTTGCCAGCTCCAGACTTTCCAACAATTGCGACTTTATCTCCGGGTTGTAAATTAAAACTCACCTTGTTGATTGATACCTCATCATTTTCATAACCAAACGAGACATCAGAGAAAGTTACGCTTCCATTGCCACTTTGTAACGATTTATTTCCGTAGCTGACACTTTGTGGCTTAGTATCAATTAATCTGAACATAAAAAATGATTGCGTCAGCGATTTCTGTAATTCGACCCAAAGTTTCGAAATTTTAGATGCTGGTTGATAAGCTAGAAGAAACGCTGTTATAAAAGCTGTAAATTCCCCTGGAGTTTTCCCATAGGTAATTGTCTGCCAGGCTGCATAAATCACAAATACACCTAGCACTAAACCACCCAGAAACTCCATTATTGGATGGGTCGCGGCGGTTACCTTGCTAATTCCAAAGATCCGATCTTCTAATGCATCTACAGAAGAATTAAATTTTTCTATAGATTTACGTTCCAAATTATAACTTTTTACAGTACGAACACCCGCTAGAGCTTCTGAACCTGCTGCAAAATAATGTCCAGATAGATCCGTTTCCTCCTTGGCAACCTTTCTAATTTTCCGAGAAAGGAACGAAACCAAACCAAAGATGATGGGAATTATAACTATCGAATAAAGCGTCATCAGAGCATCTTGAAGGAACATAACAACAAAGAGCGCCACGAGCGTTAGTACTTCAGTCAAAAACCTGGAGCAGACAGCTGTCACTGCTTGGCCTGCGGCCATACCGTACAATCGGATCTGCGCCATATGATCAGAGGCATGTTTTCCATTGAAAAAACTTATTTCTCTTCTGAGCGTTTTTTGAAAAGCTTCTTTTTGGTAAAAACTGGAAATGGATCGATTAAGAACCGTCTGAAGAACAGCATTACCGTAGTGAAATAGGCTTTTCGAGAATGACACAAAAATAACTATGATTGCTACTTCAATCGCTGCTCCTGCATCTTTCGCAACGAAAACATCGTTTACAATTAACTTGGTTGTATAGGCAAGCGCCGCTGTAAAAACGGAAACACCAACCATACACAGAATAGATGCAGTAATAATCTTTTTTCTGTTTGGAATAGTTTCTTTAATTAAACGCTTAGCAGTTTTTAATGCGTCATCGCCAGTTGGTGTATTAACCGATTCCATGATCTTGCCTTTAAAACTTTTAATTTAAGCGCTTGAATTCATACTCTTAAATTCAAGTAAACTAAAAGTCATTCTAAATCGACTTAATGATATTAAAACTACCGAGCTAACTATTAGCCTACAAAAAATCTCTTTGGAGTATTCTCTGCTGAGTCGATAAGAAGATCTTATTTTAAATAGTGATGAATCTAAAAATATTAGGACCCTATTCCCAAGTTTTTATCAGTTGACGACAGTATTTCATACCGTTATTCCAATCTAAGGCACACTAACCTCCTAGGTATTTTTACTAAAAAGGTTCACTTTAATCCATTTTAATTGGTATAGTTGATGGAGTTTACATATTTTGGCTGATGTAACCGATATCAGTATTTACAAAGAAGCCTTAAGTCAATTTGCAACAGGGGTAACCATAGTGACCTGTGGCTCAGAGCAAGGGCCGGTGGGAATTACTGTAAATAGTTTTACGAGTGTTTCCTTAAACCCACCTTTGGTGCTTTGGTCTGCAGCCAAAGATTCAAAACGTCACGACTATTTTGCCAATTCAAATCATTTTGCTATACATGTCTTAAAAAAACAGCAAATCGATTTGTGTTCTGCGTTTGTCAAGCCGACCCAGGGGTTTGAAGAGATAGATTGGGAATATAATTCAGATGGAGTTCCTATTATTAATGATTGTTTGGCATTGTTTGAGTGTTCATTTTACTCCAAACACGAAGGTGGCGATCACACAATATTTGTGGGGCATGTGAATAGTTTCAACGTCAGTAAAGGCGATCCTCTCATTTTCCTTCAAGGCCAGTATTCAACATAAACTATTGATCTCAAGGATTGTTTCTAATCTTAAGTAGACTACTCTCTTTTAAGTTTCTCTAAAATTTTATTCTGACGTTAGACGTTATTCGTTACATTCAATAAAATTGATACTTGCAGGACTAAAATTCAAATGTTAGCGTTCACATTAGCACTCAGATGCTAACCAATAGCCAAATTATTTGTAATTCAATATTGCAAAGACAAAAATATTCTTGGGAGGGAATTTATGGCCTTAAAAAATAAATTAACCACAACAGCAGCACTCCTTGCTGCTTCCTACGCTTTCGGAAGTGTGGCATATGCCGACGTCTGCGATACGCCGTCGAAGCTAGGCGATATGGGAAGTTTTCCAGGTGAAGTCATTACCATTCAAGGCTCACTGCTAGGAACAGACCAGGAGATGCTTCTAAATACCGTTAGTTGCTTTGAAAAAGCCACTGGGGCAAAAATCCAATATTCTGGCTCACGAGACTTTGCAGCCCTAGTTGTCGCTGACATGCGCTCAAATAATCCACCAAATATAGCAATCTTTCCCCAACCGGGTCTTGCAGCAGATATGGCGGCAGAAGGTCACTTAGTTCCCATTGGCGATGAAGCCGCCGCGTGGATGAAAGATAACTATGGTGCAGGTTCATCATGGGTTGATCTCGGGACCTATGCAGATGCTAACGGTAACGATCATTTTTATGGGTTTGCCTATAAAATGGATCTTAAATCTTTGGTTTGGTATTCACCTGAGCAATTCGAAGATAATGGCTATGAAATACCAGCCACGATGGAAGAACTAATCGAGCTCTCAGACCAAATGGTGGCGGATGGCAATACCCCTTGGTGTATTGGTGTGGAATCCGGCAATGCTACTGGATGGACCGCAACTGATTGGATGGAAGACATAATGTTGCGTACGACATCTGCAGAAAATTATGACCGTTGGGTTTCAAATGACCTAGCATTCAACAGCCCAGAAGTAATCAACGCAATGGAGCTGTATGGAAAATTCTCTCGAAACGACGATTACGTTGCAGGTGGGGCATCATCAGTTGCCACCACATCTTTTGGGGATGCTCCAAAGGGTTTATTCACATCACCGCCAAGCTGTATGATGCACCGTCAAGCATCCTTCATTACCGGTTTTTTCCCTGATAAAGGTGCAGAAGTCGCGCGCGGTGAGGCTGATGCTTTCTACTTCCCACCTTTTGCGTCCGGAAATTTGGGTAACCCAGTACTTGGTGCGGGAACGCTTTACACAATGGCTAAAGACTCCCCTGCTACGCGTGCGTTTTTCAAATATTTGCAAGAAGCCTCTGCTCATGAAGCTTGGATGCAGCAGGGTGTCTTCCTAACTGCGCACAAGGGGGCAGACTTATCTGCTTACGCGACACCTCTGCTACGAAAGCAGGGAGAAATATTGGCTAATGCTACAACATTTCGTTTTGATGCTTCTGATTTAATGCCTGGCGCTATCGGAGCTGGAGCTTTCTGGAGTGAAATGACAGCTTTTGCAAACGGTCAAGATGCAAATACAACGGCTGATAATATTCAGTCAGCATGGGACGCTATTAAATAATAGTATCCGCAACATGACTTTTAAGAGCACAGGGTAAACCTGTGCTCTTATTCTATTGATCATAGGTAAATACGTATATGCGTTCGATCCAATCCATAATATTCAGCAATAGCCTTGCTATCGTATTAACCATTGTTTGTGTGTTACCCCTAACTGCCGTTTTTATTTTTTCATTAACTTCACCAATAGATGATGCTTTTGCGAGTTTTGGTCTCTGGCTTCATAATAAATATGGATGGTCTGTTTCCACTTTTGTAACTGAACTCAGATTTGCAAAGGTTGGTTTTGCTTTACGCTCTGTAGTTATCGCATTGTTCATATCGTTTTTATACTATTGGATTTCTAATTGGCTAAACTTTGGATTGGCTAAAGTTAGATCCAATAAGTCAATTGCCAAAAGATCTGTTGTTATTGAAACGATACAACCTTGGATATTCGTTGGACCAGCACTCGTACTGCTTTTGCTATTTTTACTTATACCAGCGCTGACAACCTTAAAAATTTCATTCACTGAACCTGGTGGCGGCGCCTCGTTAAATAACTATGCATTCCTTTGGGATTCTGACGCTTTGGGATACCTTCAATTTAGGTTGGCGATGAGAAATAGTTTAATGTGGCTTATTCTTGTACCGTCGCTTTGCATAATTTTTGGCTTATTGATTGCTGTTCTGGCAGACTCCGTAAGTTGGGGTGTTGTGGCAAAGACATTTATCTTTGTGCCTTTGGCTATCTCGTTCGTAGGAGCAGCTGTTATATGGAGAAATATTTTTGCTGGCGGCGGAATTGAACCTCAGCAAGCAATCAATGGAGCCACACCATCTTATCAAATCGGTCTTCTAAAAGCACTTCTAGGACATACTCCTGAATATAATGAGCCTTTATATAATCTAAAGTTTTGGGGAAACTTCTATCTGATGTGGATTATGGTGTGGATTAAGACTGGTTTTGCAATGGTAATTTTTTCTGCTGCTCTAAGAGGAGTGCCTCAGGAAACTGTTGAAGCTGCAATTATTGATGGAGCGAATCCAAGGCAACTATTTTTCCGAGTAAAATTACCACAAATTTTTTCAACAGTAGTCGTCGTTTGGACCTACCTTGTGACCGATGTATTAAAGGTTTTTGATATTCCATATGCATTATCGGCCAATGATGATGACAAACTATTGCTGGCCACTATGATGGAGGCAGCGATGAATACATGGTCAATTGGAGGCAACAATGTTGATAATTTGTTTGCCGCCATTGCAATTATGCTCATGCTTACCGTTATACCGCATATGATTTTTCTTGGGTGGCGAATAAGACGCGAACAAAAACAACTCGGACACTAAGGATTTACTCTGTCATGTATAGTCGCTCATTTGCCCATATTATACTTGCAATAATCTTAGTAATTTGGGTCGTACCATTTATCGCGCTTATAACCACTTCATTTAGATCTGAGGTTGCTTCTAAGACATCTGGGTTTTGGACTGCATTTACCCCTACTGAGCTTGGACACCGCTTCAGTACCCATGAGAAGGGACAAAAAGTAAAAATCACGGAAATGCGTGGTAATATTTTTGACCGAATTAATAAAGATGAAGAGTGGTTCAAAATATCTGGTGAGATCAACTCTATTATGTTCAAAGGTCGCGTTCCAGATCCAGAAAAGCCTGGCAAGACCAAGTTAATTAGAAAGCTTGTTCCTGTGGGAGAAGTTATGAATGTTCGGGATGGCGAGTTCGTTTTCCAAGCAAACGGTGACTTCACATGGTCATTCCCTGAGGAAGTTGCTCCCAAACCCAAAAATCTTGACGTATTTATAAATCAAGATCCTGTTTTTGGTGCAGAAGCGTATTTCGAGGTCCTTTTAGATAACAAAGACGTACCAAATGCACTCATATCGTCATTTATTGTAGTGGTTCCTGCAACGATAATTCCTATAACAGTAGCTGCATTTGCAGCATATGCTTTTTCATGGATGCAATTCCCTGGACGTGACTGGTTATTTATACTCGTAGTCTCTTTGATGGTTGTCCCAACCCAGTTAGCATTTCTACCCATTCTTCAGGGATTCAACGGCCTAGCATCTTGGGCAACTTCCTTAAAACAATGGATGACCGACTGTGAGGTAACAAATACCTGCCAATTCCCAACAAAATCGTTCGCTGGTTTGTGGCTTACCCATACAGGCTTTGGTCTTCCTTTGGCGATATTTCTTTTACGCAACTACATCGTGGGATTGCCTCGTGAATTGCTTGAGAGCGCAAAAATCGATGGTGCCAACCATATGCAAATTTTTGTAAAAGTAGTTGTTCCTCTATCTGTGCCTGCTTTAGCATCATTCAGTATCTTCCAATTTCTATGGATCTGGAACGATTTACTGGTTGCAATGTTTGTAGGGCCAAGTGCGACAGATGATATAGTTTTTCCTATTCTGCTAGAACGGCAGTTAGGGACTTTTGGAGATCAGCTCCATCTTCTAAACGCTTCAGCGGTAATTTCTATGATTGTTCCGGTGATTGTTTTCCTAGCTATGCAAAAATATTTCATTCGCGGTTTGTTAGCCGGATCCGTTAAAGGAGGCTAGTGAATGTCTTCTTTGAAATGGTGGGAAAATGCTGTGATATACCAAATATATCCAAGATCTTTTCAAGACTCGAATGACGACGGGATAGGAGATTTAAAAGGAATTACTACTCGACTCAACTACTTGTCTGAGCTCGGAATAGACGCTATCTGGATCAGTCCATTTTTTAAGTCCCCACAAAAAGACTTTGGTTATGATGTTTCAGATTATTACGAGATCAGTCCAGAATATGGGACTTTAAGAGACTTCGACTTACTCATTAGCAAGGCGCATGAATTAAAGTTACGGGTTATGTTAGATATCGTTCCAGCACATTGCTCCAGTGAGCATCCATGGTTTGTTGAAAGCAGATCTTCAACCACAAACTCCAAAGCAGACTGGTTCCATTGGGTTCAACCCCAAAATGATGGAAGCGCCCCCACAAACTGGCTATCATTTTTCGGTGGTCAAGCTTGGACCTGGGAACCGAGAAGGCAACAGTACTACTTACATAATTTTTTACCTGACCAACCTAACTTAAATTATGCAAACCCCGAAGTTATTGAAGAATTTAACCAAATAGCCAAATTTTGGTTTGATAAAGGTGTAGATGGCTTCCGTTTAGACGCAGTGCACACAATAAATGCCGACTCTTTTCCTTATAAAAATAATCCTGCGAATCCGACATTCAAACTGGGGCCTCTTCCACAGGATCAACAACCATTTTTTCGCCAACTACATGATACAGCACAATTAAACCAACCAGGCATTCAGGAATTTTGTGAGTCATATCGTAGGATCGCAGACTCGTATGACAATGACCGGTTTTTAATGGGAGAAGTAGATGGTGATAATGACAACGCAATGAGTGTGAGTGAGACGTTTACCGAAGCAGGAAGATTGCATGCAACTTACAATTTTGATTTGCTGGAATGGGATGGCCTTAGTGTAAATGAAATAAAAGAAGCCATTTTAAAAGCGTCAAAAGTATTTAATAATACGGGAAGACTTTCGTTTGCATTTTCTAATCATGATGTCCCTCGCGTAGCTACAAGACAACTTAAAGCATTGCATTTAAGTTCCAAAGATAGTGATAAAATGCAAATTTTATTAATGAAACTACAAATCAGCCTAATCGGTTCTAGCTGTATTTATCAGGGAGAGGAGCTGGGTTTGGAGGATGTAAAAGATATACCTAGGGAAAAGATGCAAGATCCATGGGGGATAGAGTTTGCACCTACTTTTCTTGGCAGAGACACATGTCGAACCCCTATGGTGTGGAATAAACTACTACCAAACGGTGGATTTTCTAAGGCAAATACCACTTGGCTACCAATTTCGGATAAGCATTTAGATCGAGCAGCAATCGATAGTGCACTAAATCCAAACTCAATTTACAGTGAATTGTCGAAATTTTTGAAATGGCGCAAGAAGCAGTCTGCAATGATGAATGCAAATTGCATTCTAAATATAGATGGCGACGACACGCAAATAAGTTTTGATCGTCAAAGCGATGATCAAACCCTTCACTGTAACTTCAATTTTAAAACGTTAACGGCGTCCTTTAAGGAGATTTAAATGGCACATGTAGAGTTAAAAGGTGTGACAAAGACTTTTGGGAATACAGAAGTTATTCGTGATGTTGAATTGGAAATAAACAAAGGAGAATTCGTAGTTTTCGTTGGGCCCTCCGGGTGTGGCAAGTCAACACTATTGAGATTAATATCTGGACTTGAAAAACTAAGTAGTGGTGAAATCATTATTGCAAATAAAGAAGTAATGGATCTTCCCCCGTCAGAAAGAGGCATTGCGATGGTTTTTCAGTCATACGCGCTCTATCCTCATATGAGCGTTTACCAGAATATGGCTTTTTCTCTCGATTTACAAAAGATGCCGAAGCTCGAAATTAAACAGCGAGTAGAAGAGGCTGCAAAAATTTTACAGATGGAAGATCTCCTAGAAAGGCGCCCCGCCGCACTTTCTGGTGGTCAGCGTCAACGCGTTGCAATTGGACGTGCGATCGTAAGAAACCCCGAAGTTTTCTTGTTCGATGAACCTCTTTCGAATTTAGACGCTGCTCTACGTCATGACACCCGGGTGGAAATAGCAAAATTGCATCGTCAATTGGGGGCCACAACTGTATATGTTACTCACGATCAGGTAGAAGCAATGACACTTGCAGACAAAATCGTTGTCTTAAAGGATGGAGAAGTTATGCAGGTGGGCGCACCAATGGATTTATTTAATTATCCGGAAAACAAGTTTGTGGCGGGCTTTCTCGGCTCTCCAAAGATGAATTTTTTCGAATGCAAACTAGTTTCAAAAAATGGTGCAAAAACGCTTGGCAAGGTGGAATTTGATGGCCATAACACTAACTACATTAGATTGGTCTCACAAGAGAAAAGCGCTGGTGACGCTGTACATTTAGGAATTCGCCCTCAGGATCTAAAAATCAAAACTAATGGTGCAATAACGGGTAACGTTACATTAGTCGAACGCCTTGGCACGGAAACTGTTGTAGAACTTCTCTCAAAAAACGGTTTCCCTTTTAGATTTGCTTCACCAGAAACTCTAGATTTAGAAATAGGTAGCCAAGTTTGTTTCAGTTTTGATCGCCAAAAGGCACACATATTTTAGTTTTAAGTTCGTAACTACTTTCACTTATTAATTTTTGCTAAGCTGATATTATCCGTTTCTAACTATTTTTGTATATCCCGCAGCTTTTAAAAATAATTAATTATTTTAAGTTCGTTTGATACATTTTTTGTACTTGATCCATCTAATAATGATGCAATCATTCTATAGAGTTAGGAGAAGAACCAATGTCATATGTAGCTGTCAGAGAATTCACACCTATGATTGGAAAAGATGCGGTATTAGAGGATCGCATTCTTAGGACATCGGATGTAATAGAAAAGTACGGTGCAGTTTCCAGAGTAGGTAAAGTTATTGGAGGTCACAGGGCTGGTGATTACGAGCTCTATAATTGGTATGAAACCGTGGCAGCCGGAGCCAGTGCAATGGACGGTTACTCAAATGATCCTGACCTAAAAAAGATATTCGAGGAACGAGCCCTGACTCCCGTTGCAGAAATGCGAGGTCCCTGGCTGGGAAGAATGCTGCATAATTCGAAAAGTACTGATCCGAGAAAAATAGTGCTTGCTCGAGATTATCATATGCCACGAAAAAATGTTGCTAAGGCAATGGAATTAGTACCAAACTTGCAAGCAATTTGTGATGAAAATGATGTAGAAATGGGCGTAGGAGTGCCTGTAATTGCTTCAGATCATGAAATGATGCGAATTATATACAGGTTTAAAGATTTAAAACACTGGGGCAGCGCTACTGATGCAGTTATCGCTAATCCTAGTTTTTCTGAATTAGTAGACGCGGCCAATGAACTTGGAACATTAAAACACTCCAGACTAATAATGATGGTTAAATAATTTGAAAATTAATTTTGCTAGAGTTTTATTACTTATAAGGAAGAAAAAATATGCCAATCGAAGTAAAGAATTTTTCATCTGCTGATGAGGCCAAAGATATGCCTAATGCACGTATGGAAGCAGTAAATGTGCTCAACCAACGTGTTATGAAGTTGACATTAAGTCCAGATTGGAAATGGTCAAAAGATATAAAGCCAATAATAGGAACTGATACTTGCCAAGCGACCCACACCGGAATAATAGTAGAGGGTGCTGTACATTGCGTTTGTGATGATGGTAGCGAGGCGACCTACACAGCTGGCGATGCATATGCGATTTCACCAGGTCACGATGCATGGGTTGTTGGAGGCAAACCGGCCGTAGTTTATGAGTTTGCGGGTATGTGGGGCGAATAAATTACCTTAAAACTCTTTGACTTTATCAAAAGGAAAATTAATTTACAATCCGTAGCCAACAGAAGCTTTAATGACTTACAACGAGGTTTCTGATGAATGTTAGTGATTATAATACAATAAAGACCGTTCTTAAAAAAACAGAGAGAAAAAATAAAAGAGCAAAAATAGGGATTATCGATATTGCCAAGGAAAGAGGATATCTCGATAGTAGTGGGAAAGTAACTCCAGAAGGCAGAAGATTTCTCCAAAAACGAATAGAAAATTCGTCGCTTACAGTGCGTGGTACTTAGTACTTGCGGCAAATATACGAGTCACTTTCTTTTTCTAAACGAGACTTTTTACTTTGCTGAGTAGCCCAAGACCCTCTGCTATTTTAAGTGCAAAGCTCTTAGGTTATTTAGCTGCCATAATTACAGTGTCCATTTGGGCAGCCTTCTTAGTTGGAACTCGTTTTGCGATAACCAAAAATTTTTCTGTTGAAGAAATATTAGTACTCAGGCTCCTGCCAGCTGCTATAATAATGGCACCACTTATGTTGCATCTTGGCATCCTGCCCCCTGGAAATAATCTAATTACTAGGCTCATTTTTGCGCTAGGTGCCAGCGCCTTGTTCCCATGGGTGCTATCAGTAGGGCTTTATTACTCACCTGCGTCCAACGCAGGTGCATTGGCTCCTGGAACTCTTCCTTTTTGGACAGCATTAATTGCTTATTTGATTGTCCACGAAAAACCAGAATTCTCTAGACAAATTGGCCTGTTTATAATTTTGTTTGGGGCCTTTTTGATTGGAATTTTAAAACTTGATGCAGATCTTGCCAATCTAACCTGGGTTGGAAATATACTTTTCTTGCTCGGAGCTGCTCTTTGGGCAATTTATTCAGTTTTATTTCGTCAAAGTGGGATCGCTCCGATACACGGACTTGTAATTGGATTGTTTTGGGGAAGTATTGTCTTTGTCCCAATTCTTCTCATTTTTGGAGATGTAAGCTTTCAGCACGCCAACCTTTCAAATATTTTCCTTATGATAGTTTTGCATAGCTTCATTGTAGGAATTCTAGCGATGCTATTATTTACCTATGCAGTAAAAATTTTAGGGGCAGCCCAAACGGCTGCTTTCGGTGCACTTACACCAATTTTATCCATGTTGGGCGGCATATTTTTGCTGGATGAAATAATTACGCCCGTAAAATTACTTGGAATCTGTCTTGTAACTATAGGAGTTCTTTTTGCGTCAGGTGCGCTCAGGTTTACGAAAAAGTAACATAGACATTATGATTTATCACTTTGAAGTAAAAAGCGGATCGACAGTAGCTCCTCCCAAACCTACTGGATCCGCTTTTTCAATCTCTCCCCAGAAAGATTAAACCAATTGTGCTAAAGATAGCACAAGAGTCAACAACTAATTGATTTTATATAGTAAAATGAACGTATAAGTTTAGTTTCCGAAAAAATGTAGGCCCAATAAAAGGGACCAGCCATATGGGAGAGTATAGCTGGCCCTGTCCCAAACTTACAATCAAGACAGAAAATCTGACTGCTCATTATTTATATCTTTAGCGAATAAAAAGATTTGGGAGGATATCTCTATCCGCTTGTGCATTTTAATAACGCTCCGATAATATAGCATATTTTTTTGAATATTGCTAACTATATATTAAAAATTGACAAATAATAAGCAGATACACTTTCTATACTATAAAAGGAAATAATAGATACTTATCCTCAGTAAATGTAACTTGGTAGATCGTGTGAATAATCATTCTTCTCTTCCTACAACGACAACCAAGTTACACAGCTTTCCAGATCCTTTTATAAAGCCCAACTTCTGAATTGATAAAAAAAGCTAATCCAAAATTTCTGAATGAAAAATCTGCTATAAGATTATAAAAATATTGAAAGCTCGTATTTCTTAAATCTGATAATCTTAAATTAATTGTTTAAAAAAATTCATCTGGCTGTTCAAACAATAGGAAAGATAAATAATGGATAATAAGTATGTCATCGCAACAGGATATAGTCGTGCAAACCTATGTGAACACGTTTCAAAATACATAGAAAACGGATGGCACCCCGTAGGCGGCATGGTAATCGATTTTAATGATGAGGAAGATGATAAAGTTTATTGTCAGCCAATGACTGTATTATCTCCATGACTAAAGTATTTCAAATTTCCAAATAGTTCTAGGATTTGTTGAAAACGAACTTTAATCCAAATTTTATCTTTGTTCGTATTAAAAATATGAAAATTGATAAGACAACAGATCCTACCATTTTAAACCTTTTCACAAGGCTTTTAAAATTAATTGAAACGATAGATGCCGATCCAAAACTACTATTTGGAACTTTGTTTTATTCACTTTTATTATTAGTGTACTTAGTAGGAACTCTCTAATTTATTTAAATAATCAGTGCGCTAAAATATTTAATCGCTTAACGTTTATCAAATTATTTGCCATTCCACGGGTATCCAGGTATCGCTTTTGTTCATAGAATGAGCCAATTTTATTCCCTCGGTGGTAACACTCTCGTCACGGTTGAGAAAACCCTTGCCCTTAGCGTACCTTATCAAATCACTTATGTCTGCATCAAACATCTGATACTCACAAAATTTAAGAATTCTTTCCTTGATGTAAAAATGATCAATCTCGGCCAATGATTCAAACTCCAAAATTAATAATATTCTGCTGCGCTCTAAGAATCGATGATAAACTCAGAGCCTGGTATTTTAACTTAGATGAAAAGCCATAAAAAATGGCTCCACGTGTACGAGTGCGATATAATCGAAACGGAAAACCTCTAAGGTCAAACAAGGGTTATCTCTTGACCAAGTAATTACCGTTTATGCTTAAAAATTGACCTGAATGTTTCTTGTATGATTGTAGCATAGGCATATTAAATGCAAGTTCATCATTTAATAGCTAAATTCGAGAACCATATCCTGGATCATTTAAACTGTCAGATCTAATATATTTATATTCTTGTATGGATATTTTTTACTTTTTTTTGTTGCTTGCTTTAAACCGTTTTTCAACATTCCTTTTTGACGCCGCTTCCTCTGCTCTTTGTCTTTATCTTTGGTCACGGAAAGAGCAGCACGATTATCTAAAACTCGCGCATATTCTAAATTTTTGATATCAAACATAACACCCATAGAAATACCAACGGCTTAGTTCTATCGATGTTTAGTTATTATGTATTTCATACAAGTGCGCCGGTTAACATAAATGTCACTTTTATCCTTAAACGTCATCAGGCAATTTCCATCGCTAATTGTCCAAATTAAATTATTGATTTAAAAAATACATATTCTTTTGAAAAGTAAATATATGTTTAAATTGTAAAGATAATCATAGGTATTGAGCAAACAAATGATAGAATTAAAAACTTTTGCGCAGTTTGCAAACATAGAATTAACGGATTTCAATCCTAAACCAACAACAAAAACACCCGGACAATTAGAGGCATCCGAAATTCTTTGGGAATCTTATGACGGCACGACAAAAATTGGTATCTGGGAGTGTTCGGAAGGAACTTTCACTGCGGACCGAACGAGTGCCGCTGAATTTTGCCATATCTTATCAGGAAAAGCGTCAATAATAAACTATGACGGAAATGGTCAACGTGTATTGGCTGGAGGAGATCTACTTGTACTTCCAAAAGGCTGGAAGGGTGAATGGACAATACACGAGAAAGTAAAAAAACTTTTCATAATTCAACAGTAGATAGTGGCTTAGTTAGATATTTTTTGAAGCTTATTTTAAAATAAATCATACCTCTAACTTTTGGCGCCAGATAAACAATTCTTTTAGATTAATACAAAACCTGTACTTGATTTACTGTCTAATTAACTGAAACGTGACCTATCAAAATATTATTGACTAGCTAATTATCACGGGAGAATAAAATGGTGGAAGCTTTTGGTGGCGTATTAAACCTCGTTATTTGGTTATTACTAATTGTTGCAGGCGGGTACTATGCATACCGCTGCCTTTTACAAACAAAAGGGTTTATTGATCAATATGGTTTCGGCGATGGAGCCGTATTCATGACACGACTTGTGGGTACGTGTGTTGGAGCTTCCACTGCGGTTGCTATTGTACTTTTATTTATCGGGCCTCAAGGAGCTTGGGCATTCGTCGTGTACGCGTGGATACAGGCACTTCTTGCGGCAATCTTTGGCTATAATACTGTAAACAGTGAGTGGGCTGAAGTTGAGGGTGTTAAAGTTACACCTGAAGGATATATCGCTCCATTAGGTTTTTTAATACTCAATACTATTTTACTCTTCAACATGGGCGATATACTTTACAGTACTTCTGCTGCTGCTTAAATTTTAAAGTGGCTGACTTATTTGTTCAGCCACCTTGTGATATGCGTAACCTCCAAATAGTATTTTAGAAAGTTACAAATTAAAGTTACACATTTATGAGCGCCAATATCACCTGCCACTGCGGAGCTTGTGGTTTTGAAATTAACGATGAGCAACCTTGCCTGAGTTTGTTATGTGGATGCACTGATTGCCGACACGCATTAGAGTGGTGCTCACTACAAGGCGGTGCAGAGCCGAGCTCTTTACAAGAATTAATTTATGTTAAATCAGATATTCTTAGCGTCAAAGGCAAAGAATTCATGCACGCATTTAAATTACGATCAACCGGTCGGTCTACCCGCATATACTGTGAAAAGTGCTTCTCAATAATTGGGGTAGACCACAAAAGCTATCGGGATAATGTGTTTATGTTTTTTAAATATCACTGTTCTACAAATTGCGACCTGTCTATAGAACCTTCGGCTGCAATCTATTTAAATGACTTGCAAGATGCCAGTCAGATAAGCAAATTGGAGAATATCCCCCTAATTTTTAGCTTCTCTGAGATAGAAACCCGGGAGTTTAGAGAAATAAAAAGAGTTTCGAATTCATTTAATGAAATAAATCGTCCAAGGTACGGGCAAACTTTAAAATCAGTAATTCACAGCATGTCCAAAATAGAAATTTTAAATTGATATTTTTATCAAATTAAGTCCTTATTTAAGATCGTAGATTTTAGATGTTACAGATTTTAGGGAAATTTGGTTAGATCTATATCTTAAAACCAGAGAATAGGCATTTTATTAGCAAGGCTAAACTTTCGTGAAGAACTTTTTTTATATATTTCCTGTAGTAAAAATCATAGTCCTGCTGATATCAAAACCAATCTTTGCAGACCCAGTAAACGCATGGGAAATAGCTTCACCTACTGTAGTATCTATATTACCAACTTGGCCCGGCTATGATAAACCAGGATTTGGCGCACCCCCTGGGACAGCGCCAGAAGGTTCTGGAATTATAGTTTCGTCAGACGGACTTATACTTACTGCATCGCATGTAATTTCAAAAGCAACTGATGTAAAAGTTCGAGATATTAAAGGTGAATTATTTTCAGCTAAGATAATTAAGAATTCTATTTCTACCGATCTTGCATTACTTAAAACCGAGTTAGAATTGCGGCCAATAACAATTAAAACTGAAAAGCCTAAAATTGGCAGCAGTGCTTGCCTAATAAGCAATAGTTTTGGATTAAATATTGGGATAACCTGCGGCGTGATATCCGCTACAGGCTTGAGCAACATTGGTTTCAATGAAATCGAAGATTTCCTGCAGACTGATGCAGCGGCAAATCCTGGTTCATCTGGTGGAGCTTTAGTCAATCTTAATGGTGAATTACTGGGTATGATGAGCGGCATTTTTACAAAAAATACTGATACTAATGCAGGTGTAAATTTCGCGATATCATCCGGCCTTATTAACAAATTCCTAGCAAATTAATTTGGTAATCTACGGCTGGAAATCCTTAAATAGCTCTATTTCGCAAACCCACCATTGCGAGCGTTGCATGCCGGGTATTCTTTTTTTCAAATATTCATAACAGAAAAAAGATTATATCCAAACCATAAAATTATGGAGTGTATAATGCAAAAACTATGGAATAAATCTTTGGCGCTATTGATACGATCAACAGACTGTTCTGCAAAATGCTATTATACCAAGAAGCGCGCTTTGTACTTATAAATCTGACAATTTTTGGAAATCAATAAAGCTAAATTTTCTATCCAACGGTTATAATGCCTCCCATGCCTGAAACGTGATGTTCAAGCATATGGCAATGAAATAACCATGATCCAGGATTGTTTGCTTCGAAGACCAAGTCGGCCTGTTCACCCGGTTGCATGAGATAGGTGTCTCGAAGAACTAAATTAGCCTCATCCCCAAATTCTCTAGACTTAACCCAAAAATGATGTCCGTGGAGATGCATCCCGTGTTGCCACCGTGTATCGTTCCAAATCTTTAATACGACAGTTTTGCCTAAATCCACTTCTGCAAGCGTTAGATCATACCCACCGATTTCTCCATTAAAAGCCCATAATTTTTTTTCAGATCTTGCCAGCTCTCGCAAACTCTTTTGCTCACCCTCGAAAATAGCAGAAGATAGGTTACCCATGGCCCCACCCTGCATATGAATGTTTATCACCTCAGCATTATCCATTTTCAGCATATTATTTGTTGGCAATACAAATCTTGGTAATGCATTTAGTTTTTGAGTTACCTCATTTGGCGCAAAAGTAGCTGCACTATATTCCTCCCCTGCGCTTACCTCGAATAATTCTCTAAGGAATGAGACGTCATCGATCTGAACATCAACCCTTTGTGCAGGAGCCAGAGTTAAACGTTGCCTCATGAAAGGATCACATGGTGCCCCATCTAAAGCAACAATCCGCATCGGTAACCTATCATTTAGTTCAAACTGCATCACACGAGCATTTGCAAAATTTAAAAACCTTAAATGTACTTTTCCAGTCTTTGGGATTTTTATTTCAGGTGCCGACTTACCGTTTATCGTAAGAAAATTTCCTAGCCTTCCTCCATGCGACCAATCATGTAAGCTTCCTAAACTAGCCGTGTGAATTTGCTCATTCTCGTCTAAAAGCCAATCATCTACAGCAATGGTTAGGTCTCTATCACTCATTAATGAATCATCTTCTAGCACAATCAATGGGCCACAAAGCCCTCTTGCTACTTGGTTCCATGCCTGACTGTGAGAATGGTACCAAAAAGTACCAGCATCATTCAAAGGAAACCTATAAGTGAAAGTTTCTCCAGGTTCTACAGGTGCTTGTGTGAGACCCGGCACACCATCCATGTCGTTAAGGTTTCTGATACCATGCCAATGTATCGAACTGGGCTCATCCAAAAGGTTCGAAAACTCTACTTCCAGTATATTACCCTTTTTTTCCACAATGAGTGGGCCGGGGCTACTACCATTGTAAAGAAATAGATCTGAAAGATTAGCTCCCTCATAAAATTGATGCTCAGATTTCTGAGCAACGATGCGGTAACGAGAAACATTTTTTGCAGAAAATGCACTTGTAGGAACCTTCACTGCTACTAAACTTGCCAAACAATTTTTAATTAAACCACGTCGTGATAACATCGAAAAAACCTTTACAAACTTTCAACTAATGTCTAGTTGCATGTAGATCTTGTATGTCCTTAGGCCAGGTCGATCTAATAAAAGCTAAAATTTCCCAAATTTGTAAATCTGAAAGCACGTCTTCGTAGCCCGGCATACCACTTTTGTAATCGGTGATACCTACGGCAGCCAGCGTTTTTTGACCGCCATATTTAGTATAATCAAATAACATTTTTGTATCATGATGCCAGGTATGCCCCGTCGCATCATGAGGGGGTGCCGGAAGACTGCCGTCAGCTTTCATTGTCCGCCAATTAGGTTGACCCTCGAGGTCAACCCCGTGACAGCTGGCACAATGTGCTTGATAATTTTCT
Source organism: Candidatus Salinivivens marinus (assembly GCF_965655845.1). NCBI lineage: Bacteria > Pseudomonadati > Pseudomonadota > Alphaproteobacteria > Rhodobacterales > Paracoccaceae > Candidatus Salinivivens > Candidatus Salinivivens marinus. The sequence continues at coordinate 137,853 of NZ_CBFHHX010000006.1, forward strand.
TCTCCGTTCACGATGTTTTGGTCTTCGAGTTCATGATGAGCATTTGCTGTATGCAAATTTACCATCGCAAGAAGAAAAATGTATAAAATTAGATAGTTTTTAAACATTATTTAATCCTCAAAAGATATTGTGCGATAGAGCTTCTATCCGCTGCACTTAGCTTAGACGTGTTTTCAACTACCGAAGCCATTTTACCTCCAGCAACGTCATAATCAGGAGTAAAACCAGAACTTAGATATTCTATAATTTCATCTTCCGTCCAAGCAAGCTTCTCGGTGCTAATACCAGGAATTCTTCCCTTACCACTTGGGTCTTGGGCTCCTTCTAGCCACTCAGAAAATTTTAATGCACCGAGTATGTTTCTAGGAGTATGACACTCTGCGCAATGAGCAAGTGCCTCAACTAAATATGTACCCCTATCAACCTCGGAGCTGACAAATTTATCTGACATGTAAAGAGTTTTCCAAATGCCGATATTTCGCCTGCTAGAAAATAAAAATGGTAAGTCATGATCGCTGATAAATGCGTCAGAGCTAGGCAGAGTCTTCCAGAACGTCCATAAGTCCATGATATCTTGATCTGTCATTTTGGAATATGCTGTGTAAGGAAATGTAGGGAAATAATGTTCGCCGTTAGGGCTCTGGCCGAGCTTTAATGCGTTATAAAAATCTTTAAATTCCCATGCCCCGATTCCAAATTCAACACTATTGGAAATATTTGGAGCTTTAAATGTACCAAACGCAGTTTCAAATTTCTGCCCGCCAGCCAATAGATATTTGTCTTTTGAGCCCTCTTCAATATGACATCCACTACAACCCGCAGCTGTAAATATATACTCACCGTTGGATAGATCCGAAGTTTCCGCTGAATAATCAAGCACGGCAAGTGACTTCGGGGCGGTCACTGTCAGGTAAAGAAAAATTCCAAAGGCACTGGCTATAAGTGTCGATATAATTATTTTCACTCTCATGCCTTCGAGGTAGTGGCTCCAGTTACTGGAAGGTCAATAGGAAGCAAAATGTTCTTTACATTTATAATTCAATATTCTTTTTATGATGCACTTTAAGTGTGTGTGAAATTTTTGGGAATGTTATATATGCTGATCTCAATTGTTGGAGAAATTATTTGGAAGAAACAAACCTCATTAATCAAACTCGATATAGCAAAATAGCCAAACTAATGCATTGGGGGTTTGTACTTCTGTTTGCATATGGAGTTTTCAAACAAGTGGATGATGTTGCAGAACTCTCAGACCCCTCGCTGTTTAGACTTGAAATATTCTTTGCTGGTATCTTCATACTTCTTCTTTTGGGACGTTTTGTTTACATGACAAAAACACAGCGAAGCGCACTGCCCGAAAATACGAGTTACATTCAAAAAATTGCAGCAAAACTTGTACACCTTGGAATGTATGTAAGCCTAGGGTCCATTGCATTAACAGGACTGGCGATAGGTGGACTTTATTGGATTGGGCTAAAAGAAGGGTTAATTATGGAAGCTGTGATCATTATCCACGAGTTTTCTGTTACTGGTACATATTGGTTGGTAGGTATCCACATCCTCGCCGCCCTTTATCATCGCTTCAAAGCTGATGGTGTATGGTCAGCTATGGTTCCATTTGCAAAATCAGAAAATTAAGTGGAGCACGCGACATTATAATAAATATTTCAATAATATTTGAGGCCTTTGGGACAAAATTTAGGGGTATGGTCGATCAAGCACTGTGCTTGGGTCAATATTCCTCGAATTGTGGTAAGTCATCTGAAATATCATAATAGTCACCTTTACTTGCAACGTAGATATGGCGCATCCGATCAAGAGATGTCGGTGTTTCGAGCGAACCTGCTGAAACCGAGATTTTATCAATACCTTTTCTCTCATAAAACATGCTGGAGCCACATACACTGCAAAAACCACGACGAGCTTCATCTGATGAGTCATACCAGCTTAGTGACATAGCTTTAATTAAATTTAAATTAGCTTTTGCAACCTGTGTGGCGGCCCAGTAGTGGCCAGACGTTTTACGACACTGAGAGCAATGGCAGAAGACAACATCTCGCAGCTCTCCAATAAGTTCAAAAACAACACCCTGACATTCACACGAACCTTTTACACTCATGTTCTTTAGCCTTATTTTACCTTAAAAGTAGTACGGAAATACACTTCCCACTTTTTAATGATTTGTAAACAGAGCTTTTGTGAGCTGATTTCAACTAGCTGCGTTGATTTAACCAACCTAGATTAAAGCAAAGCTTTGGGATGCTATAACCGCTAATACGGCCACAGCAGATAGCAAATGGATTATCGTAATTTTAGAATCTCCCATAAAAATATTGTAATATTAAAAGAAAATTAAATCAAATTTCGGTCTTTCTATGCTTTGATAGTATCCTTTAAGATCATAAATATTAAAATTTTACGCATAGATTTTGCATGTATTTAATAATTAATATTTGAAATACCTTAAGGCTGTCATTGCATTCTAAAATAGGGATATTAAAATCAATTCTGACTTATTAAGGTAAACAATGGGCACAACACTTTATCATTGGACTTCGCGAGACGCGATGAAATTGATCTTGGCGAGCAAGAAACTTGAGCTCGAGGGAACTGAATATATGGCAGGGCTTCGGGAGGGTTATTCTATAGCTGACCAAAGAGCTCTTGATGACCAATATAATTACTGTGGACGTTTTGTTTGGTTTACTGAAAGTCCATCTTACAATTTTTCAGGAAAAGTAAAAAATGAGATGGCGCTGATTTTAGATACTGATGCAATTGAAGTGCAGAAGTGGCATTATGTTAAAAAAGAAAACAAAAATAACTCTGATTTCATGAAGATTGCGAACGAAAATGACAGACTAGCAATTCGAATGGAAGATGACCCGTATCAGTGGTGGGTATCAAAACAGCCAATAAAGTTGGAAGGGCTGAACTATCAAGTGGCAATGAGTAACTGGTTGCGAGAAATGCTGGAAAACGAACCAGAAGGAGCTACAAATTCAAAAGGTAATTGATTGTTAATTTTCAAGCTAGAGAGTTTTTAAAGGTGTCCAACACAAGTCAAAATTTTAGTAAACCTGAGCCGCCCATAGCGTTTGCCCTTCCATTATTGTTTTGTCCATTACTTATATTAGCGTGGGTTTACGGCGGAACTATATTAATTCTCGCCCCAGTTTTTGGTTACGTAATAATCTCAATCATTGATTTTATTATCGGTGAAAACAAAAAAAACCAAATAGATGTCTCGAACGACACAAGTAGTTACAAACTAATTCTATTTACCTGGCCCTTGATCCAATTCTTCTTACTGTTTGGATCTCTGGTCTCTATCTGTTGGTTTAATCACCTCACAACTCTCGAGGCTATTTGTTTAATGCTTGTACAGGGAATGATTACTGGGGCCGTCGGAATTACCTTTGCTCACGAATTAATGCATCAAAAAACAAAGCTAGAGCGATTTTTCTCAGATATCTTAATGGCCATGGCTTTTTATGGTCACTTTAGAACTGAACATGTATTTGTACACCACAGGTATGTAGGCACTAAGAAGGATGCGGTCACTGCCCGTTTCAATGAAAGTTTCTATACTTTTTTCCTTCGGGTCATCCCCCAGTGTCTAATTTCCGCTTGGTCAGTGGAAGCGCAAAAGCTCGCTTCCAAAAATAAATCTATCCTAAATATTTCGAACCCGTTTTACATTTATGCCGCATTGGCATGTTTCTTTGTGTGCTTGTCTTTCGTAGTTGGCGGAGGATGGGGCATTGCATTATTTTTCATTCAAGCACTGGTGGCCGTACTTCACTTGGAAGTTGTAAATTATATAGAGCATTATGGTCTCTCCAGAAAAAAAATATCAGATAATAAGTATGAACCCACAAAGCCACACCACAGTTGGAATGCCAATCATGCAGCCAGCAACTTACTACTTATTAACTTACAAAAACATTCGGATCATCATTCTAGGCCATCACAAACATATCCAACTCTGAGTGCACATGATGCTGACAGCGCACCCCAATTACCATTTGGATACCCGATTATGGTTGTATTTAGCTTGGTACCATTTATTTGGCGCAAGGTAATGAACCCAAAAGTAATTAAATGGCGCGCGCAATTCTATCCAGAAGTCAGTGAGTGGAAAGGCTTAAGTTAAACCTACATCAATTGGTTAAATCCAACTGAACAAAGTTAAACAGTTTGATTAGTATTAGCATAATGTAAGGCCACCTTCTTGTTTCGGGTAATAATTACAACTTTACCCTGTTCATCGTATAAAATGTAACGTACGCCGTGGCGCCAATTTACCTGCACAAGTTTCATCTGCGAGTATACGTTAAATGCCCCTTTGAGTTAAATGGTAAGTTGTTAACTTCTTTTCAAGTTTCTTGTTATTTGTGTTACAACTAATTAACTCGAAAATATTTGTTCATATTTATTATATTTTCGCTCAGCACCAAATCCATTGCTGTTGAAACTGAAGCCAAAGCGATAATTTCAGAGGTTACAGTTGTCGCTAGCGGGACTAACAAGGACGGCAATTTGCGTATGACTGTGTTGCATAATGATGAGATCTGTTTTTGCTTACATAACCGGCTTCCCTCAATGAATTTAGGGTCAGCAGATATTGTAAGTATCGAATGCCATAAGACTAACTACGAAAATGGAGAACAAATTAATAAAAACTGACAGCGAACAAGCTTTTGTTAGGGCTTAATGAGTACAGGCTTGCAAATAGGATGGGCAATTGCGATCTCAGGTCCAACTCTCAGCAATGCACGACAATCTGCTTCAAGTTTTGAATATGTGTTTTCTACTTCCTCAATTAATTGATTAACATTTGGTTTTTTCGTCGTTTCCCCAAATGCAGTGTATAGACACTTCTCAAACGAAGCAGCTAATTGCTCATTTTCTGGTAGTTTTGTACTCTGTATCTGTGAGGCAATATTTCTAACCGTACCCGAATCAGCTGACTTTTGAGCCGCATCACAAATATTTAACAAGACACGCAAACGATTATCACTAATTTCACCAAAGGCACCCGTAGAGAGTGACATCAAAAAAGCTAAAACTACTAACCGCATAACAAAACTTCTTTCTACAATTCTCTTCTTTATGATCATGAACAGTAACAAAAGTAATTTAGATAGCAATGTGAAGCTACACGAGATAGAATATTTCACTTAGTTAATTTGAAAGGAAACGAAATGGACCTTGAAGAAGTTTACTTACGTCAAATAGTCGAGCAGCTTAAGCTACAAAATAAGCTAAAGGAAGATAGCAACGAGCTTTTAAAAGAAATTTTAGATAAACTTGGTAAATAAACGTTTATTATGAATGAATAGGAAAATCTTTATGACATTGGTCACAACGATCACGAGATTCAAAGCCAAGATCGGATTTGAAGATCAGCTAATAGATGCACTCAGAAAATTTGACAATTCCAACTCTATATCTTGGCAGATACTAAGCTTAGGAGATAGTGAGTATGCAGCTTTGAATACCTACGACAGTATCGAAGATAGAAGCATGGATGTAGTTTCGGGCTTAGATTGGCTAGATAGCATTACCCCTATTTTAGAACTATATGAAAACGGTAGCCGCACCAAGGCATTCTCGGGCATAGTTCTGCATCAAAATGAAATAGATAATTACTAGCTATAAGAATGTTTTTGATACAATAAAATGAATAAAAAATCAAAACTTATCATACTCTTTGTAATTTTAGCAGCTTCTTATTTTTCATATTATGTAAGCAGCTTAAAATTTACTCGATTTGATAATTTTATAAGTAGTGAATAATGAGAATTCTTATATTTGGACTATTTTTATCGCTAAATTTGAACCAAGCTGAGGCTCAGGTAATGTATGGCCCAGGCAATAAACCATGCTCGGCGCTCGTAAAAGCATGGGAGGGAGGTAGCTTTTTTGATAAAAACTTCTTCGACGCGTGGGTAAATGGGTTTGTAACTGGAGCAAATTGGAAATCAAAAAAATCAGTTCATGCAGACGAAACAATTTTTGGGATGGAGTTACTCAAGTTCTGCAAATCAAATCCATCGGAAAACGTGTTTACAGGGGTTATGCAAGTTTATAAGGGTTTTAACTAGATATACTTTCTTAGTGTACCCAACCAAAAGTTCATTTGGGTCCAAAAGTTGTACTAGTCGCAAGCAACTTGGCCATTTAAGCTCAAGCTAAATCAATAAGGGAGAACAATATGTCTGATATTAAATGTATTAACCTTGGCTATGTCTGCTCCAATGCAGAGGCCGCGTCCGTCGAAGAAGTATTCCGGAAACATGCTGCTTGGATGACTGATTTTTACTCAGAGGCAAATAATGGGAGCGAACATTTACTCAATGCTTACTTTACTAAAGCGCCCGAGTTCATCGATCCTACTGATCCAGAAAAGGGTGTGACTGGCAATACATTATTCACAATCAATGAGCGTTTTACCGGGATGGCAAGTATTCAGCGTCACGTCGAAAATGCGTCACAAAATGATTATTTCCCTCAATTTGCTGAAATACTCGGTAGTTATGGGAAAGTGATAAGCCTTGGCGGGGAAATCTATCATTCTATAAGATAAAATACTGAGTGTAATATAGTAACCGTAAATATATGAAAATAGAACGGCCTGGTTACGGCCAGAATTGATTTAAGAAGTTCTTATCCCCTCTTGTCTAAATTTTCGAGCATATCCATAAGCCGATCTGTTGTTCCGTTATTCTCAAAGGCCGCTTTCGTTGAAGTGGCCTTTGGGATATAATTAGGTTTTTGTGACGTCCATAATTCAACAGTTGGAGTGAACTCTATTTGACCATCAAGCAATCCCGCGGGTACGTAAATCATAGGATCCAAAAGATCTGGTTTGTTATATATAAAAGTACCACAAGTTGGACAAAAGTTATAATGTAGTTTGTTCCCACTTCCGCCAGTTATATGATAATTTGAAAGAGACCCAGAAATCTCCAATTCGTCCTTTGGCTTAGCCAAGGCATGCAAAGTATGCCCAAAGACTTTCTGACAAACATTACAATGACATTTAAATTGCATCATTGGGTCGTATGAAAATTTAAAGCTAACCGCACCACATAAGCAATTTCCCGAGTACTTCATATATTTTTATAATCCAGGTAATATTCGAAATGCAAATAATCGATCCGGATCAATTATCGCCAAAAAAACTCCTCAAACAATTTATAGCCAAAGCTTAGTTTTATCTATAGTCCATTCACAGTTAAAGCTCTCACTAAGGATAGTGTATTGAAAAATTCTGAATTCCAACCCGTATTATTTATGGTTGGCTCCATGGCTCTTTTTTCTTTGGAAGATTTTTTTATAAAACTCTTATCAAGCACTATGCCAGCATCTCAAATAATGGTAATTATGGGATTAAGTGGCGCGATAATCTTTTTAATTTTCGCTATTATTTCAAAACAACCAGTACTTAGCCGAGAGTTGCTAAATAAGCACGTGATTACAAGGACATTTGCTGACTTATTCGGTGCATTATTCTTCGTAGGTGCAATAGTGCTAACACCCTTGTCATCAGCTTCAGCCATTCTTCAAGGAACTCCGCTGGCAATTACAGCGGGCGCGGCTATTTTTCTGGGAGAAACAGTTGGAATCAGGCGTTGGCTAGCGGTAATAATAGGGTTTTTTGGTATACTTTTAATAGTTAAACCCGGACTAGCGGATTTCAATCCTTTAAGCTTGCTCGCTGTTGCGGCCGTTATTTGCCTATCTGTCAGAGATCTAGCGACACGAGCAATGAAAACAACTTTACCAACCCTAACAATCTCCATCTACGGTTTCGGAGCAATGGCCGCGGCAGGTCTAGTGGCTATTCCATTTTATGGTGAGTTCATTTGGCCCAGTTTTGGTGAAATAAAAATATTAATGGTTGGCATAGCATCAGGCGTAACTGCATACTACCTGCTAGTGGGTGCCACTCGTTACGGTGATGCTTCTTTGATTGCTCCTTTTAGGTATTCGAGGCTAGTATTCGCGCTATTATTGTCCATATTAATTTTGGGAGAACGTCCCAATCTAATGACATGGTTGGGAGCCTTTATAGTTGTATTTTCTGGGTATTTTATTGTTTTAAGGGAGCGAAACATTAAAAATGTGAAAAGATGATTAGTTTAAAAATTGCCACTTCTAGAGATTATGTGCCGACGATAAACTTCAATCATCCAAGCAAGCATAATGGCGTTAATAACATGCCACAAAAAGTGAGTGCCTGTCGGGATTGTCTCGCATAACGGCAAATCCACAGAGCGGGCTAACATTGATATCGTCAACAATAACGCACCCATTGCAAGACCCCGCGATAAATACGGGAATTTTTTGTACAAAATAAGTGAATAAAGTGTAATGAGTACCAATATGGGTATGTAAATACGGGTTGAACCAAGAAAGCTTAAGGGCAGCGTCAACCATTCCACGACAACTGAAAATGGAAAATACCCTAAAGTCACAACCAGCGCGCTGCGTCTCGGTAGGCCCAAAAAATCTTCTGTAGCAACAAAAATATATAAAAGGGTAAATAGTAGGATTAATAATACATCTAGTGCTCCAGCCCAGGCAGTGGCAACGGAATGAAAAAGAAAAGAGGCAATACCAATCATTGCTAAAAGAAAAGCTAAGGCACGCGCCTTATTGTTGAGCTCTTCTCTTCGCAAAACCCAAATTGCAGCCATCAAAAAAACAACATTGGTAACTGCATTTAAGGGTTCCGACCAAAACGAAGCATCAATTCTCTCACAATAACCATCGATTGTTGCGAACCAATTCATAAAATTGTACCTTAATAATTTACCAGAAAACTACTTTTGTTGCGTCATAACACAAGCATACTGGACTGGAAGTTCTACGAAATCTCTCTCTGTATTTGGAGTTAAGATCTCAGCTTTGTCTCGAGACAAGCGGCTAGCGTCCCAGTTGCACATCATTTTCTCAGGATAAGATGTAAGTGGTTCGAATTGAATGGGTTCTCCGGCAGCGCTTAAAAAAACTAAAAAAAGTGTCCACATTTTAAATTCCTTGCTTGGTGTTGATCATTAAACTTCTATACTTCCGCTAACATACATTTTTATGAGAGATTAATTCATGAATAAGCCAGTTAAATTTTGTGCAATTCTCACGATGCGATACACCAACAAATCGTTAATGCATAGTGCTCACGAGTACATTGATAAGCATATGCCTCCACAACCAAAAGGCTTGATTGCTATGCGTTCCTTTCATATAGCGCCGGATAGAGGTATGAGCATTTGCTATTTCGATACAAATGAGAACCTAAATAATGCTTTCAAATCATTAAAAGAATTTCAGCAAAATGTTGCAGGAAAGTTTGAAGCTAAAGCCGACGCTCAAAAAGCTATTACTTCATCCCAGTCTGATTTTGGCGAAATCTGAAAATGTCCGTGAAATAATGCAAAGTAAAAAAATAGATGCAATTATCTTCAAAATGATGGAGAACAGAAGACATATCATACTAGAAATCGTTTCAGCAGCACAATAAATGTAGGGAGCTCAAAATGAAAAAACATTTCATATGCACTCATACTTACATGAGTGATGAAATAAAGAACAAATTCTTCGAAGACACAAAAAACTTAACTGACAAAGAACTTTTTGATGGGATGAAAACTGAAAAAGCAGAACTGCTGCAGCATTGGATGGGTACAGAAGATTTCTTTTATTGTCATTGGTATGCTGAAGACGAAGATGCTATATTTTCGGCTTTAGAACAAATGGGAATGAATGACGTTATGGTGACGCTACCGACCGAAACACAAAGGTATGTATCGCATGAGACTCTTACTGGACAGCCCATGGTAAATCCTGCAGACCTTACAAAATAAAAAATTTGCCCGCAACTGAACAGAAAACCTTTTCAGTTATATCAACTCTTTATTACTTTTTATAATTGGTGCCAATGACGCTCATTCCCGATGCATCCTCAGAATATCAAGAAACACTGCCAGTCTCATCCGAGGATCTTATAAAGCTGTTGGATGAATGGGGTATCATTTATAGTCGCACCGACCACGTGCCTCTTCAAACCGTAGAGGACTCTAAAAAAATACAGCATCAGTTTTTATCTTCAGATGAAGGTGGAGGTCATATTAAAAATCTCTACCTTAGGGACAATAAAAAACGCAATATTCTGATAGTTGCTGAGCAAGATCGAGGAATTAATCTCAAACTACTTTCCTCGAGGCTCGGTGTGGGCCGACTCTCATTCGGTTCCGCAGAACGGTTGATGGATAACCTAGGTGTTAGACCGGGTGCTGTTACGCCGCTCGCAATGATCACTGGAGCTCAGCAAGGTGTAACTATATTTATCGACCATGAACTAAAAAACTGTGCTCAAATATATGTCCATCCGTTAGTAAATGACAGAACGCTGGGAATTTCACCCGACAATTTAGTAAAGTTTTTGAATAAAGTTGGCGTTCAACCAGAGTGGATAGATCTATCAGAAACAGCCGATCCAAATAAGTAAAAATGCAGCTTTGATTTCAAGCCTATCAAAAGTACTCAGGCTGATTGGTTTAGTTTCTTGAAAACTTAAATAGGCAACCTACGATTCAATCAAAGGAGAATACTATGTTTTTAGCCCATAAATTAATTGCTACTAAATTTCTACTCACTGGGGCAGTCTTTTTTACGGCCGGAGCTCTTCTTGCGACTGCCGTTCTCTCTGACCCAAAGTGTCGAGATAAATTAAAGGAATGTTCTGAGAAGCTTCGCAATGGCCCGAAGAACACGTGAAGCCGATGCTGAGCTAATCGAAACGATCGATGACCTAGAAGAATTGGTTCAGGATAAAAGGCAAAGCTGGAGAGCCAATTCAAGCAAGGCAAGGCGCAGGCAACGGCGTTATAAAAATCGCCTGACTAATGAATTGTCAAGAATGGATATTGGGTCAACTGATGAAAATTATTAAACGAGGGTCAGCACCACAAATAATAAAGAAAGGCCAATAGTTGTTTAAGAAAATATACATTGCTGGGCCCCTATTTAATACTCACGAAAAACGATATTTAGAAAAAATTGCAAGAGAACTGGAAAATAATGGTTTTGAGTGTTTTCTCCCTCACAGAGACCAAAAAGGGGTATCAGAGGAAAAGCTGAAACAGCTTAATATGTCTACCGCAACAAAAGAAAAAATTTTCAATAACGATATCGATGCATTAAAAACCGCTGATTTAACTGTGGCTCTACTAACTGGGCAAGACATAGATTCTGGAACGGCGGCCGAAATTGGCTTTAGTTATGCAAATAAAAAACCAATAGTTGCGATTACTGCTTCAGAAAGACGTTTTCGGAATTTGTTTGTGGAAGGAATGATCGACAAGACAATCGACGAAATAGACACACTTGTCGATACGATTAAAAACCTAAAAAATTAACTAGTAATTTTTGATCACAAATAAGGCTTTAGGATGGCTTAGCTATACGCGTTCCTTGACAGAAAGTCGCATTGATATGAGCTTTCCTAAGCCTATCTGTACTGAAGATAAGAGGAGATCAGCATGAAATATTTAAGTACAACACTATTTGCCATAATTCTTTCAACCTCATTTAGCTTTGCAGGCGGTTGCAGCAAACATGGCACCGACACCGCGATGACTTGCGAAGTAGGACAGGAGTGGAATGCAGAATTAGGCATGTGCATGGACACCAACGCGTGAGTGAGGCGACATCAAACAATAGCGGGTTAGGCTGGGCATTTTTAAGCTGTATATTTTTTATAGTTGGAATACCCGTCGTGATGCTTTTAGCAACAGAAGGACCCGAATGGTATCAGACCTTCAGCTTGATGAACCCCATGTTTTAACTAATTAACTTATGAAATTATATAGGAGCTAAAATATGGCAAATTGCAGTTGTGGTCGAAGCCCTACAGGCAAGTGCGTAGGCTGGCATAGCCTATCAGAAGAGCAATATCAGGAAAAGAAATCGGTGTATGACGCTAGACAAACTGCAAAGTCGACCGCTGATTGATATATTATTTTGGAGGTTGAGTCGCTTCAACCTCCTTTTGCAATGGGACAAATGAATGGCATATACAAGAAATGACGAAAAATTTGATGCCGCAATGAAATCACTAGAAGCCAGGCGGAGAAAAGTTGAGGCTAACGGGTACGCAGCAGGTGCATTGGTTCTGGCCAATAACAATTCAAGCTTTTTAAAGTGGGGACGCAGAGCACAATTACTAGGCGTCACATTTTTCCTTCTTTTACCTAACTTACTTGTTATGAAGCATGGATTAGGATGGTTCTAGAGCCTGCAATTATCAACTAGGTTTTATTGACGCCTGTTGGATGCTCAGTCCCGTTAATAACGAGCTTAGGTTCTATACCCACGCCAACTAATTTAGGCCTATTTTTCAAATACTTTGAAACTGAATCAATATCTTCAATGTCGTTTACAAATTTTATTAAACGGGGAAACTTTTTAAGGATTTCTGGATCAAGATTTCTTGATAAATCAAGGTGATGAAAGCAGGCAAATTCCGCAGCTCTTGGAGTATCATCGATAAAGTACCTGCCCTCATGTTTGTCAAGATAGCGAGCCAAATCGGAAAACCGACTTTCTAAGTTAATCCTCATGCTATCTCTTTTGTTGCTAAAGTCTTGGCCAACCGCAAAATTCACTGTTGGATTTAGTGGTGCGAATAATTCTTGAGCGCTTTGCAGTACGGCCATGGCTTCAGCCGCCATTAGCGGATCACTAATTTTTAAGCCACCTAAATTTTCAATATATTGAAGTATAGCGATACTCTGGCAAATTTGAGTACCATCCTCAACTTCCATCATTGGCAGTTGTCTAAAAGCAAGCTTTGGCTTGATGTTAGACCACTCATCATCAAAGTGGTCCCAAGACATTATATACTCATAATTTATTTCGCAGTAATTCAACAGCAATTGCGGAGCTTCAGCCAACGCTCTCATTTTAAAATAAACAAGTTTTAACATTTAATAGATCCGATCTTTTACTACTTAGAATTTGTTGTTGCTTTCTTGTTATAGTTTGTATTTTCCTACCACTATTCTTCTTCTCAATCTGACTTTCATATATCGGATTTTCAACAAATATCTTGTTCACAATCTTAATAACTAATTTAGGAATAATCTTACGAGCCTAAAAATAAAAACACTACAAAAGCTGTACTATGAAATTTCTATTCTTATTGTATGCTTTTTTGAACGCAAAGCTACAGGAGTAATTAAATGCCAACACTCATTCTGAAACAAAAAATTACGAAAGGGTATGACCACTGGCTTGCAGCATTCGATGGTGCTGAAGGTTTAAGAAGTAGTAAATATGGAATAAAAACAATTTACAGGGGCCAGGATGTGAATGATAATGATACCATTCATGTTGTAATGTATACTCCCAATATGGACGTAATACAGGAACATATGGAAAATGAAGCAGAGCTCATCGCTTCAGCTGGGGGAAATACAGATCCAGAAACAATGTCAATGTCAATTGCATCAGATTAATTAGTTCCAGGTAATCAGAAACGAATAGGAGAAATTAAGTTGAAAAAATTTTTGATTAAGAGAGAAATGGCGGGCGCGGGAAGCCTTGCAAAAAACGATTTAAATAACGCAGGCAAAGGATCAGAAGAAGTACTCGAGGCTATGCGATCAGAGGGCAAAAATATTATGCAGGAACAGAGTTACGTAATTGGTGATGCAATTTACTGCGTGTACAATGCTGATAGTGAGGAACTTGTTAGAGAACATGCCGAGCGCGCCGGCGTACCTGCTAGTGAGATCTCAGAAGTAAGTACTGTAATCAAACACAATACTTCGTTCGTAAGCTAATTCAGTAAAACACTGCAGATATGGGATTAACATGTCCGACCCTGTAAAAGTAAATGGAAACTGCCACTGCGGAAAAATTAAAATTAGCGGTAAGGTTGAACCAGGTATGATTATTGCCTGTCATTGCACTGATTGTCAGCAGTTTAGTGGTGCACCATTCAGGCCGGTGGTTATTATAAAAAAAGACGATATAATAATAGAGGGTAAGGTAACCGAATATTCTAAAATCGCCGATAGCGGGAATGAACGGATCCAAGGTTTTTGCGGCACTTGTGGATGTCAACTCTATGCCAGAGCTCCTGATAAATCAGTTTTCAACGTTCGAACAGGGTTTTTAAAGCAGCATCACGCACTGACCCCAGCAAAGCACATTTTTGGACAGTCAAAAGTAGCATGGATTGAAACAATTTATGAAGGCAAATGGCATGTAGCTGGTCCAGACAGTGACGAAATGAAACCTTAATTTGTAAGTCGCATAAACTTCCAACGAAAGTAATCACCGATGAAAAAATTGATGCCTTTGCTAGCATTTGGTTTTTGGACAAATTTTCCGTAGCAGACGACCAAAAGATTCTATCCCAAAAAGACTGTAACGAAATAAAAGATGGTGTACTTTATTTGCTTACAGTCGCTGATGAAAACTGGAAAGCGTTAGAAACCAACCCCGAGGGAACACCAGATTTCATTGCACATACTGCAAAGATTCAGTGGGCGGTGGATGTGGCTGCAAATTATACAACTATTTACAAAGTATTTTGTGATAAGAAATAAAGACGATAACCTATCGTCAAAGTTTTGTAGCTTTTATCCAAAAAAAGGAACTCAATGACCTATAAGTTATATTACGCAGATCGCACCGCATCAATGGGTGTTAGAGTACTTCTCGAGGAGATAGGGGCCCCTTACGAACTCATACCGACGACAACTATCCGAGGCCAGCCACGACCAACAGAGCAATTAAAAATTAATCCAAATGGGTGGGTTCCAGTACTTATCTGGGAAGACGGCGCAATGTACGAGTGCGCGGCCATTACAATATTTCTTTGCGATCGTCATCAAAACGCAAATCTAGCACCATCACCTGATTCGCCCTTGCGTGGCCTTTTTCTTCAGACACTAGTTTATTTCTCTGGTTGTGTTCAAACTGCCTTTCAGCAGGATTATCACCCATATAGATTTGCAGATACAGTTGAAGATGAGCCGGGATCACAAAGACGTGGTCATAAGAGACTAATGGAAACACTTCAGATAATCGATAATCAAATTGACAACAAAAAATGGATTCTGGGTAAGACCTTTAGTGCCGCAGATATCTATTTGTATATGCTTACCACTTGGCTTGAGCCCTCACGCGGGCATCCAAAACTGACTAATTTTCCGAATGTGAAACGGGTCGTAAAACAAGTGAGCACTCGATCTAGTATTAAATTAGTTTACGGATAGACTCTTTTAATTAGACGGATTTCAAAGCTATTTTTAGGTCAAAATCTAAACGTTTATAAAAAAGTGATAGATTAAAAGCCCCAGTATTAAGCCTTTTAAAAAGGCAATCCACGCTACTGTATAATCACTAACTCCAAGTTTCGATTTAAACCATTCAAGCTGCTTTTTATGCGTTTCAATCATAGTGTTTTCCCTTCATACTTCTTGCCCATTAGCCTAACACACAGGCATACATCATAGGCACAGGAACTTCAGTACGAAGATCCTGCGGATTTAAAGCAGTGGATGGTGTATCAAGGCTCTTTGCAGCCAAATCTCTTCTCCGAAGCTCGCACTGTTCAATAGTCTCAAAGCGAATTACTTCTTTGTATTGTACAGGCTCGTTCCAGCCCGAACTCAAAAAAACGATAAATAGTGTCCACATTATTTTTCCTCTCATCACTTTAAAAGTCAGTATGATAATTTATCTTGCTAAACACGTTATAATTTGACTGATATCTTAATTAAAAAATTTTACTAACACATTTATTGAAGCCAACTACTTTGCTATTGTATTTTCATGATCAAACTCTTGCCCGTAATAATCTTTTGCCTTTTAGCTAACCCTGGCAATACTAACGAGAGCAAGACACTCAATTCTTTAAAAGAAAACCGGTCCTGTGTTGGATGTAATTTATCAAAATTGAACCTCGGTTTGCAGGATCTTCAGAGGGTCGACTTGAGCGGTGCAAATCTCAGCGATAGTTATCTGGTTAATGTTGATCTAAGCAATGCAAATCTTTCAAACAGTGAGTTAAGCAAAACCTATATGAATGGCGCAAACCTCTCGGCTACCAAACTAGTAGAAACTGATTTCGAGGGTTCAGAACTAGAGTTGGCAAACTTTAGCCAAGCAATTTTCATTAATGTAAATCTAGTTGGGGCATATCTTCTTCATGCTTCGATATCCGAGGAGCAGCTAAATAATGCTAAATTATGCAAAACTGTTCTTCCTGATGCCAGCACGAGTTATCGAGACTGCTAGAACTAAAATAATTCGAAGATGCATTAAATCATAATCCACTTATGAGTAGAGGATATTTCCTGCTTCAACCCACGCCGCAGACCCACCTTCTAAATTACTGACGTCATTAAAGCCCATATCCATTAGCGTTTTTGTCGCGAGGGCACCTTGGCCGCCTGCTCCACAATAAACCACTATCTTACTATCGGATTTAACATCTATTTTCTTAAATGGATTATCTGCTCTTTGATCAAAATAAAATTCCAGGAAACCACGGTTGGTGTGTATTGCATTCTTTATCATACCGTTTTCCTCAACCGCATCTTTTGATTGAACATCTACAAGTATAAGATTTGGGTCCTCAATTACAGACTGAAGCTCTTCCACTGAAACAGTATTTATTTGATCATTTGCTTCCTTAATCAACTCTGGAAAACTTTTCATTATTAATTCCTTTTCATGAAACTCATTACTTTATAACTAATATTTTCATCATTTATTGGTACTAAAATAATTTAATATTTTGAATAATCACCCCATGGCACAACGGTTCGGCTATTGAAAGTGCTCAAACATAATTTTACCGCCAATTTATCTCCATGTTAAATTACGCACTCCAAAACAGGTATATTTACAGAATAAGTGACCTGTGACCCTGGCAAAAAACCCCTCAAGAAAGAGGGGTAGTTAAATTAGGGAGCTTAAAATGAATATGTGTTTCATTAATATTAACGACCGATTGCGCTTTTATTTACATCTAAAACCAAAGAAAAAAAATACGCACAGAATCTGCGACAATTTATGCATTGAAGTACAAAGATACAAAGCTAATTTTCCTACATGCAAGGATATTATGGATCAGCTTTTAGCCTCCCAGTTTGACTGATCCACCCTTGCTCTCCACCCCACTATGGATCAGTTTAACCCCATTAACTGATCCACCCTTTAAGAACCTTCAACCAAATCATAGACTATGTAATTTTCAGTTATAAATCTTTGGGATTGCATTTTAATGAGTCAAAAAATCATTCCAAATGTTAAAGTTTTTAAGTTATTATATGATTAAGTTATTATATTTTGATGATTAAGATAGAGGTTCATATGCGACTACTTCTACTAACATTAATAATACCATTATCCAGCTGTAGTATTCCATTCGTTCCATTTTTTTAGAAAAAACATAAAATTTTAACTATAAAATCGTCTGGAAGTTTTTAATTGTTGTCATAAACGTGCATTTTTGTTTTCCTCTAAATAGAATGATGAGGATGTTTAAAATGGCAAAATATGCAGTTCATACTAAATGGGAGTGGCCTAACGGTGTTCCCAGCGCAGATACTATGCAAGGTTGGCACCGTGAGTTTAAATCGCAAACAAAGGCTGAAGATATAATTTGGTTTCAAATAGATGAAAATACGCATCAATCAGTGATTATATTTTCATCTGAGGAAGACGCTAAATCAGAATTAGAAATGCGTCAAAAGCAGCGTGAGCAGTCAATTAATGAAACAGGACATAAAATGGTCGAAGAAACAATGGGACCAGTTTTATCCATAATGTCTGAAGTTTAAATTGAGAGCTATAGTAGCCATAGTATTTTTGACCTTAGCCTCTCAGGCAAAGTCAGAAGGTCTTTTTTCGTGGTTATTCAGTTCTGGGAAAGAGATTAAGGCTGAAATCACTTTAGTAAATAAGTGCGAACTAGAAGCTCGTTACTTCATTGTTCGTGACCTTCAAACAGGAAAAAGTGCATCCTTTAAAAATGGCGTAGCTAAATTGAACACAAAGGTAAATTCGTCTTTGCAATTGCAACTATCACCATCAGTGAAACATGTTATTTTCGAAGGGAATGCAGTCTCTGCAAAAAAGAAAATGAAACTTATCGCAGACTGCTCTGAACGTAAACTTGGGGGAATTGCAGACAATTGATTAATCCATCACAAATTTTAACTTAAGCACTCGATTATTAAGGTCTAAAAAATTTAATTTAAGGAGAAAAAATCATGAATATATTTGTTCGCGGAACCGTAGCCAATGGAGCGCGTGTCCTTCGCGAAAAAATTAAAGCAGATATGAAAAGTGGTGCAGGAGAATTTGTTACCGATTGGAGGTTTGCCGAAGTAAGCGACAAAGAATTTATGGCATGTATGAACGTTACCGATATGGAAGCAATGGGAGCTTTCATGAGTAGCCCCGAGGAGTTACAGTGGGACAAAGATAACGGATGCGAATACACAGTTTACAGCATGGAGGAAATGCCAGGGTAAAAACTTAATTATACCTCGGTTAAAATTAGCTATTTAGAACCAGCGGCAATAAAGTCAGGATCATCTTCCGTTCGATGTTGCGGCAAGTCATCGTGAATTATGTCCCACGGGATTTGGCTTTCGATGCCTAAATGGACTCCATTAGGCTGCCAATTCTCTGGATCATCAAGAGTGCCAATAAAAACTGCGTCTACTGATTGGTAACTGAAAACGATCGGACTTCCACATTCAGGACAAAAGCCTCTTTTTGCGATGTCTGAGGATTGAAAATATTTTGGTAACCCACTTGTAAATTCTAATTGGCCTGCATCAAAAGCTACGAAAATAGCAGAGGTGTTACCGTACGCTTTTTGGCACATACGGCAGTGACAAATTGAGATCCATTTAGGCTCTGCGCATGCTTTGTATCGGATTTTTTTACAAAGGCATCCGCCTTTTATTAACTTTCCCATATTGCAGCTTCCATACTAGTACTGTTCCACGTTGTAGTATGCAGAGAGGAAATAGCGCATCAAGCTCGCTTGTAACCTTTATCAAGATTTGAGTCGGTTCCACAAACATCGCCAGTACAACATTCAAAGATATTTGATTTACAAGGTGCACAAGCTTCATGTCCATGAACTACAATTGTGTTCAGAGGAGCAGAACAACGCGGGCATCTCTGAATATTTTCATTGGAGGGATGCTGATGATTGTCCATACCAAGAGCCCTTTAAAAATTTTTTAGCTGTTATCGTATCTCAAATTATTAATTTATTTGCCAATTCAAAGATACAAATTTATTTAAATAATGCATAATAATATCCTAATGGTATTATTTGTTTAACAACAATTTGATATAGCGAGATCTCTTAGAGTAATGAACTATGATAAAAAATGTTCGTTCATTTTATTTAAGATATGCTGAGTCTTTAAAACACCCGGGTGACTTCTCGGAATGCGTCAGAAATTTCTTTACTGACGATGCTAAGATAAATGTTGTTCATCCTTTCAATGAAATTAATGGTTCGGACGACT
The DNA here is from genome assembly GCF_965655845.1 of Candidatus Salinivivens marinus. NCBI lineage: Bacteria > Pseudomonadati > Pseudomonadota > Alphaproteobacteria > Rhodobacterales > Paracoccaceae > Candidatus Salinivivens > Candidatus Salinivivens marinus. The sequence goes on from NZ_CBFHHX010000006.1 coordinate 157,439, forward strand.
ATCTTTGTAATTTTTTATTACCGCTTCAAAATTCATTCATAGGACTTTTCCGACGTGACGATATTTTCATGTTTGGTGAATTCGAGGGACAAGAATGGATTAGCTCTACAGGCTATTATGTTGGACATTTTGCAAAAGACTGGATCGGTTTAACTGCAACAAAAAAACTTTCTTACATACGTTATGGTGAATTCCATCGTATTGAAAATGGACAAGCGGTCGAAAGCTATATCTATATTGATATTCCAGAGCTTATGATTGCTTCTAATCAGTGGCCTTTAGATATGGGACCTGGGAACTCCCGAGGTTACACTGGACTGATACAAGGACCCGCCTCGCGTGACGGTGTGCTCACACAGGCCTCGGACCCTATTGAGGGTCATTTGAGTTATCAAATTGTGACAGACATGCTTGATAAACTAGCAACAAAGGATGAGGCATGGCGCCCATATTGGCATGATAATATGGCGTGGTATGGACCAGGAGCATTCGGTTCATTTATCGGCATCAATGAATTCGCTTCATTTCAGGTTCCATTCGAGTCCCAATTTGAGGGGTGGTCTGGTGGCACAAAGAACAATGGTTTTACTAAACATTTCACAAGATTTGGCGATGGCAACTACACCTGCTCCGGAGGGTGGCCATCCCTTACTGGAGTAAACGTCAAACCGTTTTTAGGACAGGGTCCAAGTTTTGAAAGAGTTTTCATGAGAGTGTGTGACTGGTGGAGGCGTGAGAACGCGCTTCTTGTAGAAAATTGGGTTTTCGTTGATGTCCCACATGTTTTGTTACAACTAGGATACGATCCGTTACCAACTTGGGAAAAGTAGCCGGCTTACAAAATAATTACAGCGATTTACTATGGCTAACTTTTATGCTCGTTTGCATGATTTAAATGTTTGGAGGTCATCAGGCCAGCCTTGCTACACTGCTTCACAGAACAGACAATTGACATAATAGAATGTCTCAAATCAAATTTATTAAACGAAATGTTTTTTGAAAATTTCTACAATTTCAATAATATCAAATTATTGATGGTGAAATAAATTGAAAGGGTTGATTATGAAACATACTGGGGGCTGCCTCTGCGGGCAATATGGCTTTGAAACTGAACTAGACCCAATGCTTATTATACAGTGTAACTGTACAAAGTGCCGTAAGTTATCTGGTAGTTACCAAATCGGGTGCCTTTACTCCGTCGAGGAAATTGAAGAAAAAGGCGATACAAGCTGTTACGAATTTGAGGGTGGAAGCGGTTTTATTAATACAGTGCACTTTTGCGTTAACTGTCATGTTCGTTGCAAAACCCACCCAGCCCCTGAGATTATGGATGGCATGGTTGGCATTCCATTAGGAATTTTTGACACAGCCAAAAATTTATCACCTAAAGCGGAAATATGGACATCTGAAAAGTTGCCTTTTCTAAAAACTGATGAATGCGTATCAGAAAGTTTTGAAGATAGTGGCATTGCAGAACGTTTAAATGCATTATTAGAAAATTTGGAAAGTAGATGAATTCTTATTGATAAGTATAAACTCTCACAAAAGGAGTGCCTATGTCGTGGATTGACACAATTGCCTATGAAAAAGCCGATGCAAAATTGAAGGCTCTTTATGATCGAGTTAAAGGACCCAACAACAACGTAGATAACATAATGATGATGCACTCTTTAAGACCCCACACAATGGAAGGTCATATGGCAATATACAAATACGTTTTACATCACCGTGACAATACAATTGATAAATGGTTCCTAGAAACCCTTGGTGTCTGGGTCTCCACGTTGAATAAATGTGACTACTGCGTCGAACATCATTTTGCTGGACTGAAACGCTTATTAAATGATGACGTAAAGGCAACCCAAATTCGGTCTGCCATTGATACCAATAACATTGGAAACGCTCCCTTAGAAAATCGCCAGAAAACCGCCATGGAATATGCCCGCAAGCTCACTGATAATCCAGGAAGTATACGTGAGGAAAGTATAGAGAAAATGCGTGCTGATGGGTATAAAGATGGTGAGATCTTAGAAATCAATCAAGTGTGTGCGTATTTCAGTTACGCTAATAGAACCGTTCTTGGACTTGGTTGTTCTACTAAGGGTGATGTCCTGGGTTTATCACCGAACAATAATTACGATCCCAATGACTGGGGGCACTCCTAAAATCATATTGGACCTGATCCCAATAAGGCGTTTATTGGTCTCTCTCAATTTGCTAAACAGTTAGTATAAGCAAAGTAAATTTATTACTATGGAGCAATTATGACAAATAAGGTGTGCGTAATTATTGGCGGCGGTAGCGGAATGGGTGCCGCCGTTGCTAAAGAGATGAATAACCGAAATTACAACCTAGCATTGATGTCACCATCAAAAAATTGCGAAATACTTGCTAACGAGCTCGGAGGTATAGCGGTTCGTGGCAAAGCAGAGAAGGACACCGATTTACAAGAACTATTTGACACTACCATGGGGAAATATGGACGTATTGATAGCTTGTTAATTCATGTTGGTGGGCCTCCAAAAGGAGACTTGCTAGAAATCTCAGATGAAGACTGGATAACAGCAAATGAAATGGTTTTATTACCAGTGATACGGATGTCAAAATTAGTGACACCAGTAATGCAATCGCAGGGCGGTGGTTCTATAGTAAACATTACAACATTTTCAGCTTTCGAACCTAGTCTGACTTTTCCGACCTCAAGTGTTTATCGCGTGGGTGTATCGTCATTCACTAAGCTTTATTCAGATCGCTATGGAGCAGATAATATACGCATGAACTGCCTATTGCCCGGATTCACTGACAGTTTAGATTTACCTCAAAAATTTGCAGACATGTCTGTGTTTAAACGCCTCGCGAGTGCAGACGAACAAGCTAAAGCGGCAGCATTCCTACTTACGGAAGATAGCAATTATATAACTGGCCAAAGCATTCGTAGTGATGGAGGAGTTACGCGTAGTATGTAAAACCATCAGGCGTTCTTAACCACCGAAAAGCATAAAATTAGTTTATTTAGATAATATCATTTGCTACGTACGTAACGTCTTATCTTGCATGGTTTTAGCGATAAGATACTCTTTTAAAAATTGGGAGGAAACAATGACTGAATTAAATGCAGAATCCAATCGAATGGTTTTGATACTTGATTGCAAAGTAAAAGATATAGAGAGATTTAAAACCTGGGCCAGAGATCGTGCAGCGAAGTATGTCTATGAGCTAAAAGAAGAAAATAGCATTAGTTATGAATGGCACATCTCAGAGGACGGAAGTGAAGCTACCCTTATAGAGGCCTTTATGGACAGTGATGCAATGATGGTGCGTTTAGGAAATCATGCTGCAAGCCCCTTAGCCTCTGAGGTGCTCGAGCTGGTCGAAATAACCGATGTCATATGTTTAGGTAATGCAAACCCTACAGCAGTAGAGGCATTGAGTGCTTGGGGTGCTCGATTTCGCTCACATCACTCTGGATATAATAGAGAAATCGTGGCACCCCGATAGAATAACTTCAAGCAAGGTTTTAACACTAACCCATAATGCTCATGCTCACTCACAATAGCGTTTATTCGGATCAGTTCGTTTGCTACGTGTGTAACATCATATCTTGCATGATTTTCAACTTCGGTTACTCTTATATTAACTTTGGAGGTGGTAATGGATACGTACACAAAAACAATGGTGACCATTATAACTGTATGCGTTGTTGTAGTTACCTTGTTGCTAGTTGGCAGCTTAATCTTCGAGGGCCATGATCACGACGACGAGCATGATTACGGTTATGTTGAAGAATTATATGAAAAGTTAGAATATATTAGCCACCGTATTGATGAACTAGAAGAACGTTTAGAAGAATAGCTCCCATGCAAACCGTCATAGCAATTTCTACGTGATATCTTCCTCGATCGATAGTTTTCCGCCAGCCCAGACTGGGAGGTTCTCTGTATCGTCAAGCCAAGCCTGTTCTTCGGAAGTATTATTTCTGCCGAACTGTTTGTTTCTGTGGGGGTAACGTCCAAATTTTTCCAATACTTGACGGTGTTGCTCGACTGCCCTTCTGTTCCGATCAGAAAATAAATAAAAACTAGGGGAAGATGCTGCAGCTTTATCGATAAGCTCACGAGCGTAATCAAGGTCTTCTAAATCTTCTGAATGTGCCAAGGCCCATGGTAAAAGATACAAAAGAGCCGCTGGAAGTTTTAAAGTTTCCTCTATTAAGTCCGCAGCTACTAATTCACGTACTAATTTTTTACCAATTTGATCGTAAGAAAAGGCTTCGGGAGTTCCTCTAAAACAGGATCTAGAAAGCTGATCTGCCAACAATACTTTCGCCACTTTACCCTCTAGACTATCCCAATCTTCTCCGACTAACGTCGGTGGCTGGGCCTTCAGCTCGCGAATTACTGGAGCAAACGGTTGGCATAGAGCATCCAGTGAACTGCCACTCGCAAACCAGATCGTTAAAAGAGATCTAACCTTATCTTCAGTATTTAAAGATAGCCTGATTACAGGATCTGCGGTATCACAGGCACACATATAATTCAGGACACTGCGTGGCTTCCGAGGCTCTTCCAGAGCCTTTATCACCTCAGGAAGTAACTTAAAAACTTCAGGTTTTAAATCAGAGACATCCGAATTCATAATGAGACCTCTTTAAGATTAACATTTATCACCTTTAACACAGGCACACATAGATCAGCTTAGTATTGTTGACTCTTCAATCACAACTGTGTTTCAAGAAATGGGTGCTTATGCTAAGGTACAATACTAAACAGCGTTTTGACCTGCTCAGACCCACCTACTCGGTATGCACTCATGAACCCAAGTTTAGAAAACATACTTGCATAATTTCCTGAAACATCTCGGCGAAACAAGCTCTGATGGTTCTTTAAGCCTTCGGTTGTATCGTATCTTTCAACTATCACATAATATACGTGATCACCAATAGGATTTCCTTTTGTTATGGTCAGGCTGTCTAGGCCTAAAGCCTCATCTCCCATAGGATGGGTCTCTTTGATCCAATTACCCCATTCTACTAATCCTTTCTCCACGGACCCAACTTTACTAAGTGGGACTTTCAACACAGCGCCCCAATTTGTGGTTGGAATGTCTGACGCGAAGCCAGCTTGGCCAAATCCAATAATGCACGCGGCTATGAGTAAAAATTTTTTCATGAGGTTTTCCTTTGCTGTGAATATAAAACTACTCCTCAAATCGGTAGGTCTATTCAAGTATATTATCTGTACTGAATTACTATTAATTATTACTATTAATTTTTACCCCTCTATCTCTCTGGATGATCTACATAGTCCACTCGTCCACAGGTAACCCCACCCCAACTCACAATATCCCTGCTCACGCGCAAAGACGTTTATTTGGATCGGTATGATTGTTACTGGTGTAGCATCAGTTGGATGAGCCAACCATGTACCATTAGAAGTATCATGGTTTTTGGCTCCCACTTTAGCGATCTTAATCAGTAGCTTTCCAAGAGTAAGTGGATGTGTTGGCGTCTATTTGAATATCCGTTCCACCAATCCATTTTACCCCGTTGTAAGCCTCCCATTTTCCAGTACCAGAAGTCTGTGTGATTAATGCTCCGTCTGGGTGTGGTGTCAGTAAGCTAACCGAAACATCGCCATCAGGATCAACGGACATACATGTCGCTACGAATCCCACTGGCTGTTCTTGACCTACTGCAAAAGTTAGAACTTGCGTGCAGGTTGCTGCTGTGGCCTTGTGGAACCCTTCAGGCGGATTATCCCACGTCCACACATCGCTGGTAGTATTTTTTACCAGAACTCCTGTCTTGCCTTCCATTACTTCATTATCAACAGTTATTCCCGTCCCAGTTCCTCCTAAACCAGAGTGTCCACCGGCTAGAACTAGTGTAGGCATAAGCGCTAAAATTGAACCCGCTAGAATCTTTCTCATTTAATTTTCCCTTCTTTTTAATGAAAATTAATCAACACTACTCTCATACAATCAAGACGCTACGATACGGACATTAACAGTTTTATGAAGCTGGGAGTATTTCTGCCCATTAATTAATCGATAACCCCACCCCAACTCATAATTCCCCTTGTCACTCACTAAGGCGTTTATTCGGATCAGGTCATTGGCTACGAACGCAGCGTCTTATTTTACAAGATCTATAATCTCCTTCACATTAGGATATAAATCGGAGGTGACCATGAAACCAAAAACTACGTTAATAATAACTGCTTTAATTGGGTTAGTTTTTTCGTCAGTAATGTACATTGCGCCAGAATTCGTAACAAGTGAACAGTTTCCAAATGCTGAAGGTCAAGGATTTGCTGACCTTGTTACAGTCAGATATGGAATAGCAAGTTTAATCCTTGCTTTAGTTATCATAACTTATCATTTGCGAAATATTGAAGGCCGAACTTTCCAAGCGCATGTAATGAGAGGCTATACTTTGGCGTTCAGCGTAGTTTGTATTACCACTCTTATATTGCAAATTTTAGGAAAAATATCAGCAGTACCTCCAATTTTAGGTACTGGCATTGTTGCCATTCTTTCCTTTATATCATGGCGTGGTTTAGCAAAAGACCCTGACTAAAATTAAGTTTTTAATATAGTGCAACGGTAGGAACTGATCTATGGCAATTACCCCAGTAACCACACTTGTCTCTCAAGCTAAGGAACAGATTGAGACACTTTTGCAAGAAGACGCCGAGGCACAGGTTGAAGCGGGAACTGCGCAGTTTGTAGATATTCGCGACATCCGTGAATTGAAACGAGAGGGCTGCATACCGGGCGCTCTGCACGCCCCAAGGGGTATGCTAGAATTCTGGTTAGATCCTGCCAGCCCATATCATAAACCAGAATTTATCACAGACAAAAAGCTAATTTTATTCTGTGCTAGCGCCTGGCGTTCAGCGCTAGCCGTAAAAACTTTACAGGACATGGGCTTTGAGAACATTGCCGAAATGGAGGGTGGATTTGGGGCATGGAAAAAACGCGGTGCGCTGATTGAAGAATAACCGAAGCCAATCGAACCATTTATATAGTTGCCACTCAGGAAAGTGTTAATTGATGTTGAGGTACAGTTCCTACACTATCACAACTTCATCGTAATTATAGAGTAAGTTTTTTATTATAACTTACAGGAGAGTAGCATGCTTGGAGAAAAAGCAGGAACATTGACTTTAAAAGAAACCACCAAACCTATTGATTCAGGTAAATACGGTCTGCCTGCCATGGAAACGCACAACGTTGGTAGCGGTACGCTGGTAGGTCATGAGGTTCAAGGTATGGCAACCTTTACCGCTGAGATGAGACCTGATGGTTCATGGAAAGGTCATTGCCCAGCAGGAGTGATCATGTGTGCCGGAGGTGTTGCCACCTTTACTTGCATGGGTGTTGGTAACATGACTGATACTGGTGGTGTGATGTTTCACGGAGGTGCTTCATTTGAAACAACATCTGAAGCTTTATCCGAACTGAATGGTAAATATTATATGTTCTCCTATGAATCAGATCCAGAAGGTAATGCCGAATGGAACCTATACCCATGCATTTAGCATCGGTTTGATTAAAGAGACGTTAGTCTTTGGCAGCAACTGTTAAATCATATTAAAGAAGGAAAAAGATATGATAGTTATGTTAACTCAAGATCTTTCAAAAGGCTTCGCACCTTGGAAAGAGATGTATTTAGAAAATAAAGACCAACTAAACTCACTCGGCGGTAAGCTGATTTTTGCAGGACCTCATAAAGATGATAACAATAAAATGATGGTACTGATGGAGTTTGACTCTCCGGAGTCTATGAAAGCATTCGCTGGACATGAGGAACTTAGAGCCAAAAGAGCTGCTGCTGGAGCAATTTTGGAGTCTAATGTTGTAACTGTAATGGGTGATGAATCTTTTACAGAATGAATTGTTTGCATTACTTACCCTAATCCAAGCACTAAGGCGTTTAATTGGATCTACTGATTTGACACCTAAGCAATGTTACGCGCGTCATTCGGTCAAATAAGAGTTTCAGGGGTTTAGTTGCAATTTTAGTTACAAGTCTTTATTGGTATCGTTGGGGACTGCGCACGGACTCTCGCCTAGACTAGCCATCTTAGACGAAGTGGGACAAGTTCGTGGTTTCCACGATGACTAGCAACTCAAGCGGTCAAGGTTTCCCCCCTACCTCTCAGTATAGTCCACTCGTCCACTAGTCCACAGGTAACCCCACGCCACATTAGCATTCCGCGATATATCTAAAGTTTTTGAATAGTGAAGAATAAAAATAAAAAAACGCCAACAGCTCGGGGTTCGAATAAGCGTTGGCGTTTTCTTAGTTACGGAGTAAAAAGGATCTAAACAAATTACTCCAATTTTTATAAAGTATGCTGCATCGCGGCAATAGCAATTTTTACTCTGCGTAAACTTGGCTTATCGCTCTATATTTGTGCCAACCTAGAACGAGACGATATTCCCTAAGCCACCAACTGGTCTGCTCTAACGTATCTTGTATCAACTTTTAACTTGTATAAATCTGAAAAGAGGCTATCCATTAATGAGCGTTGATATTTTGTTTGCGTGGTAGAGACTACGGAGACAAATCATGAGCAAAAATCTTATTATTCTTATTACTGTTATTGGTCTGATTTTAATTGTTTATAATCTTGGGCGTCTTTTTTTTACCTGAACTCATAAGAGTTTATACTGGCACCGATCACATTTTGGGCTGATGCACTTATTATTGTTTAAAACCAAACAATATAAAATTATTTAAAAAGGATATTTCATGGCGACTTTAAAGCAAACAGAGGCTTTGGAACGATTATTAACTTACTGCAGAACGCAAACTCGTAATGATGACAAGCAACAGGCACTAGAGTTGGCGAAGCGAAAAGGTTATGTGAATGAAGATGGAAAGGTTACATTGACTGGAGCAGATTTGATAGATTATTTAGATGAAGTGAGCGCTAGGTCATAAAATTTACATTTAACTCACTAGGGTTATTTTTTCCTAGCTCGGGCTCTGAGCAAAAAAGATGCATTCACTTGTTCGCTTTTTCTATTTTTGCTTGAAACTGTATCTCTCATTTGCTGCAATTCATCGGCTGAGCGGCCGGTTGGTTTTTTTTCTATCTCGCTATTTAATTTTTTCTGTGAAGGCTTAGGCTTATTACTCAGCTTTTTCATATTTTATTGACCTTATAAAATTTATTTTGTCTTAAATAGGTAGGGTAAGTAGTAACGTGTTTGGAAACAGCAACATAAGCGCACTGCGAGATGATTGCACAAATTCTCACAATGCGCATATGCCTCTAGAAGAAGATTAAAACGAAGCCTTAAAGTATAAAAGGAGATCATAAAAAATCTTACCAGCTTCCACTTAATTTGCTGTTAAATGTAATAATCTCCCACTAGTATTTTCACAGTAACGTAGGGCATACGAATGTCCAGAGTATAAAACTGAAATTTCAGTATTTTAACAAGCTTACTGCAATAGGTCACAAAGTTGTTCGATTGCTCGAAGACGATCTAGCTGCGTAATTACTTTACGCTTGGATGTTTAGGGTCAACAGGCCAGCCGTCTGAGCCAATCGCTGTGTCATAACCCAAGGTTTCTATGTTCTGAAATAAACCATCGTAGCAAGACTTACCCACAGCCCGTAAATTATTAAAATAAAAAAATAATTTTAGATATCCTATAAGCCAGATACGGTAGTAATAAAGCGCTGCACTTTGATCTCGTCAAGCTTTTGTCCAGTCTACATTACACTTTGTTTGTTGGTACTTTAACTTACACCTTTTGAGTACACCATTCCTTGATTTTTGCCATTGGCTGTTTTGATATCGCAATTAAACTTTTTTGCTGAATCATCTCCTACTTTTCTTGACACGGATGTTATCCTCGAAATTATCCTCAGTTTCTGTGCGTAACTATAGAGCTATGAACCACGTTTGGATTGTTACTACAGCGACAAATTGAATTGGCTTTCTGTTAATGAGGATTTACCAAAATTCGAAACATCCGCATCCACGTAAAGTCAAGAACTATCAGTCCCCATCAAAGGCAGTCCTTCCACTCCTTTGCCGCGCCAAAGGACAAAGGTTAAGATTGGACCATCAGTCATTGTCAGCGCATGCGGTTGATTACTACTGTGCATACGAGTTTCGCCTGAACCTAAAAGAGCCGCTTCTTGTCCTTGACTTTCGAAGTAGCCCGAACCGCTTACAACTGCGTAAATTTCTTCTGCCTCGTGACGATGCCAAGGATAATAAAGCCCGCGTCCCCAGTATCCTAAATAGGCACGACCCGCATTAGTTTTGAAATGACCGTCAGGACCATACAATTCAAGATAGCCATAATCTTGCAAGAAACCAAAGCCGACCTCATTCTCAGTATATGATTGCTTCCAATTACCAAAGTCAGCAACCTGTTGGGCCGCTTTATGGAGTGGGTGTGCATTAGACCAGTGTTTTATTTGCCTAACAGCTGGGACCAAAACAACTGGCTTATCCTCGTAAGAAAGATCTGTTGGCCAAGGTGCAAACTCTTTTAGTGCCTGTGACGAAGAGTATACATCCTTTGCTGCATTTAAAAGGTGTAGAAAGAGATTTTGTTTCATGCCGTCACCTGCGTTGACTTGGTAGTTTCAAGATTAATCTCAGTGTAAACACAAAATAAAATAACATTATTGCATGTACTGATAAGTATTGTTTCCTACAAACCCATATTCGTTATGAATTTCATTACTAGCAAATCATACAGTGATCTATCAGAATTCTAGTACCACGCTCTAAAAAACAGCTTGATTGATAAGTTCATCTTCATTCAACGCGATGTTTTGTTTCCAGATGATTGCAATTAACTCCTTGCGTCTGAATAGAAAAAGAAACTCTCGGTCGGTGAAGAGAGCCCTCGGATTTTCCAGAATAATCTGACAGGCTAGGACAGCCATGATTATTTGTATACCGAAAGAACCTGCAATGAGAAGGTAACGCTATTAGTTCCATAGCATCAACATAACTGCACACCCAGCCCCTCATGAGCCTTTAGCGGGCAATAAGTGACCGAAAGGTGCGGCAAACAAGACTACAAATGCCCTGCCCGTCTAAAGTGATTCAGTCTGACAGTACCTTTTCGATTGGTATTGCCGGTGAATTCAGTAATAAAGAGCAATGATTACCGACTTGTTGAAATCAGTTTTACATCATGCCAGATACTTCCCTTTGTGGTCGGCGCTGACGGCTGTTCGATGGCGCTCCTTTAACTCTCGGTCTAGTGGATTGGGTACAACATTTAAAACCGTCATGCGTTGGTTTCCGCCTGCAGGGCGCCGATTTGACCGCGAAGCCAAACGAGTTTTTCCTAATATGCAGCGCGGCGAGCGCGCTAAGCTGGGCCAAGAAATGGGGCGACATATGGGGAGAACACTGTTTGAGATTTATCACGATGCTGAATTTCAAACCCAATACCATAAATTCAATGCCTCTGGTCCTGGCCTTACTGCTCTGAAAGAGGCTCAAGCGGCTGGCAAGGGAGCAATCATTGTTTCCGGCCATTTTGGACAGTGGGAAGCTGTTCGCGCTGTGATCAAAATGCATGGGCTTGAAAGCGGCGCTGTGTATCGACCACACAAGAACCGCCACTACGCGCGCCGCATTCTTGCTGGTATAGAGGCAGGGGGAAAGCCGATTTTGGCGACGGGAAAAGTTGGAACCAGGGCCCTAGTGCGGCATCTGCGGGATGGTGGCATTATTTCAATCTTGTTAGATGAAAAATATTCGGAAGGCGTTAGGATACCGTTTCTCGGGCATGACGCTCTTACATCTCTTTCAGCTGCCCAGCTTGCAATTAAATATGATCTGCCCATGATTCCTGCATTTGGCACACGCATTGATGATGGGAACGCATTTCGCGTGGAATTCGAAGCCCCAATCCCCCACACCGATAGCATCACCATGACGCATGTTTTTAACAACAGTCTATCCGCGCGGATCATGGCGAATCCAGAACAGTGGTACTGGATGCTAAGACGGTGGGATGGTGCTTGACTTTAAGTGTAGTTAGCGAACAAATTCTCTATGGTATAAAATGGAATAGATGCGGCCTCAAATAAAAGACTTCAGGCTTTGGAAAAGTTTATTAATTAAGAAAAATTTTCAAAGTCAGTGGACTTACTTAACGTCAAAACAACATTTAGTATCTTTGTTACAAAATCACGTTAATCTACAAAGACTACAAACTAGCAAAATATTTAAACAAAAACTAATTTATGGAGGTAAATTTATGATTTTTATGTGTACTTATCAAGTTGACCGAGACAAACAAGCTGACACTCAAGCGTTCTTCGCAAATATGACTGATGAACAAATTGCTGGTGAATATCCTGATGGTGTGTCTCAAATTGGACGGTGGCACGATGTTCCAAATGGAAACGGCTGGATCGTTGTCGAATCCGATAATCAAGAAGCGTTAACTTCGTGGATTATGGGCTGGTCGGGACAGTGCAAATTCCCAACTGTTACTCCAGTTGTCGACGACGACAATGCCCGAAAGTTAGTCAAAGCTATGTTGGCGACACAACAAGGCTAACGATAATCAGATTTAAAGAAACCTAGTGCGGCTCAGACGCTCAAGGCAAGCACAAGAAAATCAAAGGAGATAAACCTATGAATGTATTTGTTCGGGGAACTGTAGAAGCGGGAGCGAATGTTCTCCACGCAAAGATTAAAGCAGACATGGCAGCAGGAGCTGGTGACTTTGTAACAGAATGGCGCTTTGCAGAATTGGGTGAAAAAGAGTTCATGGCTTGCATGAATGTTACTGACATGGAAGCAATGGGTGCATTTATGAGCAGCCCAG